>NZGF01000037.1 GCA_002690915.1 Crocinitomicaceae bacterium
CCGTGGCAGCGGTCAAGCCGTCGCCTCCGTAAGCCATGCGTTGTCCGTTTTTCCAGAATCCCCGCATGTAGTTGTAGTACTGCGCTGCCAACGTCGGTTGGCCGTTGATGCCGAAGTTCCAGTTATAGTAAATGAACTTTCGCATGCCGTAGCGCTCGTTGTCGATGACACCGTCACCGTAACCGATGCCAATACCTTGGTACGGGATACCAAGCGAGTCAATCGCATCGGAGAAAACCGTGGTCAGCGGGTTGTCAATGGAATCTGAATCCTGGTAGGGGCCTTCGAAAAAGTCGACCCCCATAGCCGGCGGGTTCTCCCCGTAGCCTATGGAGTAGCTCGTAGGTTCATCGAACGCGTCGCCGTTGTAGCTGTAACCAAGTCCGCGTTTTACGTCCACCCCCACGTAGTCGTCCACGTGGCCACCCAGATCGCAGTCCACCCATTGCGCGAAGTAGGTTTGCGTCAAGGTTTGCGTGCCTTGGTTGATCAACACGTAGTTGTAGAATTGCATATTGTTGACCTCATCGTTGGTCGAAAAGGCGAAGGCCTGCGCTCGGATTTCCATGCCAATGGGCTCCCCTTGAGACTCGGAGTGGATGTTGCCCTTGTCATTGAAAATCCAGTAGTACGTCTGGTCCCCGTACAGCGGGACCTGGTCTTCTCGGCGGCGCTCGGCGCAATCGATTTCCTGGAGAAAATCGTACCAGGGGTAGTCACCCGCTGAGGGATCGTAAAACCCATTGCCGTCGTAATCCTTGAAGGGCGAGAGGTAATAGTCTTGGTTGAGGCCAACGTTGCCGTGTGCCGGGTATTCGAAAAAGTAAGATGGGATGGTGTAACCGTTCGGAAACAGCTCTTCAAGGTCGCAGTCCGGATCAGCCACACAATCAAAATACTGGCGGTGACGCATGGCGTCCGCCCGCTGTGTGATGGTGAAACGATCGTACTGCTCACATGTAGTGGGGTCTACTTCCGCCGCACCGGTGTTGGTCAACGGTCCGGGCCAGAAATCATTACCTACGTTGCGGTAGCGCACGGCCGCAAGCTTGAGTTGTTGGTCTGGGCTGATGCCGCCCAACCACAGCGCTCCCCCGTAAACCACAGAAACTCCTTCTTCCTTTGGGACCATGAAGGCTCCCTTATCGATGGCGCGGTCGTACCACAATGCCCCGGCATTTTCAATAAGGGCGCGCACGTTATTCCATTCCAAGTCCCGGAGCGCGGTGGCCGGAGCGCAGGCCTCTGCGCGGATTTCCAAGGAAGCATCAGGCTGCGCTTGCGGCACCGGAAATCCCTTTTGAAACAACGGTGCATTCGGAGTGGTATGCTGGGCCAGCAGCACACCACAGAGCAAAGCACAACACGTAAAAAGGCAGGCTTTCTTCATGAAATCAGGCTTGAATCAGCAAGTTAGGTAACCAACCGCAAAATCGCCCCTTCACGAGGCGCCGAACAGCACAGGCACATTCACAAGTTGCAGGGTCTCCGTATAAATCAACCAGCCTTTGACAGCGTCGTTCGGATGCATCGCGCTGAGCACCTCGCAATACCCCGCCACTTGGGCCTTGTCCTTGTCGCGTTCTTTGCCGGTTTTAAAATC
Organism: Crocinitomicaceae bacterium; assembly: GCA_002690915.1. Taxonomy (GTDB): domain Bacteria; phylum Bacteroidota; class Bacteroidia; order Flavobacteriales_D; family Sanyastnellaceae; genus UA16. The sequence goes on from NZGF01000037.1 coordinate 1,604, forward strand.
GACCACGTGCCAGACCGCATCGAAGCACACCACTCGATCAGGCCGCCCCAACTCACCGTTTCCAAAGTGAACGGTACGCTCCGCGAACACTTCCGTGGCGTGCGCTTGAAAAAACCGCTTGGTATCGTCCCCGTGGAGGATGGATTCTATCAGGGTTGCGACGGAAGCGCGCTGATCTGGGGTCCACAGATTGGCGCGCTCTACACGCTCCTTCAAGTCCGGCCAATCCGCTGTGTGCTTCAACTCACCCAACAATCCGTGAACGGCGTTGCCGTGCTCTATGGGAGTCCATTGACCTTCAGAAGCAAGCGCAGCCCAATGCAACTTGGGGCGTGCAATGCGTTGACCGTACGGCTGGCCTAACGCGAGGCGCTGCACATGGTCCACTCCGACGCTCTTTTCAGCGACAGTACTCGCTTTTCGATCTGGCACCCCAACATTATCCTTCAGCGTTGCTGAATCAACGCGTTCCGGAAAGGCTTCTTGCCATCCTTTCCACAGCAATTGCGGAAGCGTTTGAATCGCCATATCAGCCGATGGATCCTTGTCGAATTCCAACCCTATGTCCAGCCGATCCACTGCACGGGTAGCAGCCACGTAGGCCACATTCAAGGCATCCAAAACAGTACGGTCAATTTCGGCTTGACGCTCGTGGTCCATTACCGTATCCTTTAGATCGCTGTCCCGCAACAGCGCTGTTGGCAACCCGAACCGGTCCGCATCCAACCGAACAGGGATTTCATCCTTGAACCGGTCGATTTTTTCCGGATGAATCGGCGCGATGACCACCTTGAAGTCCAAGCCTTTCGCCTTGTGGGGCGTCATGATTTGAACTGCATCTTGCGCCCCACTCACGCGGATGCTCCGTTTGTGGCCCCGACGGTCCCAGTGGGATAAAAAGTCTTTTAACGTGCCCCGACGCTGGGTCACCACTTCATGCACCAATTCCAACATGCCCTCTGTGTACGCCGGAAAACGATTGGACCAGTCGAGGGCCTCAAAACAATGGCCTACCAGCAACGTCAACGGCGCCGTCACCAGTTCCCAAGGGCGCAATTCGGGCGCCACAGCTTGAAACAAGGCACGTAAATCCATCGAACTGCGCTTGCGTTCAATGCCGTCGGACCCGAGATAAACAGTCACGGTGCGGTGGCTTCTCAGCAACTCCGCTTCAGACGCCGTGCGGTCGATGGCACAGTAGTTCTGAACGAAGGCCAGCACATGCGCAGGGTTGTCCGGATCAATTACCGAACGCAGCAGAGCCACAATCGCCAACGCGACCGGATGCCTACCCAGATGAAGGCTTTCGGAGGTCCACGGTGTAATGCCGCAATCCATAAGGTGCTGAGCGAGGGCCGCGCCGTCCTTATTGCGGCGTAGCAACACGACGATGTCGGATAACGAAAAATAAGCCGAAGCATCAGCAGGTTGGACGTACCGTTTAGTTCCTCCTTTATCGACGAGGGCACCTCCTGTGTGGGCTAAAATGCGTTGTACCACCCACGCATTGCGCTGATCTTGCTTGCCGACACCCTTTTCCTGAACCAAGCAAGCCAAGTGCACGTTGCCCTGGTGCTTGGCCGTTGGTGTTTGCTGCACATCGTCATAGACGCCTTGTAGGGATTCTGGGAGGTGGCGTTGCACGCTCGCAAACCACCGGTTGTTCCAGTCCACTATCGCTGACCCCGAGCGCCGGTTGAAATTCAATGTCGCCGGGAGGTGGGCACGCTTCAACGCTTGTGCAGCCTCGATGAGCACAGGTCCCGGATTGCCAATGAGTTTCGGCAAGGCCTCGAGCTGCTCATAGTTGCCGTTTCGCCACCGGTAGATGGCCTGTTTGCCATCGCCCACGACCATGCCCATTTCACCGAGTGAAACGAGGTGCTCAAAAAGCTGAATCAAGTTGTGCCACTGAGTAATCGAAGTGTCCTGAAACTCATCAATGAACAGATTGCGGTACCGGTTGCCGATGCGCTCGTAGATGAACGGCGCGGGGTTGTCACGCACAATGGCCGCGATTTCGCGATTGAGGGTGGACAACAGGCGCACGTTTTTTTCCTCTTCCACGGCGGCGAGCTCGTCGCGAATTAAGCCGAGAGTTCCAATCAAACTCACACGCTGCTGCAGGTGCTCTTGGAGTTTGAACACCCGTCCCGATTCACCCTCGTAGAGTTCACGCCACGCATGTGCAGCCTGTTCTATGGCCGGAATGGCGTCTTGAATTTGTGCCGCAGTTGAATCGGAAGCTTTGGAAGACCAAAACACCGAATCCTCCAACTGAGCGGCTAGACGCTTTCCAATCGTGGCTTTTCGCCCAGATCCGTTGGCCACTCGACGAAGCCACTTGGGCAGATCGCCGTAACTGAAGTCCAAGTCTTGCAATCCGAGTGCTGCAATCCGAGCAAGGGCCACTTGGGCGGCATCCACGGGCACCGCGCGTCGCTTGCGAAGTGCTTCGCGTTGGGTCTTGCGGAACCGCTCGAGTGCTTCTGGCGTCCATTCAGCAGGGTCCAAAGCCTGCAACGCAGCTTGCATGTTTTCCTTGGTGACCTGCTTGCTGAACGACTGCAGTTGGTGCCGGATAATGGCGTTTTTCTCTTCCTCGACCTGCTGCCTCACGAAACCTTCAAGCATGGCCGTCAACGCCTTTTCATCCGGTCTTCCAACGCGGCTGAGCAACCGTGAAATAGCCTCATCTAGCAGTGCTTCCTCATCTAATTCTATCTGAAAGTCCTCTTCCCATTGCAAATCCTTGCTAAAACTGCGCACCAAGCGGTTGACAAAACTGTCGATTGTCATGACGCTAAAATCTTCGTACCGGTGCATCATGGCCTCGCCCAAGGCACGTGCCCTTCGTTCCAATTCTTCCGGTGCAATGGGGATAATTTCAAGCAACGACCCGTGCATCGCACCCTTCCCCTCTGCCACCTCCCGGACATCGCTCAAGATACGCTCCTTCATTTCCTGCGCAGCGAGGTTGGTGAACGTAATCGCTAAGATGTGTTTGAAGTAATGCGGGTTGTTCTCCCATAGGCAGCAAGCGAGGTAATCACGCACCAAGCGGTAGGTTTTGCCTGATCCAGCGCTCGCTTTCACCACGTGAAACCCCTTCTTCGCAAATTTGACCTCCATTTTTAGCTTATTGTGAGCGCTGTGCAACGTCTGCACAAATTAGACGTTATACCTTTGATAAACAACGTGCAAACGCCATGCTAACACGCTTACCCCTTCCCATTATTGGACTACTCGTCCTGGTCCTCACCGGCTGCGAGCGGTGCAATCCCGAGCAGCCCATCACCTTGCCTGGTGAGGCACAGATTGACTTCGAGCTGACATGGGGCGAAGAAGCCTACGCATTGGAACAAGTCGCAACCGATCACAACGGCTACCCGATTCGCTTGGACAACTTGCAGCTTTATGTGGCTCCTGTCGCATTTCGAAGCGACGGAGAGTGGATCGAAGGTGCAGAGGTAAGTCTCATCGATTTTAGCGTGCATGCGCAAAACATCGTAAGCAGCTTAAAAGCTGGATCTTATGATGCAGTTCGTTTTGGAATGGGCCTCCCTCCTGAAATCAACACCGATATTGATCCTGCATCCTATCCTAACAGCCACCCCCTTAGTGTCATTGGCTCCGCGGGAATGTTCTGGACGTGGTCTTCCGGGTACATTTTTGTCAAGTACGAAGGGAAATTTGCCCTCGAAAGTGGAACTCAATTGATTGAACCGGTATCCTACCATTGCGGAACGGATATCAGCTACCGAATGGTCACCCTCGAATTGCCCGAGCCAATTGTCGTTGCTTCGGAAGAGACCACGACCCTGACGCTCACCTTGGATGCAGCGAAGGCACTCATCGGTTCGGGAGACGCCATTGACTTGGCATCGGACCCGGTCACGCACAACGCCCAAGGGGATAGTCTGGGCGGCCGCATGATGGACCTGCTGGTGGAAGCTTGGGAAATAAACGTTGAATGACCGAAGGAAAACGCATGCGATTCGGCTTGTACATCCTGGCTATGATGGCCTTGACCGGCTGTGAGCGTTGCCAAGACGACGTGCTGCCATGTGGTACGCCAGACTGCTCACCTGTGGCCACGCCGTATGTGCTTGAAATCCCCGCATTTTTTCCTCCGATGGATATTCCCGAGGACAATCCGCTCACCGTGGAGGGCATCGAGCTGGGGCGGCTGCTTTTCTGGGAAAAGAAATTGTCCGCAGACGAGTCCATGAGCTGCGGTTCATGCCACCTCCCATCGGCCGGATTTTCAGACCCTAACCCAATCAGTACTGGCATTACGGGCGCTCAAGGCTTTCGCAATGCGATGGCCATCATCAACATCGGTTGGTCTCCCACCTTTTTTTGGGACGGACGGGCCTCTACCCTCGAAGAGCAAATCCTCGAACCGGTCTCCCATCCCGATGAAATGGCTTTGCCATGGAGTGAAGCGGTGGAGCGCCTTCAGAACTCCGACGACTACCGGGCCCGTTTTGCGGTCGCCTTTGGCGATGACAACATCACCCCTGAACGCACCACAAAAGCCATTGCCCAGTTTTTGCGGACCATGGTCTCCGCGGACTCCAAATTTGATCGGTGGAGGCGCGGTGAAACGTTTTTGACGGATGCGGAATTTGCAGGCTACGAGATTTTCCTCCGCGAAGGCGGTGACCCAGAGACGACGCCAGGCGGTGAATTCGGAGGGGATTGTTTCCACTGCCACGGCGAGGCAGGGCTGCAGTTCAGCGATTATTTGTTTCGCAACAACGGCTTAGACAGCGCCTTTGCTGCCGATCCAGGTCATGCTGGAGTTACAGGAAATCCGTTGGATTCCGGCAAGTTTAAAACGCCTACGCTGAGGAACATTTCGCTCACCGGACCCTACATGCATGACGGCCGTTTCCAAACCTTGGAAGAGGTAATTGGACATTATAATTCCGGTGGAGTCCCTTCCACCACGGTGGATCCGTTCATGAAATACAGCACTGGTGGACTTCAATTAGGCTCGGTGCAGCAAGAGCAGTTGATTGCCTTCCTGCATACCTTAACGGATACCTCTTTCACGTCCAATCCGGCATTCCAAGATCCGCATTGAAAGACGATTACAAATTGCAACTGCTATGGTCGGCGCGCAACCGTAAGGCCATTCAGCGCCTGTTCGCAGGTTGGCGGCGCAAAGCCCCTAAGGACCTCGACGCACAAGTTCACAGGGGACATGAAGCCGCTTTCAACCGTATCGATTGCCTCGTCTGCGCCAACTGCTGCAAAACAACGAGTCCCATTTTCAAAGAACGCGACATCGTTCGCATCGCAAAACACCTGGGGATGAAGGTAGCCGACTTTTCGAGCCGGCACTTGAAACGCGACGTGGACGGCGACTGGGTCTTGAAATCGGCCCCTTGTCCATTCCTCGAGGAGGAGACCAATGCATGCCGAATCTACAGCGAGCGCCCACAGGCCTGCCGTGAATTTCCCCACACCGACCGCAAAAACATGCGCGCGATTTTGGACATCACAGAACAGAATGCGCACCTTTGCCCTGCCGTTTCCTCCGTGGTCCAATCCATCCTCAACGAGGTAAAGGCCGGTAAATAAGCATCCCGAAGTGCAACCTCGGCGGAAAACTTCCGTAAAAGCCGGGTATGATCCGCTTAAATATCATATCCATTGCATTGTTTTTGGGTGCTCTTGCGCCCAATTCCATCTTCGCTCAGTGTCAGGAAATCATTGATAACGAAGGAATTGCAACATCTAATCCCACGTGGTACAACTGCAGTGCAACTGCCGCTCCGTTGAGTATCGAGACGTCCACGTCGTGGGCTGACTTGGTTATCGATTGGGGCGATGGTAGCGCCACCGAAGCCATAGGGCCGTTCAACCCTGGTGATGCGCCAGCACTCCATATGTATACTGGAAACGCTTCGAGCTACACAGTGACGTTGGCAGAAGCCGACGGATCCTGCACGATTGAAGGGCACTACTTCGCCAGCGCTCCTGTCAGCGATTTTTGGAGCAGCGAGGTAAGTGTGTGTGAAGGAAATTCGGTTCAATTCCACCAAGAAGCCACCGGCGTGGAGTACGCCTGGAATTTTGGAGTGAACCCCAACTACATGAACACCTCAACGGGCCACGTGAGTTTCACGTTCTCCAACCCAGGAGACTACACGGTCCAAAGCGCAATTCAATTTCCGGGCACGAACGGTTTGTGCGCAGATACTTCGAGCATCGAGATCACCGTGTTGCCTCGTCCCGAAGTCAGCATGAATCTCTCAACTACTCAGGGGTGCGGAGCAGTTACAGTCTCTGGCGACGTAAGTGCGACTGACTCGTACTTGTATGTTTGGTCTTTCATGCCCGAACCCGCTTTCCAAGTGGGCATGCAGCTGGACCCCATCACATTTACTTCATCAGGCAACCACCCAATTGCCGTGGCAGTGACCGGAATCAACGGCTGCCAATCCTCGGCCCAGCAGTTCGTTACTGTGCATCCCGAGCCTGCAGCGGATTTCACATTCGAAGGTGCGTGCTTCGGGGAAACCACCTCCTTCTCAGATGAATCCACTTCTGACTTTGGTACCAACATTACAGGTTGGTACTGGCAGTTCGGTGACGGAAGCGTTAGCTACGAATCCAATCCAACGCACGACTACTCCTTCACAGGGGACTACAACGTGAGTTTAACAGTGACCACACCCGAATGCTCTGCTTCTACTTCACAATTTGTTGGCATCAACCCCAACCCAACCGTCGAAGCTCAAGCGGACATCTTAAGCGGTTGTTCACCCCTTGAAGTCGCTTTCAATGCAGATGCTTCACTCGCTTCCACCTTCGCATGGGAAATCGATGGCAATGGCTTGAATGGTGAAACAACAAACGCCACGCTGGAAACCGCCATTGGTGAATCCAGTGGACACACGGCTACGGTTACGGTAACCTCGGCTGTGGGCTGCACAGCGACGGATAGCATAACGGTGGATGCATTCCCGCGCGCCATTGCACAAATGGATGTTGCGGCCAATGCCGGCTGCGCGCCTTACGCGCCTTCCATTGCCAACCTCTCTGAAGGTGCAATTGCCTATGAATGGTACGCCAACGGAACTTTCGTAACGTCCAGTAACGCATGGGATGGCACCTTGCAAAATATCAACAACGCCATTGAAAGCCAGACGATTGATCTGGTGGCACATTCGGTAGAAGCATGCAACGATACCACATCAGTGACGGTTGAAGTATACCCTGAAGCTGATTTTACGTATGCGCTTCCTAACGATACGGCTTGCTCTCCATTGGAGTTGACCATGCCCTTCATGAATGGCGTGAACTCGTTCACTTGGAACTTTGGAGGCGGTAATACAACTACGGAACAAGCTCCGAGTATCGTTTTGGAAAACACCAATGGCGGTCTAATGGGCACTTCTATCACATTCACCGGCATATCCGTATTCGGTTGCGTAGACTCGCACACTGAAACCGTGTACGTACGTCCCCAACCTATTGCGGAATTCTCTTCGGATGCCATTGAAGGATGTGAGCCGTTGGCAGCCAACTTTGAGAACGTGTCAAGCGATGCAGACTCTTACGTTTGGAACTTCGGTAACGGAATCACCGACGACGGACCAACTGCCTCTCAGGCATTTTACACTGACGGCACCATCCAGAACTACGACATTACATTGACGGCGTATGACGACTTGGGCTGCACCGACACCGATACATTGACGGTTATCGTTTACCCCGCCGCAGATTTCACCTTAGATCTCGTTGTGGACACCGCTTGTTCTCCCCTTGAAATGACCCTGCCAGTTGTCGAAGGCGCACAGAACATTGCTTGGGATTTCGGAGACGGCTCCAATTCAGACCAGGCCACACCCAATCACGCTTGGGAAAATACATCTGGGGGTCTTGACAACTACATAATCAGTGTTACCGGGGAAACCGAGCATGGATGCACCGGCTTAGCGGTTGATCTGATTACATTAAAGCCTCAGCCTACTGCCGGTTTCAATGCTGACACCTTCAGTGGATGCGAACCTTTGGCTTCCGCGTTCACCAGCACCAGCACCGAGGACACTGCGTTAAATTGGGACTTTGGTGACGGCACAATCGCCACCGGTACCGACGTCAGCCACACCTTTAGCGGCATCGACACGAACACGGCATATGAAGTCACCTTGACAGCCACGCACCCCTTGGGCTGTGCCGATGTTGCCACCGCAACAGTGGACGTCTTCGCTGCGGCCGAATACACGCTAAACTTGGGTTCCGACTCGGTGTGCTCACCCTTAGAATTGACCATGCCCGTGCTGGAAGGTGCAGAGAATTTCATGTGGAATTTCGGAGACGGAACTACATCAAACGATGCAACGCCATCCCACACGTGGTTCAACGCGTCTATGGGTTTGATGACCGCTACGGTCACCTTGGAAGCGGAAACGGCCGATGGTTGTCCGGGCACTTCAGAGACCACAGTCAACATCAAACCTCAGCCGATAGCCAACTTCATGGTGGCTAACGACGAAGGGTGTGACCCATTGGTCAGCCAATTCAACAATTACAGCATCTTGGCCGATTCTTATGATTGGAACTTCGGGGACGGCACCACCGGCCACGAAGAACACCCAACGCACGCTTTCGCCGCTGATGGTTCGACCACCTCATTCGAGGTGACCTTAACAGCACACGACGATTTGGGTTGCTCAGATGTTACCACACGAGAGGTGACTGTGCATCCCGCTGCAGCATTCAGCTTGAACCTAGCATCCGACACGGTATGCTCACCCTTGCAATTGACCCTACCTGAAATTTCAGGTGCAGAAAACTTGACGTGGAACTTTGGCGACGGCACCAACGCGGCTGGCCAAAGCCCAACACACACATGGGTAAACAATGGAGAAGACTTGATGGAGGCGATCGTTTCCTTCGAAGCAGAAACCGCCAACGGTTGTCTGGGTTCTGGATCCGCGACGGTCTACATCAAGCCACAACCGCAAGCCGATTTTACAGCCTCCATTGAAAGCGGCTGTGCTCCATTAAGCGTTGCGTTTAGCAACATGAGCACACAGGCCGATGAATTCGCTTGGGACTTCGGAAACGGCACTTCCGCCTTTACGCCGAACACCACCGCTGAATTTGACTCAGACGGAACAGAGACAACATACACTGTCACCTTGACGGCCAGCGATGACTTGGGCTGCGTCAGCGCAACAACGCGCGAGATTACAGCGTTTCCTGCTGCTGCATTTAGCTTGACATTACCCGCAGATAGCGTTTGCTCTCCATTGGAATTGACGATGCCCATCCTCGATGGTGCTCAAGCCATCACCTGGAATTTCGGTGACGGTGCCACTGCAATTGGACAGGGGCCTACACACACCTGGGAAAACGCCGGTGGTGAATTGATGACGGCTACGGTATCGTTCTCTGCAGAAACCGAAAACGGTTGCGTGGGATCGGCAATGACTGAAGTCAATATCAAACCACAGCCCGAGGCTATTTTTTCCGCCGATGTCAACGTCGGCTGCGAGCCTCTTGTAAGCACGTTTACGAACGTGAGCACCAACGGGGACCTGCACATCTGGAATTTTAGCGACCCTCTGGCACCCGGTTTGGTGGACAACAATACAAACGTCCAGCACACCTTTGCTGCAGAGGCTACCGATGCCACCTCGATCTATAATGTGACCTTGCTCGCGATCGACAACTTAGGCTGCAGCGATGAGCGCACAATAGCCATTGAAGTGAATCCTGCACCGGTATTTGAATTGACGTTGGATGCCAATGAAGCGTGCTCGCCCTTGGCTTTGACTATGCCTGAAATGACCGGTGCCACGACGACATACTGGGACTTCGGTGACGGTTCATTCTCCAATGACGCAGCACCGTCCCACTTCTGGACAAACGACACGGATGATTTGGTAAACCACACGGTTTCATTCCAAGGGTTCAACACCTTCGGGTGCGAGGGTACGGCCGTGGCCAGCGTTAGCGTTAAGCCGCAGCCGCAGGCAGCTTTCACCATAAACGAAGAAATCGGTTGCGCTCCATTCAGTATTGAAATATCAAATGAAAGCCAATCGGCTGATGCATACGAATGGAACTACGGAAACGGTGACGCCTTGGAAATGGCTTCACAAGATGCCTACGCCTACACTTACGCAGGGACAGAAGAACCCGTGGATTACACGTTAACCTTGACTGCTACGCATGCCTTAGGCTGTGCAGATACCGTTACCAATGCCGTAACCGTGCTGCCCGAAGTCAATATGACCTGGATTGGAGAGACCGTCGGATGTGCTCCGTTTGAAACGGCGTTTGAATACACAGGCACCGAGGTTCCGACGATTGAATGGACACTCGACGGCACAGCGGCAGCAACGGGCAGCTCTGCAATCTTTACAATGGAAGGTGCTGAAGGCACAACAACGGCACACACCGTTGATATCCAAGCCGTTTCCGAATACGGATGTGAAGGAAGTACCGCTTTTGAAGTCACCGTCAATCCCACCCCAGTTGTGGACTTGAGCGCCTCATCTGATGTAACGTGCTCTGGTGACGCTTGGGATGTCATGTACGACGTTCAATTTGCAGACGACGTAAGCCTCACAATTAACGGTATGGGACTGAATCTGGCATCTGATCTGCAGTTCAACTCTCAAAATCCTTCTTCGCAGGATGCCATCACCACCCTTGTATTGACGGCTTCAACTAATTTAGGCTGCGCCGCTGCCATGGCGATTGAACACACTGTTCACCCGCAGGTCACAGCGAACTTTGACCTCCCAACGAGTGCCTGCACTCCGATGGAAGTAACCTTCAACAATACGTCAATTCAGGCAACAGCTTCAACAACCTGGAGCTTCGGAGATGGCGCCACGTCGGACGCCTTGAACCCAGCACACACCTTTGAAGCAATGGGCACCGAAGATGCACAGTACGACGTAACCCTTGTAGCCGTTAATGCTGCTGGTTGCACTGATACCACAGTTCAAGTAATCGAGGTTTGGGGCCAACCTGAAGCCGCTTTGACGCTGGTGGAAGCCGAAGGCTGCTACCCCGTTGATGTCACATTTGAAAATGCAAGTGCCGGTCATGAGTCAACAGCGTGGGCATATGGCAACGGTGAGTACAGCGCGATAGGTGATTCCATCCATACGAAGACGTTCTTCAATCCAACCAATGAATTGGTGGTTTACACCACTGAAATCACGGTCAATAATGCACACGGTTGCAACTCAACCGATGCCGTTGAAGTTGAAGTTGGACCTTACTTGAATGCTCAATTTGACTTAGTTGCGCAAGGCTGCACACCCGTTGAAGCCAACATCATCAATCAATCGGAAGGTGCAGCTTCATTTATCTGGAACTTTAACGACGGATCCGCTCCATCAAACGAAACAAACCCCACCCACACCTTTGTAAATGCTACTGGTGAAGATGTAACGTATGAAGTTGAGCTCATTGCCATGAGTGCATATGGATGCACGGATACCATCGCCGTGGGTGTTGAAGTCTACGTCGCTCCCAATGCAGAATTCACGGTCAGCCCCGCCATTCAAACGTACCCGAATACCACGGTTGGCATCAATAACTTGAGTACCGCCTCTTCGAGTGCAATCCAGCACTGGAGCTTTGGTGACGGCGCTCAAATCGCTGCTGATCAACCCATTTTCCACACCTACGGCTCGTGGGGTTCGTATAACGTTACGCTATTGGTCGACAATGGATACTGTGCAGACGCGCACACTGAAGTAATCACCATTCTGTCACCAAATCCGGTGGCGAGCTTCACAGGCAGCGGCAGTGGTTGCGCGCCTTTGGCTGTGGATTTCGAAAACCACTCCAGCCACGGAGCGCAGTACATCTGGGATTTTGATGACGATGTCATGACCTCGGAAGATTCACCCACCCACGTCTTCGCCCGTCCCGGTGTATACAACGTATCGTTGACCGTCATCGGCCACGAAGGCCAGGAAGAGCAGATCGTTCAGTACGGTGCCGTTGAAGTGTTCCCGTCGGCTTCTGCTGCCTTCGTGAACAGCCCAACAGAAGTCATCGTGCCGGACCAACCTGTCGACTTTGTCAACTTGTCTGAAATGGACGCAACGGAGTTCTTCTGGGACTTCGGAGATGGCCAGTTCAGCACAGAAAAGGATCCCATCCACTACTACACCGAGCCCGGTATCTACACCGTAAGCTTGACAGCAAACAATAGCTTTGACTGCCCAACTACATACACGTTGGAACACGCAGTTGAGGCGACAGTCGGAGGGTTCATGGAATTCCCAACGGCGTTCACTCCCAACACCGGAGGTTCGAACGGCGGCTACTATGACCCCAACGCTTTGGACAACGACATATTCCACCCCCATCACATGGGTATCGTAGACTACGAGTTGGTCATCTTCAACAAGTGGGGAGAATTGATCTTCCGCTCTACTGACCCTTACGTCGGCTGGGACGGCTACTTCCAAGGCAACATTGTTCGACAGGATGTGTATGCATGGAAAGCATCCGCAACCTTCAGCAGTGGATACCGTACCACCCAAGCAGGGGATGTAACCCTCATCAAATAAACCGAAATGAAGCACTTGAAAATCTCCTCAGCTATGAAAGCGATTTGCACACTTATCATCGCATTGGGCTTGTCTTTCGGGCAAGCGTGGAGCCAGGACCTGCGTTACACGCAGTACAATGCGATTCCTACTAGCATCAATCCTGCCTTTGCCGGTTCCCTCGATGAGGCGCGACTTGCAACGGTGTACCGAAACCAGTGGGCAGCAATGCCCGGTGCGTACGTCGGCTGGCACGTTGCAGCCGATTGGTACAACCGCAACCTGAACAGCGGATTCGGAATCCTAATGAGCCAAGAAGAAGCGGGTGCAGGTGGATTAAATACCACCCGGATTGCTGGACAGTATGCCTATGAAATTCCACTTGGCAACGGCTGGCGCTTACGCCCAGCTCTGCAAGCCGCTTGGGCCAACCGCTCGATTGACATGACGCAATTGACTTTTGGTGACCAACTCATCCGCGGTCCCCAAGTGAGCACCATCGAGGACCGCCCGAGCGTCTCCCGTCACTATTTTGACTTTGCCACGGGCTTCTTGCTCACCGGAAGGTACACGTGGCTTGGCTGTTCATTTGATCACTTGAACAATCCGAACGAGAGCTTGAACCCTACGTACATTGATCCGATGGACATTAAAACTTCCGTTCACGGCGGATGGCGCATGCCCATTGTTGACTTCATTCGCAACAAGCACCACGGCGACCTCATTGTGGCCTTCAATTACATGGCACAGGGGGGATTTGACCAACTCGACTTGGGCATCTACTACGACACCAAGCCTTTAAGCTTCGGATTGTGGTACCAAGGATTGCCTTTTGGCCACACCATCGAAGGCGGTACGGACATTGACGCCGTGAGCGCGATTGTCGGGTACGGCCAAGACAACTGGAAGGTGGGGTACAGCTACGATATCACCTTAAGCACCTTAGGCTTGTCCACCACGGGCGGAAGCCACGAATTGGTTCTCTCATACACTTGGCAGACAAAGCAACGGAAGCGACCCCAGTCGCCTCGTTACTTGCCGTGCCCAATATTCTGATAGTTAAGCGGATCAGAATAGCAAATGCCCACCCAACTCCTACCCAGGGGTTGGGTGCGTGCGTTTACAACCCAATCTGATTGACCTCCGGTTCCAGCCGTACGCCATATTTACCCTCGACATCTTCCATGATGTCAAGCGCGAGCGCCCAAATCTCAGCCCCGGTTGCTCCGCCGTAATTCACGAGAACTAGAGCCTGTCCATCGTGCACCCCACAAGTCCCTCGGCGGTGTCCTTTCCAGCCGGCACGATCAATAAGCCAACCTGCTGCAAGTTTAACCCTTCCCTCCGGTGCTGGATAATGCGCCACTTCAGGATGATTGCGTTGGATCCGTTCAAAGGCATCTCTTGAGACTACGGGGTTCTTAAAGAAACTCCCAGCGTTGCCAATTTCACTCGGGTCAGGTAGCTTCGATTGGCGGATCGTTATGACAGCTTCGGCTACCTGCCTGTGGGTCGTGTCGTGGTCCCCACCGCGGGATTGTAGTTCTGATTGAATCGCACCATACTGGGTGTTCAACGGTGCCGTTCGCTCCAAACTAAATGCAACCCGCACAATGACCCACTTGTCTTTCTCCGCTTGCTTGAACACACTATCGCGGTAGCCAAATGCACAGCGTTTGGAATCGAAACGCTCCAACGCACCCGTATCCCGGTGAATGGCTTCCAACCACGCGAATCGGTCCTTGACCTCGACGCCGTAGGCCCCAATGTTTTGCATGGGCGAAGCACCGACCGAACCCGGAATCAATGCGAGGTTTTCCAGGCCGTTCCAACCGGCATCTAAGGCATGCATAACCCACCCGTGCCAAGACTCGCCTGCACCAACCACCACCTCCACGGCATCGCCGTCGTCCGCAATTTTCTGCACGCCACGGATGTTCATGTGGAGCATCCGCCCTGCCCAATCTTGGTGCATCAGAAGGTTGGAACCTCCACCGAGCACCATCAGAGGTAACTCCACTCGGTCCTGTAGCGCCCACCGAACGTCGGCATCGCTGGCCATTTCAGCCAAGCACTGCGCATGCGCAGCCGCTCCAAACGTAGTCAACGGACCCACAGGAGCCTCCTCTCGCCAAGAGGAAGGCGTCGGTGGCCAAGGCGTCCGGCCCGGTGCAGGATCCGCCGATGTCACCGACCGTTCGCTACGCAGTTGCTCCCACGCGTCCGCAGTTAAGATGCGGACGGGGTCCTCGCCTTGGAGCAGTTCGGTGACCCACTGGTAACGCGGATAGTCGGATGCAAAATGCTGGTGCATCACCCAATTGCTCTTCCCCATGGGCTGCCACTCCGTGACGTGCTTCGGGCCCTCTATTACATAGAGGTTCTGGGCGCCTTCCAGCTTCCGAAATTGGGGGAAATCCATGCTCATTTTTCACCTGCAATTTCGGAGGACGTGCGAAACAAAGCGGCCCCTGGTGCGTTGTATTTTTGAACAGCCTTAATTGCACTGTACCATGCCCGATTCCAGCCGCACCCCCGCATCCCCGAAAGGCCACTTGCTCGTCCACCAGGCGCGGGCCTCTGCGGAGGCGAGCCAGTGGCAAAGTGCCTTAGTCGCTTTTGATGAAGCAGAGCACACCAACCCCGATTGGGGACACGATCCGGACTTTTTAAACGACCGGGCCGTGGCACTGTTCCACAACGACCGCGCACACGAGAGCATGGTGCTCCTTGACAAGGCCATAAACCTGCAGCCCCATTACGGTTACAGGTATGCCGCTCGCGGGTGGATGAAGCAGGCCTTGCGGGACATCAACGGGGCGATTTCAGACTACGAAAAAGCCGTGGAACTGGATCCGGAAGATGCCATCACCTTGAACAACCTGGGATTGCTGGAGGAACAACTTTTTCGCATGCAATCGGCCAAAGAACGATTCGCCGCGGCCGATGCCATGGACCGGATCTTGGACGAATCGTCCATCCCCAAGGAATCTCACCCTGCACTAGGCAGCACATCACCGTCGGCTCCCTCGGCGCAACCGACCCCGCTCTCCCTAGGAACAAATAACCCGTGGGCTGAAGTCGCGCGGGCCTTGTTTACGCAAGACGGGCGAAAAGAATTCCTTGACTTCATCCGCAATGGGTTTAAATTGAAGGGCTGAAACGCAACGCTGTTTGACTACTCTGCCCTCCTTTCTCACCCAACTCGCTCAACAGGTCATCGATCATCCACACCCGGAACGGTGTTTGGTCATCCTGCCCAGCCAGCGGGCGGTACGTAAATTTGAACGGAGCTATGCGGCCCTAATGCACGGCCCCGGTTGGTTGCCGACAGTTCACACCCTCGGCGTGGCGATTCAGCAGGACACTGCGGGGGTTCCCTTGGATGGCATGGAAGGGCTGGCACTGCTGTACAGCCTTTGGAAAGAGCTGCCCACTGCGGTGGACCGCGGACCACGCACGTTCGAAGCTTTCATGCCTTGGGGCCGAATTGCACTGCGCGATTTCAATGAAATTGACCAGCATCTGCTCGACGCCCAGTCCGTGTTCCAAAACCTCTGTGACATCGAGGGCATCGAGGACTGGAGCTTCGGCGATCCGGAGACTCTAAAACCTGGGCAACAGGCCTTCTTGCGGCAGTACATGCAATTGGGGCCTTTGTATGCGGCTTTTACATCGGCGCTGGCAAGCCGAAAGCAAGGCTATGGCGGGTTGTTGGCGCGCCAAGCGGCTGCCGTCCCCATCGCAAACGACTATGCTCACGTTTTCATCGGCGGGATGAGCGCGCTCACACCAGCGGAAACGCAATTTCTCAAGAGATACGAGCGGGCCGACCGATTAACGTGGGCGTGGGACGGTGATGCGAGCTACGTCGAACACGACGCTATCGAGGCGGGAGTGTTCATCCGGGAGCAGATGCGTGAACGCGGAGCTTCTTCATCGGCGTTGCCCCGTCGCCTGTCCCAAGAACCGCCCACCTTGCACCGCGTCAATTGCAGCAGCGTGGTGACCGAATGCCAATACATCCGGGAGACCATTGCCGCTTTGAGCAAGGAGGAATTGGCGCGAACGGCCGTCGTTCTGCCCGATGGCAGCCAATTGCCGCTTTTGCTCCAATCGCTCCCTGAAGGCCTTCAAAAAAATTACAATGTCACCATGGGCTTGGCGTGGTCGGAGTCGCCGGCCAACAGTTTTCTCCGAACAGCTCATCGATTGGTTCAACGCAAACGCACGTCCTGGCACCACGATGAAATTCGGCAAGCCTTGAGCGAGCCCCTTTTGCACGCTTGCTATTCCGATGTGGGTTTTCACGAAGACGCCACGCGGATTTTGAACCGGATGGCCGCCAACAAATGGGCTTGGGTGTCACTGAAGCAATTGGCCGAGCTGTCCAGCGGTCCCGTGTACGCCTTCTTCGACGCACTGAAACCTTTGCTCACTGAGGAGGTCCCTGCGTTCCTTTCGGCCTTGGCGACATGGGTTCAGGGGTTGAGCGTTGAACTGGGACCTGAAGAAGAAGGCGACCCGTGGACACGCATCGGCTGGGAAAAAGTGGCGCAATGTACCGGGCTCATTCGACGGTTTCAGGCCAACCACAGCATCCTGTCCACGCCAGAGGAAGCCTGGAGCTTGTTGTTCAACAGTCTGCAATCCGAGCGGATTGATTTGTTAGGTGAACCCGAAGAAGGGCTCCAAATCATGGGGTTAATCGAATCGCGTGCATTGGACTACGATCGGATTTTCCTGATGGATTGCAACGAAGGCACCCTTCCCAAGTCCTCTCCGCCAGAGAGCTTTATCCCATTCGACTTGCGGCACATGTGGGGGCTGCCCAGCCGTCACCAGCGCGAGGCCATCTATGCCTATTACACCTATCGACTAATGAACCGGTCGAAGGAACTCCATTTCCTATTCCGCGGCCAAGATGAAGCTGCAGAACCCAGTCGGTACTTGCTTCAATTTGAACGCTCTTTTCGCCCGAATGGGAAGGATCTGCTTCCCTTAAAGCAGGTTAATGTGCACAGCGCCCTTCCTGGGAAACGCCCGGAAATCCGGCCGTTAGAGTGGACCCCTTGGGCTCAAACCAAGCTCATTGAATGGGCAAATCGCGGCATAAGTCCCTCGGCCTGGAACACCTTCATGGCGTGCAAACGGGACTTCTATTACAAGTACATTTTGCGCTTGCACGAGCAAGACGAGTTCGAAGACGAAATGACCGCGAGCACCTTCGGCACCATTGTGCACAAAGTCCTGGAGGACGGATTCAAGGCTTTGAAGAACCGGGCACTAAAATCCGAGGACCTCGAAACCTTAATCCAAAACATCCGACCCTTACTCCACACTTCAGTAGAAGAAGAATACAGCTTGGCGTTAACAGAAAGCGGCGAGAATTACCTGCATTTTGCCATTGCTGAGGCCACATTACGCAAGCTAATTAACGTTGAACTTATGGAATTGAAGGGCGAAAAAGTACGCACGGTAACTGCCGTTGAAGCCGAATTGAACCACGCCTTTGGCATCGACGGCAGTCCCTTCTCAACGTTACGGCTGCACGGCAAGGCCGACCGCATCGACTTGGAAGGCGGCGAGGTGGTAGTCACCGACTACAAGACGGGATCCGTTAAAGAATCGGAATTGACCCTCAAAGGCGACTGGCTTGAACACCTTGCCCAAGGTAAATCGTCTAAAGCGCTGCAGCTCTTGATTTACTCCGCCATCGCCTTGGAAACCCTCGGGCCCAACCAAGGGCCGCTGGCATCGGTGCAATCGGGCATCCGTTCTGGCAAGAATGCGCGCGAGGGGTTGATGAAATTGAAAATCGACGGACGCGACCGCATCACGCGGGAGGATGCAGGTCAACTGCTGGACTGGCTGGTGCAACAACTAGAAGCGCTGCACAGCTCCACCCGCGGCCTGGAACACGAAACCGAAGCGCGGTTTTGTGCGTATTGCACGGTATTGGACCCCTTACCTACGTATTACAACTGATCAATGGGCGTCATAGCTAAACAATCCGGATTTGCAGCCATCGCGCTCGGCGCAGGGATGGTCTTCGGTGCTTTGAACAACATCGTGGTGCTGCCCCGCGCGTTTGAAGGCAACGAAGTGATCTGGGGATTGGTGCGCATCATGACATCGTGGGGCATGATCTGCGCGGCCATATCCACCCTTGGTGCACCGGGTGCCATCCTTCGGTTTCTGCATCGCTATGATGAAGGTGAACGCGAAAAAAGCTTGAATTCCATTCTCGCCATCGCCGCTTTCGGTGTGCTCGCCACATTGACCATCCTCTGGAAATGGGGCGAAAGCTGGATTGTATGGCTGGACCCGGACAAGGGAGAGTTGTTGTCGCAAAACGTCCATTGGTTCATCGTAATAGTCGCCATCATGAGCGCTTTACATGTCTTCCGGGCATTGCTTACATGGAAGCTTCGGACGGCCTTCATCGCTTGGGTGGACGACCTCTGGCAAAAAACGAGCTACTTCATTCTCGGCGCACTCCTGCTCTTTGATTGGGTATCGCTCAATGCGTTTGTACCGTTATACATCGCCTCCTACGGCGTCTCCTTCCTCCTCATGGGTAGCGCAAGCTTGGGGGCGTTTAAAGGCCTCTCCAAAGGATTCAATCGCAGCGATCTACCTCGCTTTGCGGAATTCAGTGCCTTCAGGCTTTTCTCCGGCGGCGCCGTGATCATCGCCACCCAATTGGACTACATCATGGTGGGTAAGTTTCTAGGACTGGAAGAAGTTCCCGTTTATACACTCGGGTTTTTCATGGGCTCTGTGGTGGCCCTGCCTCAGCGCGCAACGGGTAGCATCATCCGAGGCATCGTTGCGGAAAAAATCAACCGCGATGATCATGCAAGTATTGGTCAGCTAAGCAAGAATTCAGCACGGGTCAATTTTTTACTCATGGGTGCCCTCATGGCTGGTATATGGGCGGGTTTCGATCCACTGCAGCAGTTGTTGCCCCCTAAGTACCAAGGACTTGAACTGGTCTTTTTATGCATTGCAGGCGCTCAATTGATTTCGGGGTTGAACGTCAGCAACAACAGCCACCTCGGCTACAGTCAGCATTACCGAATCACATTGCCGGTCAATCTAGCGTTGATCGTGGTCACTGCTGCCATGAACTACTTGTTCCTGGTCGTCCTCAAATGGGGCCTGGCTGGAGCTGCATTGGCCACGTTGGGCACTTTCGTATGGAACAACGGATGGCGCCTGCTCATTGTCCACCGTAAGTTTGGCGTGCACCCATTTACCTGGTCCATTCCAGTAATGTCAGGGATTGCCACTGCGTCTGCAATGCTTTTCCATTGGAGCGCAGGAACCATGGGTCTACACCCGCTGATTGAGGCGGTTGCGCAAGGAGCATTCGCCACTGGCACGTGCTTTACGGCGTGCTATGCCTTAGGATACTTTCCGGAATTGCGGGATGGCCTTCGGCAGCGGTTATCCTGGTGGCCCTAATCGGACTTATTTCTGCCGGAGCCAAGTCTGCGTGCGGAACAAGAAGAAGATGTACCCACGGACTTTCAATTCGTCCATGTTGTCTTCCTCCAGCCACATTTCACAGTCGTAGATTTTGCCATTCTTGGGATCACAAATTGTACCGTCTTCCCATTCCATTTCTCCTTCCACACGCACCATGTCCCGGACAATCTCCATGCCCAATGCAGGCTGGTCTTTGCGGTCGTCCTCGCACTTATCGCAAATGGGGTTCTGGTCCTCCTCTGGCAAACGGAACAGCTCAATGACCTGACCGTATAACTTCCCGTCACGTTCAGTGATTTCCACCACGCTTTTGATGCGCCCCGTTTCATCGTCGATGGTCTTCCACTTTCCCAAAACGGGATTCTGAGCAAAAGAAGAAGCGGCAACTAGGGCCAGAGCCAGGGTCAATAGGTATTTCATGATGAATGGGTTTCCAGTTGTTTTTCAGCATCCATCCGCACACGGTTAATGGCTGCATTCAGTTCGAAGCCCAATAATAAAATGGAACTGTTGGAATTCAACCACAAAAGAGTGATCAATAACGTTCCAAGCGAACCGTACAAGGAATTGTACGATGCAAACTGGTCAATGAACCACGAAAACGTGAACGTCAAAACCACGAATAGCGCTGTTGTCCCTGTGGCCCCAATCGACCACCACACCCAAGGATGAGACGAGCGGTCGCCCACATTGTACAGAATTGTGACGGCGACATAAATCAACCCAAATGAGAGCAGCCAACGCGCACCGGTCACCAAAGGAATATTGATGCCTTCCAGCCACCCCCTTGCTTCGGCCCAGTTCAGTACATCCCCCGCAAATCCAATCATAAATACAGCAAGCACGAGCAAGATTGACAGCACCAATAGAAGACCGATGGACAGCAGACGAAAGACCATCCAATTCTGTTGCGGACCTGCCGAATGCGCACTTTGTCCGAACCCAAGCAGAATAGCATTGACGCTATTAGAAGCGTAAAACAGCAACAACACCACCCCCACAGATAGGAGCGTTCCCTGCCGTTGGACTATAAGATCGGATACCGTCGACTCAAAGAGCTCGATGGCCTGTTTGGGAAAAAACTGTTCAAGGCTGAGCAAGACCTCTTCGGTCTCAAGCGGAGTGTACGGAATGATGCTCAAAAGCAATATCATCGCCGGGAAAAAAGCCACAAATAAGCGAAAGCTAATGGCCGCTGCGCGGGTCGAAACAGAGCCGTTAACCAACCCCAGAAAAAAGAACCGGCTCACATCGTAAACGTTCATGGACTCGTCTTTCCACGGACGAATATTTCGCAACGCGCGGCGCGCTCGATCGAAGACCTTGTTTTGCTGGATCCACCGGAAAAACGGCCGGTCCGGGACCATCTGCGGTTCCAAATCAGCCATTGAAAAATGTTGCCGATTTCAAACTAAAATCCATGCCCTTGACGCTGTGCGTGATCCAGCCCATGCTGACGAAATCAACGCCCGCCTCAGCATAGGCCCTGGCATTGTCTGGTGTAATGCCCCCAGACGCCTCCAACGGGATGGTTCCGCCCCATCGTTCGACCATAGCTGCCGCCTGATCCGGAGTGTGGTTGTCCAGCAGTAGCCGATTGACGAGCACCGAACCGTCTGGTTTTTTCCACGCTGCACGCGCGGCCATAGCTGCATCTGCTTCATCCGCATCACGCACCTCCACCACAACCGGTACATTGGAATTCTTGGCCGTCAAGTACCTGGCGACGTTCTCCAAGGCCTGCGCCATGGACCCCGCGTAATCGACGTGGTTGTCCTTGACCAAAATCATATCGTAAAGGCCCATGCGGTGGTTGGTCCCTCCGCCCATTCGAACGGCCATCTTCTCAAACTCCCGCAGGCCTGGAGTGGTCTTACGGGTGTCAAGCACAGTACACTTCGTGCCTGCAAACGACGCTAGGATGGCCGATGTCCTGGATGCAATGCCGCTCATCCGCTGGATGAAGTTCAAAGCCAACCGCTCTCCAATCAAGATGCTCTTGGCAGAGCCTGAGACCCGAAGGACACGCTGACCGGCCGTCACTGCATCGCCGTCAGCAGCCAGCAGTTCACATGTCAATGACGCATCCACCACCCCAAAGACGAATTGGGCCACCTCCAATCCGGCAACCACGCCGTCCTCTTTCGCCATGATGAAGCCCTCCTGCGATAAGTTATTCGGCAGGGAGGATTCCGACGTGCAGTCCCCCGATCCCAAGTCCTCTTCCAAAGCGAAGTGGATCAACTGCTCCATTGATTGTGAAATCATGCAGCGAAGATAGAATACCTTTGCTTCGTGCAAATCACGTTATTGGCCATTGGAAAAACGCAATCCCGCTGGATTGAGGAAGGCACCCTGATTTACGTAAACCGCATGCGCCATTACGGCAAGTTCGAGTTCATCGAGACGCCCGATGCCAAACTGAAACAAAGTAAAAAAGACTCAGAAGCAGTCAGAGAAGCGGAAGCCACCATTCTGGATAAATTCATCGGTGGAGTTGACCACCTCATCCTACTTGACGAAAAAGGGAAATCCATGGGATCCCTGGCATTTTCGAAATACCTCCAAAACCTGCAAAACCGGGGACTACGGCACGTGATGTTCGTCATTGGCGGCCCCTACGGATTCGCACCGCGTATCCGCTCAAAGGCCCATGCGTTTATGAGCCTCGGACCCATGACGTTTTCACACCAAATGATTAGGCCCTTCGCCGCGGAACAGATTTACCGGGCGCATACAATTCTAAAGGGCGAACCGTACCACCACGAATAAAAAAGGCCCGACCAGATTCGGTCGAGCCTTTCGCTTTTCATTTTTTCAGTTTACGCAGCGAGCACAGTCACCACGTTGTTTAGCACCTCAACCGTACCGCCCTTTACTGCGAAACGCTCTTCTTTGCCTTCAGTGCGCACCAACACCTCGCCGGTTTGCAACGTGGTAATCAAAGCCGCATGGCGGTCCATGATGCCCATGCTGCCATCGGAACCAGGCAGACCAACGTACTCAGCTTCTCCACTGAACAAGGTAGCGTCGGGGGTGAGAATGTGTACCGTCATGGTTGTGCTGTTATGAGGCCTCTGCCATCATTTTTTCGCCGGCCTCAATCACCTCTTCGATGGAGCCCTTCAAGTTGAAGGCCGCCTCTGGCAAGTGATCCAATTCACCGCTCAAAATGCGCTTGAAGCCTTTGATGGTGTCCTCAATGCTTACCAAAGAGCCTTGCAAACCTGTAAACTGCTCGGCAACGTGGAAAGGCTGGGACAAGAATCGGCTGATTCGACGCGCGCGGTAAACGGTCTGCTTATCCTCCTCTGACAGCTCGTCCATACCGAGGATAGCAATGATGTCTTGCAACTCTTTGTAGCGTTGCAAGGTCTCTTTCACGTCTTGTGCGCAATTGTAGTGCTCTTCGCCAACTACTTCTGGCGTCAAAATACGAGACGTTGAATCCAGTGGATCCACCGCTGGGTAGATGCCGAGGGAGGCAATCTTACGGGACAATACCGTAGTCGCATCCAAGTGCGCAAAAGTCGTAGCAGGTGCAGGGTCAGTCAAGTCATCCGCAGGCACGTAAACCGCCTGTACTGATGTAATTGAACCACGCTTGGTTGACGTGATGCGCTCCTGCATCGCACCCATTTCTGTAGCGAGGGTGGGCTGGTAACCTACGGCTGACGGCATACGACCGAGCAGGGCCGACACCTCAGAACCCGCCTGGGTGAAACGGAAGATATTGTCAATGAAGAACAGGATGTCACGTCCACCGGATTCTTCGTCACCATCGCGGAAGTATTCCGCAACGGTCAATCCCGACAAGGCCACGCGGGCGCGCGCACCTGGGGGTTCGTTCATCTGTCCGAACACCAAGGTCGCCTGAGATTGAACCAATTCGTTGGTGTCAACTTTGGTCAAGTCCCAACCACCGGCCTCCATACTTTCTTCAAATTCCTTACCGTACTTGATGACGCCCGATTCGATCATCTCACGCAACAAGTCGTTTCCTTCTCGGGTACGCTCGCCAACACCGGCGAAAACCGAGATTCCTTCGTAGCCTTTCGCGATGTTATTGATCAATTCCATGATCAATACTGTTTTGCCGACACCCGCGCCACCAAACAATCCAATTTTACCACCTTTGGCGTAAGGCTCGATTAAGTCGATAACCTTGATGCCTGTGAACAACACTTCAGTTGCCGTGCTCAAGTCTTCAAACTTGGGGGCTTCTTGGTGAATCTCGCGTCCGTTGGTCTTATCAGTCGCACCGATGCCATCGATAGCGTCACCAACCACATTGAACAAACGGCCTTTGATTTGCTCACCCGTCGGCATGGTGATGCCTCGACCGGTAGCCGTCACCTTCATGCCTCGTGAGAGGCCCTCCGTGGCGTCCATAGAGATAGCACGCACGGTGTCTTCACCAATGTGCTTCTGGGTTTCGAGGATCAGATCCCCGCCTTCCCGCTCAATGGTGAGGGCATCCAAAATTTTAGGGAGTGCGACTCCTTGCGGAAAACTTACATCGACAACCGGTCCGATGACCTGGGCTATGGTTCCTTGTTGAGACATGTTCGAATGAGCGTTTTAGCCATTTAAATTCGGCGCAAAAGTACAAGGAAATCCGTGATATTACCAACCTATCTTTGCAAAAGTGAAAGTCCATTTCAACACGCGCGATTTCTCGACGGAAGCCCCGGTGGTATTGACCATTGGAACCTTTGATGGGGTCCATGTCGGGCACCGTGCAGTCCTTGGACTGTTAAAAACTCGTGCAGCTGAACTCAAGGGTGAATCCGTACTCTTGACCTTCCATCCGCACCCCCGTACAGTCCTTCATCCAGAGCACCACCAGCTGCAATTGCTGAACACCATTGATGAGCGTCAGGCGCTGCTCAAACGCGCCAAACTCGACCACCTCATCGTTCATCCATTCACCGAGGAGCTTTCGCGCATGACACCGCTGGAGTATGTGAGGGAGCTTTTTGCAGAAGGGATTGGACCTTCCGTTGTTATCGTAGGGTATGACCATCGTTTTGGCCGCAACCGAGAAGGTTCATTCGAGAGCCTGACCAACCTGGGCAAGGTCTTCGGCTTCGAGGTGGAAGAGCTTCCCGCACTCACGGTTGAGGACACCCGAGTCAGCTCCACCAAAGTCCGAGAGGCGATTGCCGGTGGCGACATGGCCCTTGCCCGGAAGTGGTTAGGCCATCCCTATCCGTTCACCGGTCGCGTCGTTCGCGGAGAACAACTGGGCCGCAAGCTCGGCTTCCCCACGGCCAATCTCGTATGCGAGGAGCCTCTCAAGCGCCGGCCAGGACGCGGGGTGTACGCCGTTTGGGCGCGCATCGCTAATGCAGGAGATTGGCAACCGGCGATGGTCAATGTGGGCACCCGGCCGACCGTGCAGCACGATGGCGTCACCGAAACCATGGAAGTTCACCTGCTCGAAGGCGGCCGGCAGTGTTACGACGAAACGATGGAGTTATTGTTCATGGAACGATTGAGGGATGAAATGGTATTTGAAGGCCTGAAGGCTCTCCAAGGCCAGTTGCAACACGATGCCCTAAAGGCGCGTTCTATCTTAGCAACTGAGCCTATACCGGTGCCATGATTCGATTCACACTTTTTTCTTTTGTGTTGCTCATGCTCTTCTTCTGCGGACAAGATGCAGCTGCGCAATCCGTGGATTGGCGATCTGCTCCGGTGTACACCAGCGTCGAAAGTGCCAAATCTGCGCGTGCCGCAGGGCAGCCGGTGTACCGCATTGACCTGACCAAAAAACGCCTCCGCACCTTGCCTCCCGAATTGATCGAATGGACCGAATTGAGAGAGGTAATAATCGATCGAAACAAGCTTACCCGCATCGATGAGGACCTATCCGGTTGGGCATTCCTCGAACGTTTTTCGGCTGTGTCCAACGCCCTCGAGGCATTCCCAGCGTCGTCGATGACTTGGGCCGCAATACGCGAATTCGATTTGGGAGACAATGTGATTGACTCCATTCCGTTGGACATTGACGAGCTCAGTGAATTGCGCACGCTGAACTTATGGTCCAATGTCATTGCACACTACCCGGCCAGCCTGGGAGACCTGACCAAACTCGAGACCATTGACCTCCAGTACAACGACATGACACTGGAAGAGCAGGAGCTTCTGAAGTCGTGGCTCCCGCTTTCGGTCTCCATAAATTTTTCGGCGCCGTGCCGGTGCGATTTTGATGAGTGAGACGCAACATCCATGGCACAGGTGGGGAGAACCCGCAGCCGTCGCTCTGAACATCGCCTACACGCTCGGTTACCAAGCGGGCGAAGCGTGGGCGTTCCCAGCTGGAGGCCTAGGTTCCGCCTTCTTTCTGCTCATCTGCTGGCAACGGCAACTGAAGTTGGAGGCCTTCCTCTGGCTGTATTACATAGGCGCGGCCATCTACGGAGCCTGGGCGGTACAATCCGCCTGGCCTGATCCCCTTCCCACAGCATCCCTCGAAGCGCATGCGCTTTCCATCGGTTTGGGAATCATAGCATGGTGGGTGCTCAGTCGATGTTTTCAGGATAAAAGCTGGAAGCCCCGACTCGACGCTTTTACCACCGTCGGAAGCTTGGTCGCCACATATTGGATGCTCCAATTCGTACACGCCAACTGGCTTTATTGGATAGTCGTAAATTCCGTTTCCGTCTTTCTGTACTCCAGTCGCGGACTGAAATGGGGAACCGGGTTGTTCATCCTCTACACCCTGCTCGCACTCGAGGGGTGGTTCAATATCATTCCTCAGCTGTGAAAGCGTCTCCCGTCATACGCATTGCCATCACCGGCGTGGAGTCGACTGGAAAATCCACCCTGACCGAGGCGTTGTCAGCCCAATTGGGCGGAGTGGCCGTCCATGAATGTGCCCGCTACGACGCGGAGGTCATTAGCGGAAAAGCGACGTTGGCGACGCTGGAAAGACTGGCTCGGGAGCAAGCGCAGGCATGTGAGTCAGCAGTGATGCAAGCGATGGCAAATGGAGCGGCATGTGTGATTTCGGATACGGATGCTCTTGTACTCAAATTGTGGGGTGAGCAAGCATATGACCAGCGACCAGTGGGCCTTGAAAGATTGGAGAAGTGGTCCGACCTTACCCTTCTTTGCGCCCCAACGATTCCTTGGGAGGCCGATTCGCTCAGGTCGATGCCCCGCCTTGAAGACAGGCAGGCCTTGCACGCCTCCTACCTCGATGCGGTTACCAAATTGCCTGCCCACGCCGTTATAGACGCAACAACGCATGAAAAAAGGCTCGACCAAGCGGTGCGAGCCTTTCAAAATTTTGCAATCAACCGGCGCTAGCGGATGATGAATTTTACGGGGATGGTATATTGAACGCTCACCGCTTTGCCGCGTTGTTCGCCCGGCTCAAAGGTGGGTAAGCTTTCGACCACTCGGATTGCCTCGGCGTCCAAACGCGAATCCACTTCACGCAGCACGCGCACGTCTTTCACCTTGCCGTTCTTACCGACAACAAAGTAAACGAAGACAGTGCCTTGAATTCCAGCGTCCTTTGCGATCGGCGGGTACTTGGTGTTTTTGGAAACGTATCTGATAATCTCCAACTGCGTGCATTGGTGGCGTTCATCACCACGCAACTTCTTGCAGTCGCCCATCGCCGGCATGTTCTCGACAATCATGAACGGCACGTCCTCTTCCTCTTCTTCGTAATCCTCGATGATTTCGATTTCGGTATCCTCGTCCAATTCGATGTCCTCGATCTCCAACTCTTCTTCAATTTCCTCCTCGTCATCTACGATTTCGATTACCGTCGTTTGCTGAGGTGGTGGTGGTGGTGGCGGCGGCTGGACGACGTTAACTGGAATCTCCTCATCTTCGAGAAGGTCTGCTTCGAAGTCGATGCCACGCGTAATGGCAACATCGTAAGACGTCCAAGCCAATGCACTGAGCAACAATGAAAGCGAAGCCACAAAGCCAATGGCTTTCCAGGCGCCGCGCTTATCTTCCAAGTTTGCTTCAGGAGTTTTTCTGCTGAGCATGAGTTAAATAATTGGACCTCAAAATTACATCAAGAAACGCATTCCGAGGAAGTTTTAACGCGTTAACCTTCGGCACGTTAGTTCCAACAGCCGTAGACGCCGCGAAAAGCTAACCGCCCAGCGAACACGCCCACACCATCCGCGAGGATGTCACCCCAGCTGGACTCCCGGCCCACGAACCACACATGCTGTGCAAATTCCAGGCCAATTCCGTACAACAACAAGGCCAAGCCAGCATACCATTTGTACTTGCGGATGACTCCCTTTTTACCCAGCGCTACGAAGACGCTACAAGACAAGACAGCGAACATGAACAAGTGCACGAGTTTGTCTACGTGCAACAAGTCCCACAAGGTTTCTTGAGGCAGTTCGGTGCCTGGGATGGCGTGCAAACCTAAGATAAGTGATGCCCATGTCAGGGGCATCACAACGTGTCTAAGCTGCACCTCTCGACTGATACCGCTATCATTGAGGTCGCCTCGCATCGTTCGTCAGCCTATCAATTCGGTGTACCCTTCATGGGACATCAATGCCGCCACGTCATCGGTATTTTCGACACGCATTTTGATGATCCATCCGTCGCCATAAGGATCGCTGTTCACCGACTCCGGACTGTCGTCAAGGGCTTCGTTGAATTCGATGACTTCACCAGCGATAGGTGCAAACATATCGATCACTGTTTTCACAGCTTCAATAGTGCCAAACACCTCGTCTGCTGCTACCGTTTCATCGACCGTATCGACTTCGATGAATACAATGTCACCAAGCTCACCTTGCGCATAGTCCGTAATTCCAATGGTGGCAACTTCTCCTTCCAAGCGAACCCACTCGTGTTCCTTGGTGTAACGTAAATCGTTGGGGATATTCATAGCCTATTGATTCAAGTTGAAGCGCAAAGCTACTCCAGAACGGATATTCGACGTTGCAAAAGAAGTAGATATGTATGGGTTCGTGATCTGGTGGTCATAGAATGCGCGCATCGTCAATTTATCAGACACTTCAAGGTCTGCTGACATCTTAATCGAGACGAGCTTTTGGCCTGCCGTGACCTGATTTTGTCGCTCTACCATCTTACGGATGATGGTGCGGTTATCCCGGATATTCACGTCAGCACGGAGCACGAGATCAGTCTCCTTGAGCATCTTAACCGGCAGCTTGCCATACGTTTTAATAAACGGATTGGGTACGTCCTTAAACTTATATCCAAACCCGATAACGAGGCCTTCACTCTTGGTCTCCGTGATCTGGTAGTTGGTCAAACCAAAAGCCACGTTGCGGTCGCGTTTGAGTTCCACCTTGATTTGCGGTTCGTTTTCTCCTTCAGTTTTGATGGTCATGTCCACACCAATCAACGGAGACAACTGCTCGCTCAGGCTCACGACGTTAAACTGGCGCTCTGAAATGTAATTGCCAAATTCGCTTTGATCGATGGCTGTTGGCAACCCATTCCCATTTTCGGCGTAATTGAGGTTGGTTACGTAGTTCGTGGTCAGTGTTGAGCGGTAGCTGTGATTCAAATTGAAGCGCTTAAAGTACTGCTTGAAGAATTCGCTCTTAGTCAAGCCGTCGTAACTCACTCGCCAATTCGGAGCTACCGGAGTATTGAACACATCAAGCGGCACTTCTTGTGGATCGTAGCCCAGGTAAGCTGCGACAAACGCCGGAATAGTAACGTCTTGACTTGTGCCACCAAAACCCGGATAATAGCCTGTATTTTCCGGTTCATCAAGCTGGTAATTCACTTCGTTCAAACGCTGGGAAACAATGATGCGATGCGTGGTAAGGAACGAATCCCACAGTTCCGAATTGAACTCGTCTTCCACATCGTCCTTTGCGAATGCGGTATTCCAGCTCATCACAGTTGCAGAAAATTGTCCTGTTTCATTCGGAGAATCATAGACAAAATCATTCAGCTGGTCATCGAATCGGAAAAAGCTTGTGTAATTCTGATTAATGCTGCGATTGGCCGTAAGCTCGATTTTTAAATATTTAATGGGCTCCAGGTTCGCTCGCACGTTAAACGTCTCCTGATACGTCTGGCTGTACTGTTGGTTCTGCAAGGGCAACTCAACCAACCAACCGTTTTCAGCTGCTTCAATGGCAAAGTCACGC
The DNA here is from genome assembly GCA_002690915.1 of Crocinitomicaceae bacterium. GTDB lineage: Bacteria > Bacteroidota > Bacteroidia > Flavobacteriales_D > Sanyastnellaceae > UA16. The sequence continues at coordinate 31,773 of NZGF01000037.1, forward strand.
ACTTGCACACCCTGCCAGTTCGTATTTTGGTGTCCCAACACGAAAAGTGGACCCGGTGCCAAAAGCTGCTCGTCCATGCCGACGAAACGAGCGGACCTGCCATAACCGGGCAAAAGCATTCCTTCATTTCGAGTGAACGTTCCCGATACGTTTTGAACACTCGCAATCAAGCGCACCAGCGTGGCCAGCGGATTAATCTCCAGCTTCACCTTCTCTTCCTCCTCGGCATTGCCAAAACCATCTCTGTCCTCGTTGCGAATTTCATTTCGAGTCGGGGCGCGGCGCGGTGGGTTCAACAAGTCCTTAACCCCGGGAATTTTCTTGTACAAATTCGCAAAGTTGGCCTGCGCATTCAGGCTTAAATTCCGTGAATTCTGTATGGTAGCGCCAAGTGAATCCTGCGAGAATGGCGCCCGATCCCAGCGGTAAGAGCCCTGATACCGAATGTCACTGGAGATAAAATTGACGATTGGTAGCTTGTCAAACGGCAACTTATAGCTTCCGGTGACGTTGTGATTGTAAGTCGTTATTTCGCCAGCATTCTGCAGGTTGACCAAAACCGAATCCTTGTAACTCTGGTAAGCCTCGGGATCCTCCCGGTTGATCTCCCCAGCGGGCTCTCCAACCAATGCTTGTGCTTGGCCGGTGTAATCAAACTTCAAGGCTTTTGTCAAATCATATTTGAGGGCATAGTTGCGCGCCCACTGCCATGTCTTCATCACCTGGGTGTTGATCAGCAGGTTGGTCTCGATGCCCAATAGCTCCTCCGTATTGTTGCGCACACGACTCGTTTCGTAAATACGGTTCATCTGCGTACCCACGGTAAATTGTTTTGGAAGCAGGTAAAAATTAAAGTCAGCTAACCACTTGAGCGCATCGAATTTCCTGATGAAGCCGATTTTTCGGAACGGTGCAAAGTTTTTTGGGGAGTGGGAGAAATTGTAATTCAAGCCACCCCGATATTCTCGATTGATCTGGTACTCAATATTGATATCGCGATTGAAAGATTCGATGTAACTGAAATTCGCCGAGAAATTTCCGGGATCCAAGAGCTTCAGCAGACCGAAGTTTATTCCTCCGTCACCACCACGGGCAGAACCTCCACCACGGGCAGAGCCACCGCCACGGGCAGAGCCACCGCCACGGGCAGATCCCATGTCAACATTCGTATCCGGCAGGCCTTCGCCTTTATCTCCTCCTTTGCCACCCTTACCGTCTCCCCCCCTTCGTCCTCCAGCTTCCGCTCCTCCGCGGTCGCGGTTGCGGTCACGTGAACCTCCGCCGCCCGAACCAAATTGCGGATCGATTTTGATGTTCGAGAAGTTTATAGACTTCAGCTGATTTACCGTTTGGGCATTGTTTTGCCTATCATCAGAGAGTCCCTGTTGCTCGGCCATTTCGATGTCCGGAGATAGCGGATCAAACTGGGGCGTTGAAACTTCTTGCGAGTAGCCCAGGTACATCGGCAACGTCACGCCTAGTTTCTTAGGTAACAACTTGCCCAGTTGCAGGGTCCCTGAAGCGTCTATGGCCTGAATGGTCTCCCGCTGGCGTTCCTGGATGCGCTGCTCCAATCCCCCGAACCCAGGCGTAGACATATTCGCCGCAACACTTACGTTCCCGAGATCGGCCAATTTGGCATTCATCTGAGCAGTAACAGCCCATCCGCCTTCTTGGTTGAAGTCGGCCAGCCGCATTTCGTTCACCCACACGACACTGCACTTGTCTAGCCCGTCGTCGTCTGAATCAAAAGCGTTGTCATCCTTGTCCGGGTTGCGAACGCCTACCATGACCATGACAACGTTAGCTAGGTTCGGATTCCCTTTGACGGCGAGGCGGGCGTTGTACTCAGAATCTAGCCCCTCGTATTCCTCGAAAAGAGGAAAACCGGCAGGCCGCTCAACCTTCAAATTCTGCAGCTTGCGGAATTCTATATCGATGTTGTTTTCGTTCGGCCATATCAAATCTTCATCCCCGGTATTCCAAGGCGTAACCGTCATCGGAATTTCGTACTCGTAATAGTTATTTTCGAAATCGTTGCCCAAGCGAATGAAGCACGTCAAGTCGTCATCGTTGAGCGGCGTCCCATCGGGTCCAGCTTCGGCGTGAACGTACATCCGAAGGCGTTTGTACATCCGCATGTCATAGTTGATGTTGCGGTATGCTCCGCGGGCATCCCCATCTTTCAGCCCGCACACGGCCATCTCCAGGGATTGCTCGTTCAACCGGCGTTGATTGGCCGTCCCCACATCTATTTCTCGGATGATGCCCGGTGGCGTCACGTAGGGAACCGGTTCACGGTTTCCGTTTTCCTCGATGTTGACGGCACTGATCGCAAATGACGTCGAAGAAGGGTCATCCGGCTCCACCTCCTGCGGTCCAGCCAACGACTCAAGGTAGCGGCGCCATTCGCCACGGATCAACTCAAGCCGTGCAAAGCGCAACGTAGCTGGCTCCGTCCAGCCTTTCATGAACATGCGGATGAAGCGGATGGAGCGGAAGTCCGTAATGCCACCGATTCGGTTGTCAAATTCACGCACGGGGATTTTGAACTGATACCACCGAATCGTTCGGTCCTGGTCATCCGCCGTCGTCACAACTTGCTCAAACGTATCCGTGATGTAGTTGCTTCCAATGTTGAATTCGCCCAAATCTTGTGGGCGGAGGGAAACTTTGTATTGGAAGTAGCTCTCAATCGTCGAGAGGGTAATGTCCTGGTTGATGTCCTCCGTATTGGGGATGGTTGTGGAGGTAATGGGGTATCCATCCGGGGATCCTGTGTTCGAGTTGTTTTCGTATCCGTTGAATCGTTCGTATCGCTGCAGGATAGTTTCGTCGTTGGCCTGAGCCTCAGCGTTACGGAAGTAGCGAAAGTTATCTGCAGAGGGGTCGCTTACAATTTCTGAGTACGCATCAGGGGTGACCCAATCAACAATGTCTGAAAGCCAATCAGAGAAGAACTCTTGCTCTTGAGCATCCGGCATTCCATCGAGGCCAACGTCCTGCAATTCATAGTCTCCGGACGTATTGTCGAACGCATTGACAACGTTGAATGTGATGGGGTCCGGGTAGACACCCCAAACGCCTTCCAACGTCGGTAAATCTGTGTTGTTCGCCGAAGGCAATCCGTTCTCGTAGGACAACTGGCTATCATTGAGGACGTCCTCTGATACGTTCCCGAGGTTGATATAGAAATCCCCTCCAGTGAAGTTTTCCGAATCTTCGTTGAACGGATCCATCAGCCAAAATTGGAGGTATTCGATGTTGGCCATCTCAAAGTCAGTGGTGGTCAGAGCTCGCTGAATTCCGCCCCAACGACTGCTTGGATCCGCCAAGGCCCCATCGACCGTCAAACCGGCGGAAATACCGTCTGCACCCTCAGGTGTCTCATAGTTATACTGCCCCCTGTCTTCGGGACGGAATGTCAAATCCAGCGTAGGAATGTTAGGCGGGGTACCGGTGGGCAATTCCCGGTTCGGGAACACCTCGCCCTCAAGAACTTCCCGCGTGCGGTGGTCGCTTTTGATTTCGGCACTTACCTGCCCGTCTTGCAAGCCTGAACCGCGAAAAAACTGCGGGTCGACGGTATACCAGCTCAGCGCTGCACGGTTGTAGTTGTAGATCAAGCTGTCCTCCGCGTTTCCTTCGGGGAAGAGACTGGTCTGAAGTTTGGGTGTGGAGGCGAGAAACCAACGATTGACCGATCGGATGTCAATGGCCGATTGGCTGCCTTCGAAGTCATCGATGTAGGCGTTCCCGTCTTGGCCAATGGCCCTGCTGTGACCGGGAATCAAATACGCTGCTTCTGCGGCAATGTCAATGCTCGAACCCGCACTGGTCTCATAGAACGGTAACGCATCCACCAATTCGGTTAGAAATTGACTTTCCGCCTGGTAACTGAAATCGGCTCCCACAATGGAGTTATTCACGGGCTCGTTGCCGATGTTTACCTTCTGGGTGAGCGGACGTTCACGTAAGTTGAGCATCGTCGCTCCCATGTTGAAGCGATCGCCAATAGCATAGTCAAACCGCGTACCGATCATCGTTTTGGTCTGGATGCTGAAGAGTGAATTGCTCTCCAGTGACACTTTGATGTTACGGCCCGACTCCAGGAGCCCGTCATTGATGATTCGCACACGGCCCAGTTGGTAATCGACCGTGTAGTCTTGGTTTTCGATTAAACGAACACCGCCGGCCGTAACTGTAACCGACCCTTCTGGGATGTTCATGGCCTGCAGGGCAATCTCACTGCTCGTTTGGCTCTGGAACTCTCCCTTAATGCTGAAGCGGTTGAGCGAGGGAATTTGCTGCGCCGCGGTCTTAGTGCTGTCATAAAGCGGCTGGAAAACGATGCTCTCGATTAGGTTTGCAGCAAGATCCGGGTCTTCCACGCGTTCCTCAATCTCCTGGGCCAAATTAGATCCAAAGGGCTCCGCCGATGGGAAGAAAATCCGGCCGTTCTGACTGTGAATAGTCCCGCCCATGGTAGCCGCGTTATCCACGAAATCGAAGACCCCATCAGGCTGAACCATGCCATTAATGTCCAAGCGGTCCATGCCCAACAATTGGAGGAGCAAGGTGCCATCTAGCGGGTTACGTGGGATGTAATTCAGATCTACCCCCGTCGCAGGGTCATTGTACCAGATATTAAGTCGGAAGTTTTCTTCGCTGAGCCCAAACGCCTGCATGGAGTAGACGTTTTTCATCATGATTTTCCAAAGGGGAGCCTGGTCTCCATTGCTCAGGCGAAGCTGGGTGATGCTCGACTTGAGCATTTTCAGCATGAGTGCGTCGGGCGCAACGTAGCCATCCTGCGAAATTGTCCCTACTTGGTAGGTCTCTCCACCAAGCGTGTATTCATAAGCAACGGCCAACACCTCAGCATTGTTAAGCGCCTGGCGCAGCGAGATGAAGCCAAGCCGCGCGTTGTACGTGAATTCCGTTGGCGCCAACTTCCGTGCGTTCCCCACCCGCTCGTAGTGTATGCCTTGAGTCAGCCCCAAACCCATGCCCGCGATGGCCCCGTTGGCACCAGTAAAACCAAGTACGTTCGGGTTGGTGACCATCATGTCAAACAGCTGGTTGTTCGCGTTGGTAGGATTGCGCTGTGCCGTGACGGAATCTCCAACAAGGGTCTGGACAGGCAGATTCGTCGACACGTAGTCGGGATGCTCCCCCAAGTCGGTAAATCCAATGACATTACGCACGTCCTGGGTGTTGGCCTGCGTGTTGACGACCCACACCTCGATTCGGGTAATGTTGACGCCAGAGTTCGGCACAGGTAAGCTCTGCATCGCCACGTCGTATTGGTCGAGGAAGTACTGCGAGAGGAAATAGTGGCGATTCGCTTCGTAGTCGTCTGCGCGGATGTTGAATTCCTGGGTTTGGGCACCCCCTTCCACTTCGATTTCTTTCCGCTCGCCTTTTTGCTGTGAGAATACTGTCGTATTGAAAAGTCGGCCCCATTGAGTCTCCATCTTCACACCAAACAAACTCTGGCTGCCAGTAATGAGCGTTCCCGGGAGGGGCATGGAGATGTGCCCCGCTTCAAAATTCTTCAAGATGTCGTCCTCTTCGCCCTGAAAGCCGATGTTCATCTGGTTCTCAAAGTCGAACAGCGCTTCCGTATTGTAGTTCGTTCCGAGATCGATTTTATCACCGATTTTTCCGCCGATATTCAGCTGAATACGCTGGTCAAAATCAAACGTAGTGATGCGGCGTTGACGTTCGGGAATTCGGGGGTTTTCAGTATCGGAGATGTTGACACCAAAAGTGAGTTCGGCTGAACCCTGTGGTTTGATCTCAATTTCGTTACTGCCAAAGATGGTCTCAAAGAGCTCGCTGTCCACCGTCAACTTAGGAGCGAAGGCGCGTTCCGCTTCATCGTCCTCGGTCTGAAGATCATTCCAGTATTCTGATAAGTTGCCGGTGATGTCGTAATCGAGGTATTCATCAAGTGTCAAAAACGTTGTTGGTCGGTACAACATCGTGTCACCAATGCGCTGCTGGATGCTGTACAGGCCCGTGGTCTCGTCAAAAACCACCTCGTACGTAAAGTTCTCAGGCCAAGCAAAATCGAATCCATCCGGGCTTTCCGATGGGTTGTATTGGTCCTCTCCTCCAAAGGGAAAGGGAAGGACTATAGGAAGCGAATCATTTGTCGTTTCCACATTGGTTTGAGCCCCAACGCCCGAAAGCAAAGAAAGCCCCAGTGCAAGGGCAAGAATCTGCGAAAAACGACGCTTCTTAAACTTCATCACAACCTTTTCAAAGCGTGTTTGATTAAGTCCTCAACCGCAGTCATATCGGGTGAATCCTTCATTATTTGGTCCAGTGTTTTCTCACAACGGGCCCGGTCGAAACCAAGGGTCGTGAGCGCAATTAACGCCTCTTGCTGCGAATTATTGTATCCGCCCTGCAATCCACTGGAAGATGGCATGGCCGGTATATCGATGGCGCCCAACTTGTCCTGCAAATCAATGATTATCCGCTGGGCTGTTTTCGATCCAATCCCTTTGACGCTCTTCATGGCATTGACATCGCCGGATTGAATCGCTTGTGCTGCCTGGTCTACATTCATTGCACTCAAAATCATTCGAGCCGTGCTAGCGCCCACACCACTCACACCGAGCAGTAACAGGAACATGCTGCGTTCCTCAGGCCTACTGAATCCATACAACAGCTGCGCGTCCTCCCGAACGACCAGATGAGTGTGCAACTGGACTTTTTCATCGTTCCCCAATTGCTCAAAGGTGTTTAGGCTAATGTGCACTTGGTAACCTACCCCACCGCATTCAACAACGGCATACGTTGGCGTCTTCTCTACTAATTTTCCAAGCAGGTGATGAATCATGTGTTGCTTTTGATTTGTGCATCCACAACGGCTAAACGTACCATGTCGTGTATCTCACGGACGGAAGATCCCATTTGCAATACGTGAAACGATTGGCGCATGCCTAGAAGCACCGGACCTTGCACCTCTACACCTGCCATCTCCTGCAGCAACTTGTACGCGATGTTCCCAGACGCAAGGCTCGGAAAAATCAACGTGTTCACGCGCTTCTTGTGTAGCGTGGAGAATGGGAACGAATCCGAGAGTAACTCATCATTCAAGGCAAAGTTGGCTTGAATCTCTCCGTCAACAATCAAGTCAGGATGACGTTCTTTCAAAATGCGCGTGGCTACCGCCATTTTCTCGGCATCCACCCCGCCGGCCGAGCCGAAGTTGGAATAGCTAAGCAAAGCGATGCGAGGTACGATGCGAAGGTTCCGGACAGCTTGTGCAGTCAATGCTGCGATGGATGCAATCTCTTCTGCCGTGGGGTTCAAGTTCACGGTCGTATCTGCAAAGAACATCGGACCGCGCTTAGTCTCGAGGATATACATGCCGGCCACTTTGTCCACCTCATCGGATTTGCCTATGACCTGTAACGCCGGACGGATGACACTCGGGTATGTTCTCGTCAACCCACTGATCAGCGCATCGGCAAGGCCGGTGCGGACCATCATGGCACCGTAGTAGTTTCGCTGACGCATTAGACGCTCTCCCTCACGAGAAGTGAGACCATGGCGCATGCGAAGTTGGAAAAACTCTTCCCCAAAGGTCTTCCTTCGCTCCAATTCTTCATCGGAGCGGGGATTGATGACTTCAACTCCGTTCAACTCCAAGCTGTGCTCTTCAATCAAACCTTCTATTACGGACCGCCTGCCTAGCAAAATTGGTTGAGCGATGCCTTCTTCCAAGGCCTGTTCAGCAGCCTTGAGGACACGGTAATGGTCAGCCTCGGCAAACACCACGCGCTTAGGCGACTTCTTGGCACGATCGGCAATGGTCCGGGCAAATCCCGTGTCATAGCCAATTCGGTCGAGTAACGCCTTGCGGTAAGCGTCCCAGTCTTTAATCTCGAGCTGAGCAACGCCAGATTCCATGGCCGCTTTTGCCACAGCAGGAGCGACGTAGGTAATGAGGCGTGGATCCAAAGGCTTGGGAATGATAAGGTCACGACCAAACACAAACGACTGATTGCCGTACGCTTCCGACACCTCATCGGGTACGTTTTCTTTGGCCAAGTCGGCGATTGCGCGCACCGCCTCTAACTTCATGGCATCATTGATGGCTGTCGCGCGCACATCCAAGGCACCGCGAAAGATGAAGGGAAACCCCAGCACATTGTTGACCTGGTTGGGATGATCGGAGCGGCCAGTCGCCATGATGATGTCATCACGGACTTCCATTGCCGCACTGTACCCGATTTCCGGTTCGGGATTGGCCAAGGCAAACACAATGGGGTTTTTAGCCATGCCAGCTACCATGGCCGGTTCAACCAGCCCGCCTTTGCTCAAACCCAAAAACACGTCAGCGTCCTTCATGGCCGCTTCCAACGAATCAAAACGGCGGTCATTGGCATACCGCTGCTTTGAAGCATCAAGTCCTTCTCGTCCGGTATTCACGTGGCCCCTGCTATCGAATACGTCTACCTGGCTGGAGGACATGCCCAATTGCTCATACAAGTCCAGGCAGCTCATGGCGGCTGCTCCAGCTCCGCTGACCACAATGCGAATGTCCTGAATGGATTTCTCGGCCAATTCCAGAGCATTCAATAACGCTGCCGCAGAAATGATGGCCGTTCCGTGTTGGTCGTCGTGCATCACGGGGATATCCAACTCCGCCTTCAACCGGCGTTCAATTTCAAATGCCTCAGGGGCTTTAATGTCCTCAAGATTAATGCCACCAAACGTTGGTGCAATGGCCTTGACGGTGGCAATGAACTGCTCCGGATCACTGGCGTCCACTTCGATATCGAACACATCTATGTCGGCGAACACTTTGAACAGCACGCCTTTTCCTTCCATTACCGGCTTGCTTGCCTCTGGACCAATGTCGCCCAATCCAAGCACGGCAGTACCGTTGGTGATGACCGCGACCAAATTTCCTTTCGCCGTGTAGTTGTAAACTTCCTCTTTATTGTCCGCGATGGCTTTGCAAGGCTCAGCAACGCCAGGACTGTACGCCAAGGCTAGGTCCTTTTGCGAACTGTACGGCTTCGTGGGAAGCACTTCAATCTTCCCTTTTCGGCCTCTGCTGTGGTAATCCAGCGCTTCACGTTTGCTTGATGAGTTCATCCGTAGCGGTTCGGGTTAGCGGACGGAAAAAATGACGTTAGCGCCAGGTTATTGGACCAAAAATTGTTTCCCAACACGATCACCAGCAGGTGTCGTGAGGGATAAAATGTACATCCCCGCTGGGTATTCTGCGGCATCGATGTAGACAACACCCTGTTGTGCACGGAGGGTTTGTTGTTTAATCAATTGACCTGCAGCGTTGTGAATGGTAAATTCAGCACGAGAAGCTCCATTCAATTGGTAGGGAAATGAAGAAAGACCCCTCACCGGTTGCGGGAAAATCGGCGATGCCTCGATGGTTGATTCGGCTATGTTCAGCGCGCAGTTTTCCGCGTCCAAGCAATACAAAACTTGCTGGCAAGCGCCCGCAGCAACATCCCCTGCGGGATGGAAGCAATATTCGAAGGCCGTGACACCGGCAACATCAGCAGGGTAGTAATCTGCAATGAAAGTCGTGTCCGTTTCATTGGGAAAGAGCTCAACCAAGTATCCTTCTGTCGAGAACGAGCTGTATTGCCCGTACGGATAGCACAAAGGTCCCCAGCAAAAGCGGTCGTATGCGCCCGGCGCGTCTGCGTCATAAGGCAAGTTGTAGGGGCTGACCAATTGGATGATGTTCCGCGTGACCATCAAGCTTAATGTATCCTCGGTGAGGTTGGTCACGTCCCAATGCAAAGCAATTTCTTCGTTTTCTGGATCGTCCAGCGCACCCTCAAAAACTTCAATTGCATTGACCAACGTTGGCTGCGCCCACGAAGCGGCAGGGCTCATCACCGCACTAAGCAGAACTGTAAAAAACAGCGTTTTCATCTTCATAAGGGCGAAGATACCGAGATTGGCGTGGAATTTGTCTCTACAGGGATACAAGCTTTAATGAGTTTCCGTTTAATTTGGCTCCGCAAGAATTGAAACACCCCTCCACCATGAACCGATTCCAATCGTTCCTGCTTCTTACCTGCCTGCTCGCCCTGGGCCTTGGGACTTCTTTTTCCCAATCCCTTCCGGCGGTGCAATTGAAAAACCTCGAAGGGGAAACCGTCTCCACCGGCGACTTGGCCGAGGAAGGGCAACCCACACTGATTTGCTTCTGGGCTACTTGGTGCAGCCCTTGCAAACGCGAATTAAACAACTACGCTGAACTCTACGAAGAGTGGCAAGAAGAAACCGGAGTGAATATCATTGCCGTGAGCATCGACGACCAGCGAAGCATCCGCCGCGTAGCGCCATACGTGAATAGCGTTCTTTGGGATTACGAGGTGTTGCTTGATCCCAACAAAGACTTTGCCCGTGCAATGCAAGTGGTCAATGTTCCGCACACGTTTTTGGTCAATGGCGAAGGCAAAATTGTCTGGCAACATAACAACTATGCAGACGGTGACGAGGAAGAGGTGTACGAGGAACTCATGAAACTCGTCGAATGAGGCGTATCACCTTCCTATCCATAGTTGCATTGTGCTTGAGCGGAACAGCCTGGAGCCAAGGCGGTGAAGCTGAATCCGGAACAGTTACTGGAAATGTGCAGATGCTCTGGCAGTCCTACAGCGAGGACCCAGCGATAGGAGCCATTGTGCCCCCCGAAAAGACAGGGTTCAATGCCTTCGGTAACCTCATCTACAACCAAGGCGGCTTCTCAGCCGGCTTACGTTACGAATCCTACCTCTCGGCCGTGCTCGGATTTCCGGGGCGATTCAAAGGGAGCGGAGTGGGCTACCGGTTTGCGCGGTATGCCGATCCCACCGGGAAAGTCGACTTCACCGTGGGCAATTTTTACGAGCAATTCGGCAGCGGCATTGTGCTGCGGGCCTACGAAGAACGAGCGCTGGGCATCGACAATGCGCTGGATGGCGTTCGGCTCATCCTGCGTCCGGTCGACGGCATCGAGGTAAAGGCCTTGTATGGTCGGCAGCGTTTGGATTTCGACAGCCGCCTCATCAACGGACCCGGCACTGTACGAGCGGTGGACGGCACGGTCGACCTGAACTACCTGCTCGCGGAGCAAGGCGGCACCGATTGGAAAACCAAGGTGACCTTGGGGGCGAGTTTCGTAAGCAAATTCCAATCCGGCGAGACCATCTCCAAAGACTCCCTGTTGCTGACGCTGCCGGAAAACGTGGGCGCCTGGTCGTACCGGCTTGATGCCCTCCGTGGCGGCTGGTCTGCAGGCATCGAATACGCCGGCAAAATCAATGACCCCAACGCGGACAACGGCTACATCTACCGCAACGGCGAGGCCCTTTTGCTGAATTTGGGCTACACCCAACGCGGGCTCGGTATCAGCTTGAGCGCGAAAACCGTGGACAACATGAGTTTCCGTTCGGACCGCGACGTGCTCCTCTTCGATTTGCCCATCAACTACATTCCTGCGATTACGCAGCAGCATACGTACAACCTGGCAGCCACGTTGTACCCGTATGCCACCGTCATATCAGGTGAGTCCAGCGCCAGTGCTGAGGTCTTTTACAGCATCCCCAAGGGCACCGCGCTCGGCGGAAAGTACGGCACCAAAATCAGCGCCAACTTTGCCGCTGCCAATGATTTGGATACCACCAACCTCGCCGGTGTCGAAGGCCTTGTGAACGGCTACGAACGAAACTCTTGGGGCTTCGGCCCCACCAAATTCGTGCGGGACTTTAACGTGCAAGTCAGCCGCAAAGAATCGAAGAAATTCAAGTGGAAGTACACCTACTACAACTTCCAATTCAACACCCTCGCGACGCCAGTGACCACGACGTTCAAAGGCATCGTCTACGCGGATATTCACGTCCTCGAGACGCAAATCAAAACGCGGAAACGCGAGAGCCTCCGTACGGAGTTTCAAGCGCTATTTACCGAACAAGACAAGGGCGATTGGGCCACCGTTGTGGCCGAATACACCTGGAGCCCGCACTGGTTTGCTAGCATCATCGACCAGTACAACTTTGGTAACCCAGACGAAAGCGCTCGGGTGCATTACCTGTACGCCGCTGTCGGACGCATTGACGGGCCGCATCGACTGTCCGTTGGTTACGGAAAACGCCGGGAAGGCATCTTCTGCATCGGCGGAGTCTGCCGTGCCGTTCCAGCTTCAAATGGGTTTGAGTTGAATTTCTCTTCGAGTTTCTAACGAAATATGCCGTAATACCCTATTTTTGAGGACTTAGTGAGAAAAAAACAAACCAAATCGTTAATTAATATGAAGCACATTTACGCCTTGATCGCTGCTCTAATGGTCGGAACAGCATCTTTCGCGCAGTTACCTGACGGTAGCATCGCGCCCGACTTCACCGCCACGGACATCAATGGCGTGGAGCACAACCTCTACGACCTTCTCGACGAAGGGAAGAAAGTCATTTTGGATTTCTCCGCAACTTGGTGTGGTCCATGTTGGAGCTATCACACCGCTGGAGTTTTTGAAGAGCTCAATGAGCAATACGGGCCGGAGGGCACAGATGAGCTGCGTATATTTTATCTCGAGTCCGACGATACCACTACCGACGCTGATCTAAACGGAACGGGGACTGCTACTCAAGGCGATTGGGTCACAGGAACATCGTACACGATTGTTGACAACGCAGGTTCAATTTTCGATGAGTACTCGAATGCTTACTACCCAACCATCTACACGGTGTGTCCAAACCGCATTTTGACAGAATCAGGGCAAGTAGATGCATCAACACACTACTCCATCTTCTCTGCAAACGATTGCGCGGCGGCATCTCTTCCGAATGATCCCGCATTGCTCAGTTACACAGGTGGCACTACTGCATGCCCTGGCGAGCCAGTCAACATGTCAGTTGATATGATGAACTTAGGGATTACCAACCTGCAGTATGCAACCATTGACGTCATGGTCGGTGCCAACTCCGTACTCTCATACGACTGGAGTGGAGACCTCGATACCTATGGTATTGCAAGCGTAGACCTTGGAACAGCATCCTTTGATGCAGACACAGATTTCACCATTGAAATCACTTCAGCCGATGATAACGACGCCAACAACTCTTCTGACGGAGCCGTTGAGCTTGCGACGGAAGGAACTTCCTTGATCCACGTTGAAATCATGGTGGACAACTGGCCACAAGAAATTGGGTGGTCAATCACCGATGATATGGGCAACGTTGTTGAAGAGGTAGCTGAAGGTGAAATTGCGGGTGCTGAAGGTGACGAATTCGAGTGGTGGGTTAGCGTACCTGCTACCGGCTGTTACACATTCAATATTTCGGATGCTTACGGAGACGGCATCAACGGAACCATCTGGGGTTCAATTGATGGTTACTGCACCGTGAAGTCATACAACGACGATATCGTCTATGTCAGCACCATCTATGACTACAACGGTTCATACAGCTATGAAACTGAGTCTGCTGGCATGAGTGTAACATCGATGACAGTGGGCGTTGAAGAGCAGACGCTCAGCGATGTTACTCGCGTATTCCCGAATCCATTCGTTGACCAAACGAATATGCAGTTCACCACGTCCGAGGCTGCTGAGGCCTCACTGGTTGTTTACAACCTCGTCGGTGAGCAGGTCATCAACGACAACTTGGGAACATTGCCAGCCGGTGAGCACAACCACGTATTGGACTTCAATGGCGTGACCGCAGGCATCTACTTAGTGACATTGAACGCAGGAGGCCAGACCACAACCATGCGTGTGACTTTGAAGTAACCGCTTCACAACAACTAAAATTGCGAAATCCGCACCTCCTTCCTGAGGGTGCGGATTTTTCGTTTAAAAAGGTGCATATTCACATTCTCAACCACTGCTTAAGCCATGAAACACCTGCTCGCCGCCCTTGCACTTGCTATCTCTTCCATCGGATTCAGTCAACTCCCGAATGGAAGCGTAGCACCTGATTTCACAATCACCGACATCGAAGGTGAGGAACACAACCTCTACAGCTACCTCGACTCTGGCTATGCCGTCATCATTGATTTTTCGGCAACGTGGTGTGGTCCATGCTGGAATTACCACACGAGCGGTGTATTCGAGGAAATTTATGAAGCCCATGGACCGGATGGGACGAACGAGGTGCGCATCCTCTTCGTTGAGTCCGACAATAGCACCACAGACGACGACCTCCACGGAATCGGCACAAATACCTGGGGCGATTGGACTGCAGGCGTCGAATACCCCATTGCGGACAACGGAGGCAGCATTTTCGATTTGTATCAGTGCTCCTTCTACCCCACCATTTTCACGGTGTGCCCCAACCGCATCATCCAACAAACTGGACAAGCCACAGCTGAAGGCCACATCAATTTCTTCCAATCCGGTTCGTGCGCACCAGCGACGATGCCCAATGACGTGAGTCTGCTGCAATACCTAGGGCCCAACCGCACATGCCCCGAAACCCCGACTCCACTTTCGGTCAAGGTCATGAACCAAGGCACCGCGCCCTTGACAGCCTTCACCCTGACAGCGAGTACCTTGTTCGGTGCGGAACTCATCACCTACGATTGGACCGGGAACCTCGACACGTACGAAATGGAGATTGTCGAATTGGGCGAAACCATCTTCCCTTCGACGTCGATGTTCTTTATTGAGGTCACCTCTGAAGACGACTTCGATGGCAACAACAGCGTCTCTGAAACCATGAATCTCACTAGTGAAATAGCCACGTCACTGGTTCGCGTGAGTTTCACCACGGACAACATGCCCGGCGACAACCGCTGGGACATCACAGACGGCGCAGGCGACGTGGTGGCGAGCACCGCCTATGGCGACATGACCGAAAACCAAACCGAATACGAATGGTGGGTCAACCTGGGCACAACCGGATGCTACAATTTTACCGTCTACGATCAACTTGGAAACGGTGGCAACATCGAATGCGATATCAGTACCTTCAACGAAGATGGCGTCAACATCAACACCATCTTCACGGTCAACAACAACGGCAATTGGACGGCCCTGAACAAAGGGTTCCTGGTCAATGAGGTCAATATGAATATTGGAGAGCAATTCGCTTTACCCATCTCAGCCTACCCAAATCCGACCAATGGCCTCCTTACCCTACAAGGCCTAAGCTCCTCGACCAACCAACGCGTCGAGATTCGCGACGCACAAGGGAAGCTAATCTTCAGCCAGCTGCGTCCAGCGACAGGTGCCTCTTGGGTACTCGACCTCAACACACTGAACAACGGGCTGTATATCCTCACCGTCATAGACGGTGACCGCCGCTTCACCGAATCCATTGTACGCTCCTGATGGCTTGGCATCTACACTTTCTTCCCCTCATCGGCGCTGCGGCACTTATTCTTTCGGGCTGCGACGAACTGGATGATCCCGTCATCCCCGTTACTACGAACTACTTGGAAGCTGTCTACGGACCGGCTCCGTCGTTTGAGCCGCTCGCTCAGAACGATGCCGTCAAGCGGGTGCTGGTGGAAGACTTCACGGCGCACCAATGCGGCAATTGCCCTGCCGCCGCCATCATTGCCGAGGACATGGTGGCGAATTATGAGGGTAAGATTAGCGCGCTGGCCATCCATGCAGGCAACCTGGCGAATACCGACGACGATTACTTCAATACGGATTGGACGACAGAAGAAGGCGATCTATTCTGGGATCAATTGGATTTCCAAGCAAATCCCGTGGGCCGAATAAATCGGATAAACGGCGTAGGTTCATTCTGGGCCCCGGCGCAGTGGGAGGAAAAGGCAGTAGAGGAGATGAACCTGGCCCCCATTCTCGGTCTCCAGTACGATTACGAATGGGTCCCCGCGAACGGACACTTGAACCTACACCTGCACGGAACCTTTTACGATGACGTCTCAGGGCCCATCCAAGTGGCTTGGCTCATCTTGGAGTCCCACATCTTCGATTACCAGTTGGATTATTCCGCCGACCCTGAAGTAGTCGCCGATTATGAATTTAACCATGTCCTCCGGGGTTCGGTTCACGGCGCCTTAGGCCTCGGATTTGGTGATGTCGCAGGGGGAGCATCCACCGGCGATGTGGCCACCCAATCGGCAACCTTCTCTTGGAACGAGTCGTGGGTGATTGAAAACGCCACGGTGCTGGCGGTGGTCTCCGATGCAAACGGCTACGTACTGAACGTCGCTGAAATCCACATGAACTAATGCGGGCCATCGCATCCTGGATCGTCGGCTTGATACTCGTATGTGTGCCATGCTCAGCCGCTGAGGCGCAAGGAGATCCCTTGCGGTTTTCGGCTCGACTGCATGGTGGATTTTCGGCCACGCAAGTGCACGGTGATCAAATCTCAGGCTTCAACAAATTTGGCCTCTGCGCCGGCGCGACTATTGACATACGGCGTTCGGAACGGCAAGGCGTCCAGTGGGGTATTTTGTACACCCAGAAGGGCAGCCGCCGGGTTCCCGACACCAAGAATGGCGACTACAATTCCTGGCGGTACCGCTTCACTTACATCGATCTGCCTTTAATCCGTGCATGGAATCCTGCACCCGATTGGTGGTGGGGTGTGGGCATTCAGCCCAGCGTGCTCGTCTCAGCAGAGGAGGACTTTTACGGCAATGGGTACAGCGAACTTAGCTACCTCAAACTGAATACCGTCGACGTCGGAGGCGTGCTGCAGGCAGGATACGCCGTGTCGGAGGCATCCGCCGTGGAAGTTCGGCTGTCGCAAAGCCTCTTGCCCATCAGCGAACGCCCCGATCAGCCCGTACAGCGCTGGGATAATTTCATGATGAACATGGCCATCCAATGGATGGTCACGTGGCGCTTAGGCTAACCCTACTGCTTCCCTGTGCCCTCGTAGATACGGGAGGGCGACCGGTCAACGGCCTCAGCTGCCTCGAGCCATTCCAACCACAAGCCCTCCTGAATCGCCTTCACTTCCTCAGCGAAAGCTTTCCCTTCATCGCGGAGGCGCTCCAAGGCTCGCTGCGCATTGCCGCCTGGTGCGTCGGTACCTCCCGTTACGGAGAAGGCCGTCCACAGGATGGAATTCAATCGTTCGGTCACACTGCCCGTCCCTTTGTAATCCCGCGGCTGGTAGTAGACCTCTTCGATGCGCGTCAGTTCGCCGTCCAACGAATCCGCCAAAGCCGTCGCATCTTCTTTGAGCGAGTCCGGAATCCACTTCAAATCATCTTTGACGGTACCCATCGTGGTCAACATGCGCTGAACCTCGTTCATGGCCTCCACAATCGGCTTGGCGGCTTTCATGGCGATGCGCTGGTGCAAATTCCGCGCTTCATGGGCCTGTCGGTTGTAAGGCACACGCGGATCCGGGTAAACGGTCACCGGCGTTGAGCTGGAATGATCGCCCAAGTTCATGGCAAGGGTGTACGTTCCGGGTAACACGTCCGGTCCACCTCCGCTGGGCTGGTCCTTCTTCTCCTTCAACTCACGCTGAGGCCAATCCATGCCGTTGGTATCGAAGCGCCAGCGCATGGTTTGAATGCCCCCATCAGCAGTGAGCGCTCCGTTGCGCAGCGTATCGCCTTCGGTATTTAAAATGCTCCATGCCAAATCATCTTTTCCGTAGGCCTCAGCCGTATCCGGGTGGACATAAAATTGGACCCGCGCTCCACCGCCGTAATTCGCTCCACTCCAGTAGTGATCGGCCGGGAAACGAGCACCTGCATGGCGCCGAAAATTCACCTGATAAGCATCGGGGATGGCAAACAATCGCAAGCTTTCCTCCATGAGTCCGTTGCCTTCTGCCGCGAGCGAACGCAATGGCGCCAAATCGTCAATGACATATGCAGCTCTACCAAACGTACCCAAAATCAAGTCTCCGTCGCGCGGATGGATGACCATGTCACGCACCGGAACCGAGGGCACTTCGTGTGCCCAGCGTTTCCAATTCGCCCCGCGGTCAAAGCTCACAAACAACCCTTCCTCTGTTCCCAAGAACAACAAAGAAGGCACTTCCGGATCTTGCACTACGCTCAGCACGTGCCCAGTCACCTCACCGCCTTCTAGCACCAAACGCACCCAGGACGCACCGCCATCGGTGGTGCGGTACAAGTACGGTTGCCAATTGTTACGCCGGTAATCGTTGACCACAACATACACCTCATCGGCATCGTGAGGGCTCACGTGAATCTGCGGAATCCAAGCTCCTTGAGGAAACCGCTTGATGCTCGCCGCGTGGTCCGTCCACGACGCGCCATCATCGGTAGTGTGCTGGATGCGGCCGTCATCCGTGCCGACCCAGACTTCCCCGCTGCGCAACGGATTGGGGGCAATGCAGAGGATGGTGCAATGATTTTCGGCCTTCGTCGCATCGATGGTCAAGCCTCCGGATTCAGCTTGATTTTGCTTTTCCGGATTGTTGGTTGTCAGGTCTGGACTCTTAACAGCCCACGTGTTCCCGCGGTCAGCACTGTGGTGCAAGAATTGGGACCCAAAGTAGACACCGTTGGCGTCGAACGGATCGGCAGCAATAGCCGCGTTCCACGCGAACCGCAGGGCAGTAGTGTCCTGCTGAATCGGCTGAATCGACGTCCCGTCCCCGTTGCGCAAATCGATGCGCGAAAGACCGCCGCCTTGGTACATAGCGTACGCGGTGTTCAGGTCTTGTGGGGCAGGCAAGACATCAAACCCATCGCCGAATAAGATTTCCTGCCAGTCTTCGTTTCGGATGCCTCCCACGTGCCACACCTCACTGGGGCCTACCCACGAACCGTTGTCCTGCATCCCACCATATATGCGATATGGAACGGCATCGTCTACACTGATGTGGTAAAATTGACCGAGCGGAAGATTGTTAACGAACGACCAGGTCACACCGCCATCGCGGCTGATGTTCAAACCTCCATCGTTGCCGTCGATGAGGAAATCCGGGTCATCAGGGTGGATGTAAAACGCGTGGTGATCTGGGTGCACCCCGCTGTACGGCAGGATGGTTCGGAAGGTCTTGCCACCATCCTCACTGAGGTCCACCATGGAGTAGAGGTTGAACAATCGCCTCTCATCCGAGGGATCAGCGTAGATGTCAGCATAATAAAACGGTCGATTTCCCACCTGCTTTCCCTGAATGAGCGACCAATTCAGTCCGCCATCATTGGAATGGTAAAGACCTGTCTCGCTCGATTCAATCAGGGCATAGACGATGTCCGGATTGGCTGCACTGATGGTCAAGCCGATGCGGCCCAGCTCGCCGGCGGGAAGCCCTTCGTCTTCGGTCAGCTGTTTCCAATTGTCGCCGCCGTCGTGGGTGATGTACAAGCCACTGCCTTCCCCACCACTGGTGAAGAACCACGGTTCCCGTCGGTGCGACCACAGTGCAGCGATGAGTTTATCGGGATTCGAAGGGTCGATAATCATATCAGCCACCCCGGTGCGCTCATCGATGTAAAGTTGATGGGTCCACGTCTTACCGCCATCGGTAGTTTTGTAAATACCCCGGTTTGGGCTGTCACCCCACGCAGTACCGATGGCACCGACCCAAACTGTTTGGTGGTCGGTGGGGTGCACGATGATGCGGTGGATGTTGCGCGTGTCCTCCAGACCCATCAATTCCCAGCTGGAGCCGCCGTCAATGCTGCGGTACACCCCGCGGCCACTGGAATGCGAATTGCGCGGATTGCCTTCACCCGTCCCCACCCAAATGACATCGGGATTTGACGGAGCAATGGCCAAGGCTCCGATGCTTTGGGTCGCTTCATCGTCGAAGAGCGGCTCCCATTCCACACCGGCCGTAACCGAACGCCAGAGGCCGCCGCTCGCCGTTCCGATGTAGATGACTTCAGGACGGTCCCGTTGAACATCAATCGCAGTCACTCGCCCACTCATGGCGCCCGGACCGATGTGGCGAACGTTCATGCCTTCGATGATGGCGTCTACATCTTGCGCTTGCGAGGGACTAAACCCCGCAGCCAATACGAGCAATACGCTCCATATTTTGAATTTCATGGTGTGCATCACAATTGAATCTTTATGTTCTGTTTTGAATCCACAGGGATGCCAACGGCGATGCCCAGTGCACTTCCTGTCACTTCTCCTTTTACGCTGACCTCGAGTTCATCCCCCGCAATGAAACGCACCAAATTAGCCTCCAAAATTGACAATAGCGCAGACGCATCTGCTTGGACTGTAAGCCGCAATATTTGATTCGGACCTTTCGGAATGGACTGAGCGTAAGGCAATTGGACTTGCCCAACCACTTTCCCACGAATGGCCAACTGCACGTCTACCGATTCAGCAGCAATGGCTATCGGATTGGGATTGTTCACCACAAGGGCCAACTCACCTCCTATGCCTCCTCGACCAATGGACAGCTCGCCCAATCCGTCTACGCGAACGACCTCAACCGGCTGCAACGCCGCACAGCCGATGAGGGTTACCAAACTCAGGCAGGCGAAAATGCCCCTCATCCCTCTGCGCTCAAACGCGCGAAATGCTCGTGGAACAATGGAATGGTCTCAATCCCTTTGAAGTAATTGAACACCCCATAGTGTTCGTTAGGGGAATGGATGGCATCGCTATCCAAGCCAAATCCCATCAGCACCGTTTTGAGCCCCAATATGCGTTCGAAGCTCGAGACGATGGGAATCGATCCGCCTCCACGGAATGGCACCGGCTTGCGGCCAAATGTCGCTTCCATGGCTGCCGACGCGGCTCGATATGCCAGGGAGTCAGTGGGCGTGACCGCTGCTTCGCCGCCGTGCATCGGCGTGACCTTGACTTTTACCGAGGGTGGAGCAATGGCCTCGAAGTGCCGCGTGAACAAGGAAGTAATCTTTTCAGAGTCTTGGTGAGGCACCAAGCGCATGGAGATTTTGGCCGTAGCCTTACTGGCGATGACCGTCTTAGCACCGTCGCCGGTGTACCCGCCCCACATGCCATTCACATCCAATGTAGGTCGGATGCTCATGCGCTCAGGAGCAGTGTATCCTTTCTCTCCTTCCACGGCACCAATGTCGATGCTATTCTTGTATTCGTCTTCGCTGAACGGCGCTTCGGCCATGGCGTCTCGCTCATCACGCGACAACTCCACCACGTCATCGTAAAAACCGTCCACCGTAATGCGTTGGTCTTCGTCTTTCAGCGATGCAATCATCTCGCACAAAATGTTAATAGGGTTAGGAGCAGCACCTCCGTACAATCCCGAATGCAAATCGCGATTGGGCCCAGTAACTTCAACCTCCACGTAGCTCAACCCGCGCAAACCAACTGTGATGGAGGGTACGTCGTTGGCAATGATACCGGTGTCGCTGACGAGCACGATGTCTGCGGCGATTTTTTCCCTGTGGGTTTCTAGGAATGTATCCAAGTGCTCAGAACCCACTTCCTCTTCGCCTTCGATCATAAACTTGACGTTGCAGTGCAGGGCATTGCTTTGAACCATTGCCTCAAGGGCCTTCACGTGCATGAAGAATTGACCCTTATCATCGCATGCTCCACGAGCAAAAACGGCACCTTCAGGGTGGATCTCGGTCTTCTTGATCACGGGCTCAAAGGCGGGTGAATCCCACAGTTCGAGCGGATCCGCCGGTTGCACGTCGTAGTGGCCGTAGACCAATACTGTCGGCGCATCGGACCCCACCATTTTCTCACCGTACACCACCGGATATCCTTCCGTCGGGATGATCTCCACGTTTTCGCCTCCTGCCGCTTCGAGTTGCCTTGCCACGAGTTCTGCACATTTATGCACATCCCCAGCAAACGCTGGATCAGCAGAAACGGATGGAATTCGAAGCAATTCAAAAAGCTCTTCGAGGAAACGATCGCGGTTGGATTCGATGTAGGGCTGGCAAGCAGACATGGTCATATATTTTGGTTGAATCAGTTACGAATTTAAGCCAACTCAAGTTGTACCCCATGGGCAAAGGCTCAAGCGACTTGAGGAGCAGAATCGGTGACCGGCGCGCTATATTTGTTGGTGATGGCCAACCAACCACAAACGCCCGATTTTGAGGACACGAAGCGCGCGTTCGCCCACCTCAGTAAGCGGGAATTGAGGCGGGCCTTGATCTTGTTTCAAACCGTGGGCAACATCCGAATGGTGCGCATTGGCAAAGCGTTGATGCAATTAGCACATGCCCTCCGCATTCCGGTAGGTTGGGCCATTCGCCCTACGGTCTACAGCCACTTCTGCGGTGGAGAAACCATTGCGGAATGTGAGGAAACCGTAGCCACGCTCGCCCACAATCACGTCCACACCATCTTAGACTACAGCGCGGAGGGCAAGGAACAAGAAGCGGACCTGAACGCAACGCAACAGCGCATTATCGAAGGAATTGAAGCCACCCAAGGAGATGACCGTCACGGATTTTCAGTGTTTAAAGTGAGCGGTGTGGCCGCCACAGCGTTGCTGCAAAAGGCCGCCGAAAACCCCGAACAGCTGACCGAGGCAGAGTCCCAAGCTTGGGAACGCGTCAAGGCGCGTGTAGATGCCTTATGCAGTCGCGCTGCTGCCCTCGGTACCCCGATCTTCATCGATGCAGAGGAGACATGGTTGCAAGGCGCCATCGATTCGCTGGCTTTGGATCAAATGCAAAAGCATAATACCGAACGAGCATTGGTCTTCAATACGCTTCAGCTCTACCGTCACGACCGCTTGGCCTACTTGCAGGCTCTGACCCATCGGGCCGCTGAGGAAGGATGGCACCTCGGGGTCAAACTCGTTCGTGGAGCGTACATGGAAAAAGAACGCGAACGAGCCGAGGAGCGAGGCTATCCCTCGCCCATCCAACCCAGCAAGGCTGATACTGACAGGGATTTCAACGCCGCCATTCAGTGGTGCGTACAGCACATTAACCGCGTAGCATTTTGTTCAGGGAGCCACAACGAGGTGAGCAATGCGCTTTTGGCGCAGTGCCTCGCAGAAGCAGGCATATCCGCTGACGACCCCCGCGTGTGGTCTGCTCAGCTCTTAGGTATGAGCGACCACATAAGCTTCAACCTATCGCAATCCGGGTTGAACGTGGCGAAGTACGTGCCGTTCGGACCCATTCGCGAGACCATCCCCTACCTCATCCGGCGTGCAGAAGAAAATTCTTCCGTCGCTGGGCAAACCTCACGGGAATTGGAACTTATTCGGCGCGAAGTGCAACGCCGGAAACAATCGGCATAAGGCTTTCAATGTGATGCTCAAGCCGGATCTATAATGACACGGCATGCTCAGGCACAATCCAGCCTGGCTCGTGGCCACGACAGCTGAGGTTTTCAGCGCGTGGTGCACGCCGACACTGGCCATGCATTCTTCACTCATTAGGTACCGGTTTACCCTTTGACCCAGCGGATGCTCTGCTGCCGCTGCTCAAACACCAAATGCAACAAGTACGTCCCCGCCGCTAAATCGTTGACAGCATGGCCCTCCAACACCTCATCCACCTGCAATTCGCGAATGAGACGACCGCTTACATCTAACAGTCGCACCGCCACGGGCTGTTCCGTCCCTGCGGGAATGAGACGCAACCGATCACCGGCCACCACAGGGTTAGGCGCCACGCGCCAGTCACTGGCATCCGGATCGAACCCCGGCCATCCAGTAGTTGTCTTGCTGGCGACCACGACCGGCGTCCGGTCAGCAGCATTGTACATGCCTTCGAAAGTCGCAATGCGCTCGCTTTGATCGGAGAATTCAAACAAGGCATCCACCCAGCGAGCAGGAACGGCTTGGTAGTGCAGGCGCACCGCGGCCTCGACACGTCCGGCCTCAGAGCCGGTTAAGATGCGGTACACCAAACGGTCAGTGCCAGATCCTTCTTCTCCGTTCCGGTGGTTAAAGTCCTCGTCAACAATCGCCATGGGGCCCACCTGAACGGTGTCGTAAACCGGGTGCAAGGCCGAGAAGCCGCGGGGCACCAAGCGGTTATCCTTTAGAATGACATCGGCGCGTTCCAACACTTGGGTGTTCGCTCCTGCAACATCGCCCATGACCAACTCGTAAATCTGCACTTGATCCTCAGCGTTGATCTCATTCCAGTGCGGCTCATAATCCTCGTTCCGCCCAAAAATTCCGTCGTTCTCCGACCATCGACCGCTGTGGAATAGCGTGTCCGTGCCGCCATCTGTTAGAATGAACTCCAAGAACGCCACCCGTGCCGGGTAACCACTTGGGAATTTATGCCCCGCCAAGTTTTCGACTTCCACCTCAAATACCCATTCCCCAGGGGCCGAGGCCAACTGATGAACGCTCAAGCGGGCCGTTTCCCTCTGCAGGGAAGCCACCGTGCGAGCAATCGTGGAATCGAATTGCGTGGGGGAGGCGCTCAAACTCAGTTGGACGGCGTTGTCGCGCATTAACTTCAACATGAAAGCATTGCCGCCGACCAAGTGGTGTTTGCCAAAGCGTTGTGGAAATAGCCAGTTCGGTTGTGTGGCGGCTATGGCCCCGCCCTCAACCAGCGGCATATGGCAGGTTTGGCACTGCACATTTTCTGCATTAAACGCCGAGTTGACCCACTCCAAATAGGTCGTCTGCTCAAAAAAGACATTGCCGGTCTCCTCGCCTTCGAGGTCCTGAGTATGCGTGTACAAGGAATGGCAGCTCGCACAAACCTCGCTCCTGCGCATGTGTTCGCCGTAGGCCGGAATGAAGCCCGTCTGGCCACTCATGAGGCCGTCCCACGGATTCTCGAAACCACCCCAAGCGACATTTTCTTCGTTGATGGGCAAATCGCCATTGTGCCGGCCGGCCAAACCGACATCGTCGATGCTGTGGCAACCTGTGCATCCCACGCCGTCCAAGCCCAGTTCATCGTCCAGCAAATCCTCCATCGTGTAGCCATTGGGTCCCACTTTGCCCGTCATGTGCGCCTCGTGGTATCCCTGAGGTGCATGGCAGGCCGTGCACAGGTTTTCGATGGACTCGCGGTGCGTGGGGTTGATCAAACCCTCGTGGTCAACTTTGGCCTGCCAAAAAGGGTCCCGGGCGCTATTCGCCATCAGAGTCGCTTGCCAATCCGTGACAGGGCTAACGGTCGCGCCGTTTTCGTCCACCAACGCATGGCCATCGGGGTCAGGGGCATGGCAATTGACACAGTTGCCCGAACCGGTGAAATACACCCCTTCCTCTGTGCAGAGTTCCCCCATTCGCCAGCGCGTCCACTCGGCATCGTCTTTACCAAACCGATGGTGTGGATCCTGTGCACCGGTCAGCAGCTGCCCGAAACCGAGGGCCACCAGAGGCACGAAAAGGGCGATGTACGTTCTACGAAGCATAAAGAGCGGATGGTATCTTTGCTAAGTTAGCCTGCAAAGTAGATTCATGCCTTCACATTATACCCTTCATCGCCACGGACGTTCCGCGCTAATTGCCATTGTTGCCATTTTCTTTGCGTGTGCGGGCTTCGGCCAGTCCACCGCTCCGGAAGCGATTGTGGGCGAGCGGCTGATTCCCGCCGAGTGGCCCGTTGCTGTTCGGCCTGCCTCGCATGCCGAGGATGAAGCCAACCTCCTCATCATCTGCCATAGTGGGTTGGTCATTTGGTACGACGAAGAAACAGGAGAAATCCGGGAGGAGCCCTTTTTGGATTTGAGTTCGACCGGATTGGACCTATGCGATTACGGCATCATGAGCGAACAGGGGTTGAATGACCTCATCCTTGACCCCGACTTTGAAAACAACGGCTTGTTTTACGTCATTTACAACGGCTACCGGCCAGACGGCACAGGAACCTTCATCGATGAACGGCTCGTGTGCTTTGGCACCAACGCCGACCGCACTGCAGCCGATACAGACACATGGTCCGAAGTACTTGAGCTTGAGCAGCCGGCCCGCGGACACAATGGCGGTCAGCTCCATTTTGGCCCGCTAGACGGCTACCTCTACATCAGCACAGGTGACGGTGGCGGCACAGGAACCGGTGAAGCAGGCGGCGGAAGTGATGGGGACGACCACGGCCCCATCGGAAACGGACAAAACCTCGAAACCTTGCTAGGCAAGTTGTTGCGCATTGATGTGAACGGCCTCGACCCATACACCATTCCCGAAGACAACCCCTTCGTGGGCAACCCGGAGGCGCTCGATGAAATTTGGGCCTACGGACTTCGGAACCCTTGGCGTTGGAGTTTCGACCGCTTGACCGGTGACAAATTCATCGGCGACGTCGGTGAGGTCGATTGGGAAGAAATAAGCATGGAATCGGCCGAATCGGCCGGTGGGCTAAACTTCGGATGGCGGCTGATGGAAGGCCCCATGTGCTATGAGCCTGTGGTGGATTGCGACCCCGACGGGACACTCGAATTGCCCATTTTCTCCTACCCCCACGAAAACGGCTGGTGCTCGGTCATCGGCGGGTACCGCTACCGCGGCAGCGAAATCCCCACCTTGTACGGTAGCTATGTTTTTACCGACGCGTGCGGTTTCAATGATGTCAAATTCTGGTCTCTGACCGAACAGGCAGACGGTACGTGGTTGGATGCACCACTAGACATTCAAGTACCGGATGGCTTCGTTCCGTGGGACGAGACGCGGTTTGCCTTCAGTGAAAACAACCGCGGAGAACTCTACCTCTGCACGCGCCTGAACATTTATAAATTAATTTACGATCCGGCCGACCAGTCCAGCGGGGAAGAATTGTCGGAAGTTTTGCTGTTTGCACCAAACCCGGTTGTGACCGGGAACGATGTCATCCTCGACATGGGTGCCAGCACTTTCCTGACCTACTTGCGCATAACGGATATAAGCGGTAGGCTGGTCCATGATGTGGAGCTCGCGGGAGTAGAAGCCCCTTATACTTGGAACACTGCTGGCATGACAGAGGGAACTTTCATCATTGAAGCTTGGAGTGCTGGAAATCCCGAACCGATTCGCGGCAAGTTGAGCGTTATTCACCCATAACACAAGGGCAGTTTCCGGCCTCTCGCACGACAACCATCCCCACGGATGCAGTGCGTTCGGAAAAACACACCGTCAGCGATGTGAAGGGACAATCTTCCTGCATCTCAAAGAGGTAACACGGACGTTCCCCTCGGGCGGTGCTTTTTGACCAATTGATATCTGCTGCGAGCAGCCATCGCAACAACTGGGGTCCGTCTGCCCGGGTTAGGCCATCACAATCCATAAGGCATTGCAGGTGCGCATCGGGCTGAATCCCCTCTAGCTGCATACGGGCTTTGATGCGCTTGCCGGGTAACCAGTCATTGCAGCTGCGGCCACTGAAAAAAAGCGCGCTTAAGATGACGCCGATGATGACACCGATGCCATAGCGCAGGAATCGTTGACGAATATTCACGACCCAAAAGTACGACACGCCGCAACCGAGGCTGCTTGCGTTGTAATTTTAGGGCAAATGCTCCGCACCACCAACCTCGCATTCCGTTACGAGGAGGACAGTCCGCTGCTGACCTTCCCAGATGTCGAGTGCCCCGCTCTTGGACAGCTACTTCTCTTGGGCGAGTCGGGATGCGGTAAAACGACCCTGCTGCACCTTCTCTGTGGCATGCTTCAGCCCGCGCAAGGCACCGTGCAAATCAACGGCCAAGCGTTGGACCGGATGAACGAGGCCGAACGTGACGCTTTTCGCGGCCAAAACGTCGGAATCGTATTTCAAAAATCGCACTTCCTCCAAAGCCTGACGGTATTGGAAAATTTAGCAATGCCAGCCTTTCTGAATGGAGCGACATTAGATAAGCACGAAGGCATCCACATGCTGGAGCAATTGGGTATTGCGCACAAAGCCCACAGCCGTCCACGCGATTTGAGCACCGGTGAACAGCAACGCGCCGGAATCGCCCGGGCTCTGATACACCGGCCTTCCCTCGTGTTAGCTGATGAACCTACCAGCGCCCTCGACGACGGCAGCACGGAAGCCGTCATTGGCCTCCTCGAAGCGCAGGTCTCTGCAGCTGGGGCGACGCTTGTCATCGTCACCCACGATCAGCGGCTCAAGGACCGCTTTGAAAACCGCCTTGTTCTCACCGCCCAATACCCGTCGGTATGAAATTGAATTGGCTGTACATAGCGTGGCGCAACGTGGGACTCAAGAAACTACAAACGACCCTGAGCTTGGTGCTCCTGGCTTTTGGCGTGGGGCTTGTCAGCTTGCTCATGCTTTGCGAAAAACAACTGAGCGAAACGTTTGACCGCAACATTGAAGACATCGATTTGGTGCTCGGTGCGAAAGGCAGTCCGTTGCAATTGATATTGGCTAACGTGTACCACGTTGACGCCCCGACCGGCAACATTCGGCTCAGTGATGCCGAAAAGGTCATGCGCCACCCGTACATCGCCGAAGGCATCCCTTTGGCCTACGGAGACAACTACCGCGGATACCGCATCGTGGGCAGCACAGAAGCGTATACCGGACATTACGGCGCAACCGTGGCAGAGGGCCGAGAAGTCGAGGGAAGTTTTGAAGTTCTCGTGGGCGACAAGGTGGCAGAAGCTACAGGTCTCAAGGTCGGAGACGAGTTTTTCAGCGCACACGGCTTGCAAGACGAAACGGACGTACACGCCGACAAAGTTTTCCGCGTGGTCGGTCGCTTGGAACCCAGCGGCACCGTACTGGACCAGCTGCTGCTCTGCACCATCTCAACAATCTGGGAAGTGCACGAAGGGCACGGTGAAGCTGTCGCGCCTGAAGACCGAGAAATCACTGCGGTGTTGCTCAAGAAGCGCAATCCGCTCGCCGTCTTGACCATTCCAAATACCATCCGAGATACAAACATGCAAGTGGCTCTGCCCTCTATTGAGATCAACCGCTTAACGCAGAATTTCGGCATCGGCATGAACACACTGCGAGCCATTGCCTTACTCATCATGCTCATCAGCTTTGCGAGCATATTCATTTCGGTATATGACAACTTACTCGCGCGGAGGTATGAACTCGCTTTGATGCGTACGATGGGCGGATCACGAGGAGGTTTGTTCTTACTGCTTCTGCTCGAAGGCGGTCTACTAAGTATCGGCGGCTCGCTTTTCGGATTGGTTCTGAGCCGCCTCGGATTGGTAGCCTTGGCGAAATTACTGGAGGATAAATTCCGCTACGATTGGAGCAACATCAGTTTGATGCCAGAAGAAACGGTCCTCATTGGATTGGCTATCTTTGTCGGGTTGATTGCGGCTTCCATTCCCGGCATCTCCGCCGTCCGCATTGACACTTCACGCACATTATCTGAAGCCCAATGAGCTCGAAACCCGCTCGCATTTCATTGCCACAGTTCAAGTCCAATTGGTGGATGGTAATCATGGGAGTTGTTGCCTTGAGCGCGTTAGACCTGAGCTCCTATTGCCACCCTTCTGAAGAGGGCGAGCGTGCTTACACGGCAATCAAAGCAGCGGGTATGCTTCCCGACATCCGCATTGCAGCTTCTGGTGCTGGCGAAGCTGAAGACTACGCAGAATTGACGTGGCGCGTGCTCGAAGACGTGGACTTTAAGGACGTCTATATCGAGGAGCTTGATGCCTACTATTGGAAACCCACATTCGGTGACATCGTCAACGGGTTAGAAGGCAAAGAAGTGCACATCACGGGATACATGATTCCCGTGGATTTAGATGAGGATTTTTACGTCTTGAGCCGGTATCCGTTTGCCAATTGCTTCTTCTGCGGAGGGGCCGGACCTGAATCGGTCATTGACCTGCGCTTCGAGGGTAAATCACCACGGGTATACCAGACCGACGAACGGCTGACGTTTGCCGGAAAATTCCGCTTGAATGCGGACGACGTATACCAGATGAATTACATCCTCGACGGCGCCGTCGAGCACACGCCTTAATCGTCAGAATCTTCTGAGTGCCCGCTGATTCCAAGGCGTCCCTTGTTGAAGATATGTGCGCTATCTTTTTTTCCTTTTCTCAATTCCCGCTGCTCGTCTTCGGGCAGGAGATTGATTTCTTGGCACCGCTCACCGCAGGCACCCTCGTACTTCTCTGCACACGATGGGCATTGAATGAACAAGAGGTTACAGCCCACATTTGAGCAATTGGTATGCGCATCGCAGGAAGCACCACATTGGTGGCACTGGGCGATCACATCATCTGTAATTCGCTCAGCTAGGCGTTCATCGAATACGAAATTTTTGCCAATAAAACGGTTTTCGAGCCCCTGCTCGCGGACCTGACGAGTATATTCTATGATGCCGCCATTGAGTTGGTGTACGTTGGGGAAGCCCTTGTGCTTCAGCCACGCGGATGCCTTTTCGCAGCGGATGCCCCCGGTGCAGTACATCACGATGTTTCTGTCTTCTTGCCCTTGTAGCATGTTCTCGACCAGCTCAATCTCCTCGCGGAAGGTGTCCACGTCCGGCGTGATAGCGCCTTTGAATTGACCCACCTCACTTTCGTAATGGTTCCGCATATCGATCAGGATAGTGTCCTCTTTATCCGTAAGCTCATTGAACGATTCCGCGTCTAAGTGTACGCCTGTTTCACAGACGTCGAATGCCTCGTCATTCAGTCCGTCCGCTACAATTTTATCACGCACCTTGATAGTCAACTTGAAGAAGGAATTGCCCTCATCGACGGTATAATTGAGCCGGATACCATCGAGAAATGAAATGCTGTACAGGTGAGATTGAAAATCCTCAAGCCGGTCTGTGGGCACGGAAATTTGCGCATTGATGCCCTCGTGCGCCACATACGTGCGGCCCATAACACCGAATTGATTCCAGTGGTAGAATAAGTAGTCGCGAAAGAAGGCGGGGTTCAGGATGCGCGCATACTTATAGAAGGAAATCGTTGTTCGGCGATCCTCATTCGCTTGCATGCGCTCCAAGAGCACCTTCCGGTCGACCAAATTGCGCAATTGTTGCTTCATGCGATTACAAGTCACAGTGCCTCTCCAGCGCGGAGGGTCAAAAAGTTTAACGTTTATAAAGGTACGATATCGGCAATTGCAGCGTTACTTATGGGATTGAAACTGCCAAACTCGACAATGACCCGAGCATGCTTAGCCTTTGTAAGAACGTCCTTCTCCGTGTGAGCTCCAACAAGAAACTCTTCGCCCGAGAACTCCGAAAATCCATCAAGCACCTCACCGGTGATGACCTCAGGCACTTGAAAACCTGGTGCACCGAACGCTTCCGGCAACACGCCGAAGTCATCGAGTCGGCTTTCCTTCCGTACCCGGCAATTTGAATGCCGCCTGCACGTTTCGCATCAAGCCTTCGTAGCCCGTTCGCTTGACCGCAGTCCCTCTGAAAACACCATGAAAAACCTCCTCGGTCATTTCCTCCCAATCCGAACGCTTCATCCCTAGCAATTCCGGATGTGGAGCGAATTGAGGCTCTTTGTGGGGCGTGGCGTGACGGTTCCATGGGCAGACCTCTTGGCACACATCGCACCCAAATACCCAAGGAGCTAAATGCTGGTGGACTGGCTCGGGAATGGCTCCACGCAATTCAATGGTGAAATAACTGATGCACTTCGAACCGTTCACTACCCCTGATTGAATGATGGCGCCAGTAGGGCACGCATCGATACACCGGGTACACGTTCCGCAGTGATCCCCGGTCGGGACATCGGGCTCTAAATCGACGTCGATGATCAGTTCGGCGATGAAGAAATAACTGCCCATGCGCTGATTGAGCAAGAGGCTGTTTTTCCCAACCCACCCCAAACCACCTTTGGCCGCCCACGCCCGTTCGTGCACCGGTGCGGAATCCACAAATACCCGTCCGTCTATTTCACCCCACTCCTGCTGGGCCCACTTCATCAATTCTTTCAGTTTCCACTTGATGACGTAGTGGTAGTCTTGCCCGTAAGCGTAGCGCGCCACGCGCGGTGCCTTCGGATCGACGGGCTCGGCATCGGTGTGGTAATTATACAGCAGGGAGACAACAGATTTTGCGCCCGGAACCAACTTTCGCGGGTCCAGCCGCTTGTCCACGTTGCGGGCCAAATAGCCCATTTCACCGTGATAATCCCGGCGCAACCACTCCTCAAGCCGGTCAGCCTCCTCCTCCAAAAAACCAGCCTGTGAAACGCCTACGGCATCGAATCCCAATGCATTGGCCTCGCGAACCAATGCGCGTTTCCGGTCTTGTGCCCTGTGCTCGCGTTTACCCATGGTCAGCCCCCGAACAAGGTGTCCGACTGCCCCTGCGGGGTGCGGCCAAGGTGCGCATAGGCAGCGGCAGTAGCCTGACGACCGCGCGGGGTCCGCACAAGCAACCCCTGTTGAATCAAATATGGCTCGTACACCTCCTCCAAAGTGCCAGGATTCTCACCAATTGCAGTCGCAATCGTAGATGCACCAACAGGACCGCCTTTGAACTTATCAATGAGCGCTGTGAGGATACGGTTATCCATCTCGTCGAGTCCTTTGCGGTCAACATTCAGGGCGTCAAGTGCAAATTCCGTGATTTTCTGGTCGATCGTGCCGTCCCCTTTAATCTCGGCAAAGTCCCTCACACGACGCAGGAGAGCATTGGCTATCCTTGGTGTTCCCCGTGAACGAGACGCAATCTCATACGCCGCTGCATCCGCGATTGGCATGTTCAAAATGCCCGCACTGCGCTCAACAATATCCGTCAGCGTCTTCGCGTCGTAGTACTGCAACCGGAGGTTGATACCAAAGCGTGCGCGCAATGGAGCCGTCAATAGCCCGGAACGAGTCGTCGCTCCAACCAGGGTAAAGGGGTTCAATTCAATTTGAACCGTACGCGCATTCGGCCCGGCATCGATCACCAAGTCGATCCGGTAGTCCTCCATCGCACTGTACAGGTATTCCTCCACCACCGGAGAAAGCCGGTGGATTTCATCAATGAACAGCACATCGTTCGTCTCGAGGTTGGTGAGCAACCCTGCGAGGTCCCCTGGCTTATCAAGCACTGGTCCGGACGTCGTTCGGATGGAAACACCCAGTTCATTCGCAATAATGTTGGCGAGGGTTGTCTTGCCCAAACCGGGGGGACCATGCAACAAGGTATGGTCCAGTGCCTCTCCTCGGTTCGAAGCCGCTTGAACAAAAACACCGAGGTTTTCGAGCGCTGCGCGCTGTCCCGTGAAGTCATCGAACTTAGCGGGTCGCAATACGCGATCCATATCCCCGTCGGATGACTGCTCAGCTTCATTCCTCAAATCAAAATCCTCGGTCATGTTCGCAAGTTAATCCGGTTACCCATAAAAAAAGCCCCACCGGTTGACCCGATGAGGCTTTTCATGAAGTTCTTCGAATCAATGGATTTCTTCCCCTGATAAGGCCGGAGTGGTCTGCGGAACAAAATCATTCTGATGGGCTGGATTCGAGTAGTCGTAAGCCCATCGGTGCACTTCTGGAAGCGGTCCCTCCCAATTCCCATGCACGTGTTGAACCGGTGTGGTCCATTCCAATGTATTCGACTTCCATGGGTTCTGAACGGCTTCCTGGCCGTAGAAAATGCTGTAGAAGAAGTTAAACAAGAAGAATAATTGCCCGATTGCGCCCACTATCGCGAACGTCGAGATGATGGGCTGCAAGTCCATAACCGAGTCCAAGAAGTCAAAGTTGCTGTACTCGTAATAGCGACGGGGTGCACCGGCGATGCCTACAAAGTGCATCGGGAAGAATACCCCATATCCGGTAATCAATGTCACCCAGAAGTGTGCATAGCCCAATTTGGTGTTCATCATGCGCCCAAACATCTTCGGGAACCAGTGGTAAATCCCAGCGAGCATGCCAAAGATGGCCGACATTCCCATCACGATGTGAAAGTGCGCCACAACGAAGTAGGTGTCGTGCACATTGACGTCGAGGGCCGAATCCGCTAAAATGATTCCCGTCAAGCCTCCAGTAACGAACGTACTCACCAGGCCAACGCTAAATAACATGGCTGGTGTAAATCTGATGTTACCCTGCCACAGCGTGGTGATGTAGTTGAACGCCTTCACCGCAGAAGGAATAGCGATCAACAACGTCGTAAATACGAATACCGAGCCAATGAAGGGGTTCATGCCTGTCACGAACATGTGGTGGCCCCAAACGATGAAGCTCAAGAATCCGATGCCCAAAATAGATCCGACCATAGCCTTATAACCGAAAATCGGCTTTCGAGCATTGGTGGCAATTACCTCAGAACTAATTCCCAAAGCAGGAAGCAACACGATGTACACCTCAGGGTGGCCCAAGAACCAGAATAAGTGCTGATACAGGATGGGCGAACCTCCCGTCACGTCAAGGGCTTCACCTCCGATAAAAATATCCGACAAGTAAAAGGCCGTACCCATCGTGCGGTCCATCAAGAGGAGCACCACAGCAGAAACCAGCACGGGGAATGACAATACACCGAGAATCGCTGTAACCATAAAGGCCCAAATGGTCAACGGCAAGCGCGTCATCGACATGCCCTTGGTTCGGAGATTGATAATGGTCACCACGTAGTTCAAACCGCCCAAAAGCGAACTGACAACGAAAAGGACCATGGATATCAACCAAAGCGTCATGCCCATTCCGCTGCCAGGCATGGCCTGAGGCAGAGCGCTAAGTGGCGGATAAGCTGTCCAGCCTCCCGACGCTGCGCCTCCCTCTACAAATAGCGAAAGTATCATGATGACACTTGAGAGGAGGAAGAACCAGTAGCTGAGCATATTGAGGAAGCCCGAAGCCATATCTCGTGCACCGATTTGCAACGGAATAAGCAAATTCGAAAACGTACCTGAAAGGCCTCCCGTCAAAACAAAGAACACCATGATGGTTCCGTGTATGGTTACGAGCGCTAGGTAGGCATTACGGTCTAAAACACCTCCAGGTGCCCATTTGCCCAAGAAAGTCTCTAAGATGGTGAAGCTTTCACCTGGCCATCCCAACTGCAACCGGAAGAACACTGAAAGCATGACCGCTAGGACACCCATCACAATGGCGGTCACTAAGAACTGCTTTGAGATCATCTTGTGATCGTACGTGAAGACATACTTCGAAATGAAGCTTTCTTCGTGATGTTGTGCGTGTGCTCCCATAGTTAAAGCGATGCAGTTACGTTAGTGGATTCGTCAGCGGCTCCGGCTTGCTCCATTTCAGGTTCATCCGAACCTTCCTTGACCAAAAATTCATCTTGCTCAGCAAGCCAAGCAGCGTATTGTTCTTCGGTTTCGATAACAACCTTCATCTGCATGTTGAAATGAGCCGCTCCGCAAACCTTGTTGCACAAAAGAACGTAATCGAATTCAGAATCGTTCAGCACCGTTCGCATGGAATCGGTTGTTATCGTTGGCGTCATTTTGAACCGTGTCGGCACGCCAGGTACGGTATTCATCTGCGCACGGAACTGCGGCATATATGCCGAGTGAATTACGTCGCGCGAACGGAAAACGAACTCTACTTCTTTACCTACAGGCAAGTGGAACTCTCCCTTGACAATTCGATCGTCCATTCCTGCTTCCCATGCGCTTAAGTTTTCGTCAAAGTCAAACTCTCGGATTTCTCGAATACGCTGACGGTGACGCTGCAACCGGTACAATTTGTCTTCCTTGGCTTCGTAAGCAGCATCGGTCAGGATGTTTACTTTTTCGGAGGCAAGCATCTCATCGATTTCATGAATGCGCGCCTCAATCACCGCTTTGAAAACGCCATCGTCATGCCCATGGTCCGAATGATTGTGGTCGTCGTGGCCGTGGTCATCGTGAGCGCTGTGATCATCATGCCCATGGTCCGAATGATCGTGGTCATCGTGGCCGTGATCTTCTTGAGCGCCATGATCATTGTGGCCGTGGCTATCCTGACCACCATGGTTTCCATGACCATGGCCATGGTCGTCACCAATCAATTGAGCAATCAATGCTTCTCTCTCCTCCAAAAGGTGACCCTTCTCGAAAGAAATTTCTGATTCAACTTTGGCAATTTTCTCCTCTATCTCATCCAATGCCTCAGCAATACCGTCGACAGTGACAATACCCAGGGCGTTCATCGGAGTGATCAGGTTGTAATTGGCCATGCCGAATTCACCGTCGTTTCCGGGGTAGCGAGCTGTCCAGTCAAACTGCTTTGAGTACAACTCAACGCGCAACGCATCATCAGCAGCATCACCAGTCATTTCATTCCACGTGCGCAAACCAAATGCAATGATGACCGCCAGAACAATGGAAGGAATAACCGTCCATACCAATTCCAAACGGTTATCGTGCGCATAGAATCGCGCCTTGCGGTCTGAGCGGTAATAATATTTTGCAGCGAACCAAAACAGCAATGTATTTACGATGAAGAACACCGTAAAAATGATAGCCATATTGAAGTCCATCAATTGGTCAACCGCCAAACCATGCTCTGAAGCCGGTGGGGTGCCGTAAGACCCGTAATAGATCAATAAATAAATGAATGATGCATAAAAGACAACCATAAATGCCAAGAATGCCCCGCCATTCAATCGGTTATCCGCTTCTGAGATATCCTCTTCGCGCTTTCCTCGCAAAGCGATGGAAAGCTGATAAACTTTCGAAAGTTGCACCGCAGCCACCAGACCCAGGACAACAACAAGGAGAATGAGCAGTTTCATTTCTTAGAGGATTCTCGTTATTAGTAGTGGAGATCTTTCGATTCTTGCAACATCGGATGGTTTCTCGGTATAAGTGGTGCTTTGCTCAACGCGGTCAGAGTGCGGTCGAGGTAAAGCCCCAAAAATCCTAGGAATAAAGCAACTTCAAAAATACCGAATTCATTGTGATCAAACATTGTTCCGGGTATGACAAGCAGATATACATCCGCGAAATGCCCAATAAAGATGAGTAAGCCGACCGGAACGATGAACTTCGCATTGCGCTTGGTATCGCGCGGCAGCAGTGTGTAAAACGGCACCGCAAAGTTGATGAAGAACGTCAGCATGAACGGCACTTGGTAGTCCGTAAAGAAACGCTGCGTGTAGTAGGTCACTTCTTCCGGGATGTTCGCGTACCAAATCAAGAGAAACTGGCTCACCCAGAGGTAGCTCCAAAGCATGGATATAGCGAACATCCACTTTGAGATATCATGCATATGGCTAGAGGAGACCTCTTGGTAGTAGCCTTTGCTACGCAACCAGATTAACCCTAGGTTGAGCATAATCATG
Organism: Crocinitomicaceae bacterium; assembly: GCA_002690915.1. GTDB lineage: Bacteria > Bacteroidota > Bacteroidia > Flavobacteriales_D > Sanyastnellaceae > UA16. Next base: position 68,722 of record NZGF01000037.1, read on the forward strand.
AAGCTGACCCACATACCCGAGAACAGGTACCACCCAAACAAGGTCGAGAACCAGTGAACATCAATGGACATAATCCAATCCCACGAAAGCATTGAGCTGAAAACCGCAAAAAAGACCAGAAATAGCGCGCTGCGGCGAAATTGTTTAAAATGCAAATCCACGCTCGCCTGCTCATCTTCGAGTAACGACCAACGACGAAAGAGACGCGCAAAAATCAAGAACGTTGCAACATATGCAAACGTGCGCATCCAGAAGAACCATGTGTTAAAGTAGGCCGCTTTTCCAGCAATGATGTGATCGTAATTGGGATTAGCGACAGCTCCTTCTGATAGCTCATCCACATACTCTGTGTGGCCCTCTTCGACAATCATATACTCATGATACAAAGTCGTGTCCATCCAATGGTATAAATGGTGGGCATGGAAAAAATGCCCTGCAGCCAACACAATTACAATCACGCCGGCACCGATCGGCAAGAAATGCCACATGGCTTCAAACGTGCGTTTTATGACCGCCGACCATGACGCTTCGACCGCATAATTCAGGGCATAAAAAAAGAGTGCTGTCAATGAAATGGAAAACCAGAAAAATCCGTTGATAAGCAAGTTCGCCCACCAGCGTTGGTGATGCGCCGAACCATCCGTCAAGAAGCCTGCAATAAGGGCAATCAACCCAATGCCCATGAGGACTCGGGTGATCAACTTCATTCGTCCTTCGAATTTGAATTCCATAATCAGTTATTCATTGCCATGGCATCTTTCACAGAGGCCGATTCTATAACATTGCCGCTCTCATCAAATTCGGGCATTTGCCCCCCATTTTGGAGGACCTTAATGTATTCAATGACCAACCAACGGTCCTTTTGCGACAACTGTGACGCATGAGAACCCATAAGGCCCTTGCCATACGTCAAGGTGTGGTACATCTTACCTTCCGGCAGGTCTTTGAGTTTATCGCTGTAGCTCGGAATTCCTTGGATATGCCCGTTGCGGCTGAGTGCTCCATTTCCCTTTCCTTCTTCGCCGTGACACTGGGTGCACATCAACGTATAAATCTCCTGACCAGCTTCTATTTCAGCCTTACCTACATTCGCCAAAGGCGACAAGAGGTTTGTTCCTGCATCTTCGTATCCCTCTACCGTGTTCGGATACGCATACGGCAAAGAGAACGCCATGGCGTCCGGGTTGAACGGAATGGTTCCCACAACTGGCTTTCGCGCGGACTGAATTTGACGCTGAGCTGAGGCCACATCCTCCCCTACTTGGTAAGGATCTTGACCGTAATCAACATAAGCTTCTATTGCAGGCGAACGATACATATCGGGCATGTATTCCAAACCAGGACTATCCGGGTTCGTCACACAGCCGGTTGAAACTGCAAGCGCAGCAATAACCCCCATTTGCAAAATACTTCTTTGAATCTTCATCACTTGTAATCTTTGATGCTCAGTTCAAAAAAATCGGTATCCTTTATAGCTCCTTCTAAATCGTCTGCGGAAAGCACATTTTGTTCTGTGGTAATCTCCATGACAAATTTATCATCTGTAGTACGTGGATCAGGGTTGGAGGCTGGCATGCCTGGCAATGTCCCGTTACGCAGGAGGTAAGTGATACACATGCCATGAGCACCGCATAAGACGGAGAATTCGAACGTAACTGGGATGAATGCGGGCAAATTTTCAATGAGCGAAAAACTCGGCTTTCCACCAATATTCATTGGCCAGTCTGAAATCATGAAGTACCACATCCCCAATAATGCAAGCGTCGTACCAGTAGTGGCGTACATAAATGCCGCAATGCCCAATCGCGTGCGCTTGACTCCAATGATTGGGTCTATCCCGTGCACTGGAAACGGTGAGAACACATCTTTCACGCGGATACCCTTCGCGACCAAAGCCGATGCCGCTTCCTTCAGCGTATCGTCGTCGTCATACATAACATGGAATACCTTCTTCATGGCTTTCAGGGTCAGTGCTTCGCTTGCTGTTTTTTGAAATTCTCACCGCTCGTCTTCAGAATAGTCTTCAGTTCGTTCAATGCCAGCACAGGGAAAAAACGAGCAAAAGACAAAAACAGTGTAAAGAAGATTCCGATGGTTCCCACGAAGATTCCAACGTCAACGCTCGTGGGATGGAATTCTCCCCAGCTCGAAGGGTCGTAATCACGGTGAATTGAAGTCACGATGATTACGTATCGTTCAAACCACATTCCAATATTGACTACAATGGAAAGAATAAATGTCGCAACAAGACTGCGGCGAATCTTTTTAAACCAATAAAGCTGTGGAGTAATAACATTACAGGTCATCATGATCCAATATGCCCAAGAATACGGACCACTAAAACGATTAATGAATGCGTAGCTCTCATATTCTACACCGGAATACCATGAGATAAACAATTCCGTTAAGTACGCCACACCCACAATGGACCCTGTGACGATGATAACAATGTTCATGTACTCAACGTGCTTCACGTGGATGTAGTTCTCCAACTTCATGCCTTTGCGCATGATCAACAAGAGCGTCTGCACCATTGCAAAACCAGAAAAAACAGCACCTGAAACGAAGTAAGGAGGGAATATCGTGGTATGCCAGCCTGGGATAACCGCTGTGGCGAAATCCATCGATACAATCGAGTGCACGGAGAATACCAAAGGAGTTGCAATACCCGCCAAGACTAACGACACCTCTTCAAATCGATTCCAGTGCTTCGCACGTCCGCTCCATCCAAAGCTGAGTACGCCATAAATTTTCTTGGCCAGTGGTTTGGTCATGCGGTCGCGAATGGTAGCAAAATCTGGAATCAAACCGATGTACCAAAAGACCAACGAGACCGAGAAATAAGTGGAAATCGCAAATACATCCCAGAGCAAAGGGCTATTGAAGTTTACCCACAACGAACCGAATTGATTCGGGAGTGGCAGCACCCAATAGCTAACCCAGATACGCCCCATGTGGATGCCCGGGAAGATTGCCGCCATGATGACCGCGAAGATGGTCATCGCCTCTGCTGACCTGTTAATGGCCATTCTCCACTTTTGACGGAACAGGAGCAAGACTGCTGAGATTAAGGTTCCTGCGTGTCCAATTCCGACCCACCAAACAAAATTGGTGATGTCCCAAGCCCAACCAACAGTCTTGTTTAATCCCCAAACTCCAATGCCCGTGGCGAGAAGGTACAGGATACTTCCAACACCATAGATGGCAATGATCGACGATATGGTGATCATGATCTTCCATCCAATCGGCGCAGCGCCTTGGATGGGTCCAACCACATCATCTGTGATATCCTTGTAAGACTTATTCCCAAGAATCAGGGGCTCCCGAATAGCTGCTTCTTTCTGCATGGTCCTATCAGGCTTCGTTTCGTTCTGTGTTACGCACCTTCGTCATGTAGAAGATGTTCGGTTTAACACCAATTTCTTCCAATGCATGATAGGCACGGTTATTTTTAGACGTCTTTGCCACCTTGGAGCTGGGATCGTTGAGATCACCGAAAGAAATTGCTCCTGTCGAGCAGGCTGTGGAGCAGGCACAAGAAACGAGGTCATCCGTAACCGGAACGCCACGTTTTTTGGCCTCGAGTTTTGAAGATTGAACCATTTGAATGCACAAACTGCACTTCTCCATCACGCCTCGACTTCGGACCGTGACATCTGGATTGAGCACCATTCGCATCAAGCTGTCCTGAGCAGGGTTGAAGTTACCGAACTTCTTGTACCCGGGGTAATTGAACCAATTGAATCGCCGCACTTTGTACGGGCAGTTGTTCGCGCAGTAACGCGTGCCAATACACCGGTTGTATGTCATTTGGTTGAACCCTTCGTTCGAGTGCGTAGTTGCCGCGACCGGGCAAACCGTTTCGCACGGTGCATGATTGCAGTGCTGACACATCATCGGCATGTGAACCGTTTGTGGATTCGCCGAAGGGTCTTCCATTTTACGATAGGATGAAATCACCCCAACCCCTTCTTCTTCACCTCGCTCTAAGCTATAATCCGAGCTGAAGAAACGGTCGATACGCAACCAATGCATATCACGATGACGACGCACCTCGTCTTTTCCGACCACAGGCACGTTGTTCTCGATATGGCAAGCAGTAACACAAGCACTGCAACCAGTGCAGGTCGTGAGGTCAATGGTCATCCCCCACCGGTGACCTACATTTTCAACCGGGTGTTCATGCCACAGGTCAAAGGCTTCGGTAGGCTTGCCGTCCTGTGAATCAATATTTCCGTCATTGTTAATGTCTTCGTGAACGCCGAGCTTAATCAGCTTGTTCCATGAAGCCTCTCCCTTTTCTGCATCTCGCTCAGCAAAGAAGCTGGCCATATCCGTTTCCTTCACGATGCTATCACGGCCCATGAAGGTGTTGTGAATCTGTGTGCAAGCCAAGGGGTATGTACCACCTGTCGCCTCAACCGTTACGTCGAATTGATGATGGTGTGTGAATTCTCCTGATGATGCATTAACCCAACCGAATACATTTTGTCCTACAGGCACCATGCGGCCCTCGGAGTCAATCATAAATGAGCCGTTCTCTGCTGTCTGGAAAGCAGCCTTTCCCACTTTCTCTCCATTTGCACCGCGGCCATAACCAAGTGCTATTCCGATTGTTCCTGGTGCTTGACCAGGCATGGGAAAAACAGGAAGTTCCATAGCAGTGTCATCGACTGTAACCCGGACTACGCTTGCGGGCTTCTCTTGCCCTATAAAGCCATTAAGCCCCATTGCATCCACATCCGAGTGGGCCATAGTCACGTAGTTATCCCACGTCACTTTGGTCAACGGATCCGGCGTCTCCTGCAACATAGGATTGGCAGCGTGCTGACCGGCCCCCATTGTTGACTTTTCGTAAAGCGCTAATTCAAACGCTCCACCCTGCTGGTCGTTCAGAGCTGCAACTGCACTGGTCAAAGACTCGCCAGAATAGCGAGGAGCTGCTTGCTCAAATGCATCCGAACCGATGAACCCATTATGTACTGCAATGTTCCAATCATTGCTCGTGTACATCTGTTCCGGTGTGTAATCGGATGAATGTGTTTGGCGAAGGAAGGTATACCAATCTATCGACTGACCGCTCCAGGCCAACAAACTCTCACCCCATCCACGCGTGCTGTTCAATGGTGAAATGGTCGGTTGCACTAAATCAATTCGGCCGCCCTCAATTTGAAGATCACCCCATGATTCCAACCAATGGTGCGTGGGAGCAATCATGCGGCAGCGGGAAGCCGTTTCATCTGGCAGCATGGACGTACTAACCGTCAAATTCACTTTCTCCAATGCCGCAGAAAATGCTGTTGCATTAACAGCATCGTAACTCGGGTTACAATCTGCTATGATTAAGGTGTTAACCCGACCCGCTGACATGTCTTGAGTCAACTGTGCAAGGTCATTTGAGCTTCCTTGGTATAGGTCGTTGCGCTCAAAATTGACCGTCGTCCCGGTGGCGCCCAACGCTTCGTTAATTGCATTAACGACACGCTGTATGTTGAGGTCGTTCAATCCCGCAAGAACGAGTCCATTTTTTCCTGCGGCTTTCAAATCCTTTGCAGCATTCTTTACTGCTGCTTCGGTCAATGTGTCGAGTTTACCAGATGAAGAACTACGACCAGTAATGGCATGCAACAAAGCAGTCGCTACCTTTCCGTGATCCGATGGCTTCACGGTGGTACGGTAATCTGCATTGGAGCCCGTCAGGCTCATATTAGTCTCAAAGGCATGCATTCGAGACATCTTGCCGTTTTCCGGTTTCCTATTCTTCGCCCATTCCCCTTCATAAAACACGGCGTCAGCGAATGTTGCCAAAAAATCAGCACCAATGGTGACTATAACATCGGCTTGGTCAAACTTGTAACTCGGAAAGGTATTGACCCCAAAATCTATCTCAGCCGCCTTGCGGAAAGCACCATAGTCAATAGCGTCATATTGCACATGGCTTAAGCCAGAAATCGCTATGGCGCGTTTCAGTGAAGGGCTCATGATCGTATTGGTCAATACGACATTTTCGCCACCACTACTCAGTGCTTTTCGGACGCGACTGTCAACTACTTCCCAATCTGAGGCAGCGCCATTCATTAAAGGCCCTGTCAGTCGTGCACTATCGTACAAGCCCAAGACCGAGGAGTTAACGCGTGCGTTAGGCCCTGCAATTCCTGTGGCTGTATTTGGCTTGATGAAAATTGGACGACCTTCTCGTGTTTTGACTAAAACATTCGCGAAGTTCTGACCATCGTAGTATGTGCTGGCATAGTGGTTAGCCACACCCGGTGTAATCTCAGCAGGTTTGTTGGTGTATGGAATGCTCTTCACCACTGGAGTTTCACAAGCTGCTAAGGTCGCTGCCGTCAAGCTGAACCCCATGAACTTTAAGAAATCTCGGCGACCTGTGTGAGTTGACTCCAATTGCTCATCTGACAAGAACTCATCCGTCGATTTTGCCTCAGGAAACTCCTGTGATTGAATCGCTTCGAATGCTTCTGTTTTGTGAAGCTCGTCCAGTCCGGACCAGTAACGCTTTGTATTTGCCATAATAGTGATGCGTCTAGGTATTCACGAATTCATACTCTATTAGTAGTGGCACTTTGCACATTCCCATCCCCCGAGTTCTTTGACCGTGATCTTATCGTCCTCCATGTACTTGCGCAGCTCCTCATTCCCACGAAGGTGATCTTTTAGGCGCGCATGCATCTCCTCATAGTATCCATTGCTTGCTAGATCAATTTCCGCTTTGTTGTGGCACTCAATGCACCAGCCCATGGTAAGCGTTGGTTTGGATAATTCAATCAACCCAGGGTACTTATCGACCAGAAGATTGATGTCGTCCACGTTAGCCACTCTTCCCACCGTGTATGTTTCAACATCACCATGGCAGTTTTGGCACTGAAGACCCCCAACAACAACGTGCTGCTGGTGGCTAAAGAAAACATGATCAGGCAAGTTGTGTACTTTATTCCATTTTATTGGCTCGCCATTGTAGGTGTCTTGAGGTGACGTATAACCGTTCGCTCCTTCACCGTCAACATATGTTCCCGAAAGAGGGTCGAATCCAATAGCGTCGTAGATTTTCGCTATCTCTGTTTCACCGTAGCGCCGTCCCTTTTTGACGGCTTTATGGCAATTCATACAAACATTCGTAGATGGGATTCCTGCATGTTTGGATTCATAGGCACTGTGATGACAGTACTTGCAATCCACTTCGTTTTCACAAACGTGGACGCTATGAATAAATTTGACAGGCTGGCTGGGCTTGTAGCCTTCGACGACACCTACACGCATCAAACCTTGGTACCCGAGCACTGCTCCATATGCGACAAAGAATACGCCCACCAAAGAGACTGCTGCGCGGTTTTCCCATAGCCAGTTCTTCAGCCGTTCCCCGTAAGGCAAGTCACCTAACAGTTCCTCGCCCTCCCGTTCGAGGCTTGCATTGGTCAAAGAACGATTGACACCAGCAGCTGCCATGGCGATGATCAAGAACATGACGAGCAACAGTAAAAACCAAATACTCCCGTCGTTGCTGGCCTCTTCAATAGGAAGCTCGTCTACTGTGATGCAATCCGTACCTGTATCGGCCACAGGGGCAACGTCCGGCGGGTTTTGCACATAGGCCATGATGTTTTGGATGTCATCCGGCGATACCGCTTGGGCCGTCATCCAACCATAGGTCGGAACGTATCGGTCGACCAAGGATTTGATATAACTATCTCCGGATTCCGCAGCCGCCTGGGGATTTTGTATCCACTTTACCAGTAGTTCTTCGCTTGCCCCCCAGCGATCTGCTATACCTCCTAAGCCTGGCGCCGCGAGCACCTCTTTCGTCACTTTGTGGCAAGAAGCACAGTTCGCATTGAACAGGGCTTGACCCGCTTCCACATCGCCTTCATCCCAGACGCCTGCTAAGGCCGGAGAGGAGGCACCAAAAACGAATACCGAAAAAAAGATTAGCAAAGCACCAAAGCCGCGGAAATCTCTCACTGGGTTAACTTTTCGCATGACTAGCATGTAGCGCAATTTCGGAGGTAAAAATACGATATAGAAGATAGATTTTTTCTACAATTTGAACCAAATAAGAATCTTTTTGTTCCGGGTAGTTCGATAACGGTCATATGTTCTTGATTACGTGGTAAATCCGGAGATTGGAACGAAATGAAAAAGTTTTACCTTTTTGATACAAATCGGTACAAAGCGGTATAAAACGTACATTAATTTCGCCCGAATGGTCACCTCATCCCTTCCATTACGCCCTACGCTTGCTGCATTCTGCGTTCTATGCCTATTTACACTTGGAGCGAACGGTTCGACTTTGGCGCAAGGAGATGTCGGATGGTGGAGAGGGTTGTTTAAAGGCACGCAAAAAAGCACGTGCGACTCAACCTCCACAAAGCAAACGGCACCCTCATCCCAGGGAGTCATGGTTTGGCAAGGAGCACCTAATCAAGATTCTTCTAACGTTGTGGTAGAAACCGATCTGGTCATTACCTCGACGGAAAGGCCCGCAGGCATCGTCGTGGAACAATACGACAAACGCATCGCATCACTCGACTCGTTGTGGCACACCGAAGATCACGCATTGCGAGGTTTTAGAATTCAAATTTTCTCGGGGACATTGCAAGCCGCTCGAGAGGTTCGGTCAAAAGCCCGCCGGAACAACGGCAAAAGTTCAGTGTACTTGTCTTCTATGCCGCCAAATTATCGGGTTACCATCGGTGATTTCAGAACGCGGTGGGAAGCACAGAAAGCGAAGGATGCTTGGATGAAATCCTTCCCTATGGCCATTGTCATTCCTATGGACATCAATTTACCAGCACTCAAAACAAGCCAAACTGAACACCCCTAATCCCCGGGTCAGTCCTCTAGGGTCTGCTTCACCTCAACTTCTTCGTAGGCCTCCACGACGTCACCGACTTTGATGTCATTGAATCGGTCAATGTTCAAGCCGCATTCAAATCCTTTTGCCACCTCCTTAACATCATCTTTAAAGCGCTTGAGCGAACCAAGCGTTCCGGTATATACAACAACACCTTCGCGAATAACGCGCACCTTGTTGTTGCGTTTGATGTTGCCATCGATGACGAAACAACCGGCGATGGTGCCCACTTTCGAAATCTTGAACGTCTCGCGGATTTCGGCAGAGCCGACCACGTTCTCTTCAATTTTCACGGAGAGCAAGCCCTCCATGGCGTCCTTCATTTCTTCGATGGCCTTGTAGATGACCGAATACAGCTTGATCTGTACACCCTCCTTTTCGGCAAGTCGGCGAGCTGCACCGCTTGGTCGAACTTGGAAACCGATGAGGATGGCAGACGACGCCGAAGCGAGCAGGATGTCTGATTCGGAAACTTGACCGACGGCTTTGTGAATGATGTTAACCTGGACCTTTTCTGTTGATAGCTTTTCCAGCGAATCACTCAACGCTTCGATAGAGCCGTCTACATCACCCTTTACAATTAGATTCAATTCCTTGAACTCTCCAACCGCGATACGACGTCCCAGTTCCTCCAATGTAACCGCACGCTGCGACCGAACACCTTGTTCGCGCTGGAGTTGTTGGCGCTTCACAGCAATATTGCGCGCTTCTCGTTCGTCATCAAAGACGTGGAACTTATCACCTGCACTGGGTGCGCCATCAAAGCCCAATATCGAAACCGGCACTGATGGGCCAGCCTCGTCTACTCGGGCTCCACGTTCGTTGAACATGGCCTTGACCTTTCCGCTGAACTGGCCTGCAAGGACCGCGTCCCCGATTCGCATCGTTCCGCCTTCCACAAGCAAATTCGTAACGTATCCACGGCCTTTGTCTAGCGAACTTTCTACAACAGTACCGATGGCGCGTTTTCCCGGATTCGCCTGCAAGTCCAACATTTCAGCTTCCAACAACACCTTTTCTAAGAGTTCTTCGATGTTGGTTCCGTTCTTGGCGGATATCTCCTGGCTCTGAAATTTGCCGCCCCACTCTTCCACCTGAACACTCATTTCTGCTAGCTCTTGACGGATTTTGTCAGCGTTAGCTTCGGGTCGATCCATTTTGTTGATGGCGATAACCATAGGAATACCCGCTGCTTGAGCGTGGTTAATGGCCTCCTTCGTTTGAGGCATAACCGCGTCGTCTGCAGCGACCACAATGATTGCAATGTCAGTGACTTGAGCGCCGCGCGCACGCATCGCTGTAAACGCCTCGTGACCTGGTGTATCAAGGAAAGTCATTTGACCGCCTTGAGGGAGCGTGACGTGGTACGCACCAATATGCTGGGTGATTCCCCCCGCCTCGCCCGCAATGACATTGGCATTGCGGATGAAGTCCAACAACGACGTCTTACCGTGATCAACGTGTCCCATAACCGTGACGATGGGTGGGCGTGCACTCAAATCATCGTCGTTGTCCTCTTCGACCTCAATCGCCTCCTGGACCTCTGCGCTAACAAAGTTCGCCTCGTATCCGAACTCTTCTGCGATGATGGTAATGGTCTCAGAATCCAGTCGCTGGTTGATGGACACCATGATGCCCAACGTCATACAAGCCGAAATGACCTCGTTGACGTTGGCATTCATCATGCTTGCCAATTCCGCTACGGTCACGAATTCTGTCAGCTGAAGCGTCATCGCTTCTTCTTGCTGGCGCTGCAGTTCCTGTTCCGCGCGCTCCGCTACAGCGCTTCGTTTGGCACGGCGCATCTTCGCCGCATTGGACTTCTTACCTCCACTCAAACGCGCAAGCGTCTCTTTGATTTCCTTCTGAATATCCGCTTGGCTGACCTCCTTCTTAGGTTCGTTGCGTCGCCCACGGCCTCGGTCTCCACGTTGCCCCCCTGCCGTTCGGGCCTGACGCTCGACATCAACCTTCGTGATGCGCTTTCGTTTGCGCTTGTTCTCTTCTGACTTAGCTGCGGGCGTCTTCTTCTTCTCTACGGGCAGTTCAATTTTTCCAACAACGGTCGGACCGGAGAGCTTTTCAATCTTCGTTTCGAGCTTCTCCACTTTAGGAACCTCGGGCTTGACAGCCTTTTCGGCTGCAGCAGCTTTTTCGGCCTCGGCCTTCTTCGCTGCTTGCGCTGCGGCCTCCTTCTTGGCAATTTCAGCCGACTTCTTCGCTAGTTTCTCCTTATTGGCTTCTTTCTCCGCTTTGGTCTTAGCCTTGGGCTTTCTAGCCATGGCGTCCAAATCGACTTTGCCCAAAACCTTAACTGGGCTTGTAACATCAGATGCCGGTTCCTTCGGCACCTCAGCTGCCACCTTTTGCTCCACCACTGGGGCAGGTTCAGCAGTAGCTTCAGGTTTAATACGCTCCACTTCCGGCTGCTGCTGGCTTTTCTGGAAGACCGATAAATCGATTTCCATCTCTGCTTCTTCTTGTGGCGCAGCTGTTTTGCGCGCGGAAGCGAGGGTGACACTTTCACGGTCAATAACTGCGCGATTCGCCGAGCTTACCGCCTTTTCTTTAGCCGCCTTCTCATCTTGAAAATTAGATCGGATCAATGCATACGCCTCCGCATCGATCTTGGTGTTCGGCTTTGCATCCACTTCCATGCCCTTGCTGGCCAAAAAGTCCACAATGGTCTGGATACCTAAGTTGAACTCTCGGGCGATCTTATTCAGTCGTACAGGTTTGTTAGCGTCAGCCATAGGCGTTTTTGGGCGTTAGTGTTGCGAATTTAAACGGGAAACGGGACTTGTTGGATATGCTTTCTAAGACAATTCGTCCTTCAGAATTTTGACAACCTCACGAATCGTTTCCAATTCTAGGTCGGTGCGGTTCACCAAGAACTCCTCATCCCGGTTTAAAACCGAACGGGCCGTTTCCAATCCAATCTTGATGAACTCCTCAAGAATCCATGCATCGATTTCATCGGAGAATTCCTTCAATTCTACGTCGTCGACGCCGTCTTCTTCGTCACGGTAGACGTCGATTTCATAGTTAGTGAGCAATCCGGCCAACTTAATGTTGTTTCCGCCTTTTCCGATAGCCAAGCTGACTTGGTCGGCTTTCAGGTACACCTTGGCCTCGCGTGTTTCTTCGTTAAGCTCGATTGTCGTAATCTTCGCAGGGCTCAGGGCACGCGTGACGAGCAGCTGTTCGTTCTCCGTGAAGTTGATTACGTCAATGTTCTCATTCTTCAACTCGCGCACGATGCTGTGGATGCGTGAGCCTTTCATGCCGACGCATGCTCCAACAGGATCTACGCGCTCATCGTAAGATTCCACAGCCACTTTAGCACGCTCACCGGGCGCGCGAACGACGCGCTTGATGGTAATCAATCCGTCGTAAATCTCAGGGACTTCCTGCTCAAACAAACGCTCCAAGAATTCAGGAGCCGTTCGCGACAGCACAATACGCGGGTTGTTATTCTTCATTTCCACGGCAGAAACGACTGCACGAATGGAATCGCCCTTCTTAAAGAAATCACCAGGGATTTGATTCTCACGGGGCATCACCACTTCGTTGTCTTCGTCGTCAACGAGGAGGATTTCACGCTTCCAAATCTGGTACACCTCAGCCGAAACCACTTCGCCAACACGCTCTTTGTACTTCTGGTAAATCGCATCCTTCTCTAGGTCCATAATCCGCCCTGCGAGATTCTGACGCAAGGACAAGACGTTGCGGCGACCGAACGACTCCAATTTGATTTCCTCCGACACTTCCTCGCCTTCCTCAAAGTCATCTTCGATTTTCAAGGCTTCCGAAAGGGCAATCTCCTCGTTTTCGTCTTCCACTGCACCGTCGTCGACAATGGTGCGGTTACGCCAGATCTCCAAGTCCCCCTTCTCAGGGTTAATTATGATGTCGAAGTTGGAGTCGTCTCCATACTTCTTGAGAATCATGGCCCTAAAGACGTCTTCCAAAATGCCCATCATAACCTCGCGGTCGATGTTTTTAAACTCCTTGAACTCCTTAAAGGAATCCACCAAATTCAGCTGTGTCATGGTTTTGCGGTTTGCTGCGCTCGGTTAGTAATGGTCTATCTATTTTCCCTTAAATGAGATTTGGATTTTCGTCCAATCCAATGCATTCAAAGGATACGTTTGTTCTTCTTCTACCCACTCCTTCGCTTTGCGCCCCTCAATGCGACGCTTTTCGCGAATTGCAATGGTGATTTCATCTTCAGTGGCTTTGGTCAACTTGCCCTCAGCCTTCCCAGCTCCAGTGATTTTCAGTTGCACGGTGCGCCCGATGTTTTTCAGGTACTGCCGGTGTAATTTCAATGGTTGATCGAGTCCCGGAGAGCTGACATCCAATGAAAAGTCCTCGGCATCGCGGTCCAACATGGACTCGAGGTGACGGCTCAAGACCATGCACTTCTCGATGCTAATGCCCTCGTCATCGTCCAACAGGATGGAAATCACATTACCATCCCTCACTCGTACATCCACGAGGAATCCCGTCCCTCCAAGGAGGTGGGCTTCAGCGATTTCGCGAACAGTATCGGTGTTGATCATGTCGTTTTTTCGAGGAAAAAAAAGAGGGGTGTGTACCCCTCTGCATCTTCATTCTCATTTCGTCGGGGCGAAGATACACCATTCCCTTCGAACTTCAACCCGCCAAATCAGGTTGGAACAGTAACTTCGTGTACTATGTCCTACGTGCAGCAAATGATTGAGGAAGGGGAGCATCAAACCCAGGACTTTAAAATGCGCATTGACGATGCCTCAAAAATTGCGCGCACCTTGGTCGCCTTTGCCAACACCGATGGTGGGAGACTCTTAATCGGTGTTAAGGACAACGGAGCCGTGACCGGAGTGAACCAAGAAGAGGAGTACCACATGATCGACTTGGCCTGCCAGTCTCATTGCAAACCGGCCATACCTTTTGATGTGCAAGTGTGGAAAATGGAGGGGCGTTCGGTGTTAGAAGTCCAAATCCCCCGCTCCGCAAACCGCCCGCACTTCTGCGAAGACGAAACGGGCAAGTGGCAAGCTTACTTGCGCAGGGACGACCGCATCCACCGCGCCAGTCCCGTTCAAGTCAAGGTGTGGCAATACGAGATGCGCATGGACCGGGCTGAATTCCGATACGACCAGTTCATCGGGAAACTGTTCAATGCATGGCGCGACGGGCGGCAACTCCGGTTTCAGCAGGTCGCTCGCATGGCGCGATTGCGCTACGAAGATGCCGAAGACCTTTTGTGCTTACTGATTGTCTGGAACATCATCGAATGGGAGCGCTGCCAACACGGGTTGGTATACCAGCTGGCGGATGCCTCCGCATTGGACGAGCTCGAGACCCGCGGCCCGGGACAATTCCGATGGAAAAATTATTCGTGACCGCCGACAATATTCCGAACTTTGGCGCGTATGCCTAGGACACCAATGCCCACTCCTCAGTACCACATGAATCCCGCACTGACTGCAATTGCAGCGGTTCTGCTCTGCACAGCAGGGGTGCACGCTCAAGAAATGGAGGCTGCTGACGTTCAAGAGAATCGTCCCGTCGGAACATGGACCGACTACCTTCCGTACCACCAAACCGATGAACTCGTCCATTGCGGAACCGACTTGGACACCGGGTTCTGGGCCGTTCGGACGGAACACGCTGTGTTTACTTTGGACGAACGTGTCGATGTGGTTGAACGCATCTCCACCGTCCGCGGGATGAGCGGTAGCCAACCCACAGCACTCGCTTGGGATCCGACCGGTGAAATGCTCATCGTCGGGCAGGCTTCAGGCAGCATTGATTTTTTTTCAAACACCGGCAATTGGCTGTACACGTTGCGCGACATTGAGCAGAGCAACCTCATCGGCGACAAATCCATCCTCAGCATGGAGATTTTTGATTCACGCAATCCCGATCTCCTTATCGCCACCACCGCTTTTGGCGTGGTTGCCATCCACTTGCGCGAACTCGACGTACGCGATACGTGGTACCTCGAAGGCCAACAGGCCCTAAGAAGGTGCCATGGCATCAAAGTCCGCGACGACCGCTATGTCATCTGGACCGATGCGGGGGTTTTTGAGGCCCCGGTCGACCATCCCTTTTTAAGTTCCCCAGACGCTTGGAGCCGATGGGAGGATATTCCACTCGAAACAGGCAATTACGCTCATGTGGAATTCGCGCCCAACGGCCACATTCTGCTCCACCGGAAAACTGGCGAAACCGCTGCGCCTGACGAATTGTGGCTGCGCATGGACGGATTGTGGGAACCGTTTGAAGTTTCCGAAAGTGTCCAAGTGCTCGCCATTGCATCGGCCAGCGTCAGTGACGAACCAAGTGATTGGCGCATTGCCATTGCAGATCACCAATCCATTCGGCAATTCAA
Organism: Crocinitomicaceae bacterium; assembly: GCA_002690915.1. Taxonomy (GTDB): domain Bacteria; phylum Bacteroidota; class Bacteroidia; order Flavobacteriales_D; family Sanyastnellaceae; genus UA16. The sequence continues at coordinate 83,973 of NZGF01000037.1, forward strand.
TGCCAACTGGGAAGAAATCCAACTGGATTACGCAGCAGATGGCGTGCCCCTGAGGGTACGTGATATGGAGTACCGCCACGCGGTCAATGCGATGGGCAACGTGGGATTAGTGGAGTTTGGTGACTTGTTCATTGCTAATTTTCAGCAGGGCCTTTTGAAAATGGATATTTCTGAAGGAGAAGATGACGCCCACTGGAGCCCTGAAGGTCCTCCGGTAGCCCTTGTGCGTAACATCGATGCATGGAACGATAAGATCTGGGTGGCTTCCGGTGGAATTGACGAAACGTGGACCAGCATGTACCACAAATACGGGTTTTATGGTGTCAGTGGCATGCGCTGGAACTGGATTCCGAATCCCGAGGGGTTGAACGACCTCGCAGGTATCAACGACCCCATGGCCGTCAGCATTGACCCTACTGATCCGTCCCACGCCTACTTCGGCTCTTGGGAAGAAGGCTTGATCGAGGTTCAAAATAACCAGGTAATTGGCATTTACAACGAGAGCAATAGCACCCTCGAACTTGGAAATTTTGGAGGCAGTCCTCGTGTCGGGGTCGGCGGAGTCGATTTTGATCGCTTTGGCAATGTCTGGTTCACCAACGCTTACGCAGAGGCACCGCTTCATGTTCGATTGAACGACGGATCCTTTTTGGCGATGGCATTAGGAAATGCCCTCGGCAATTCCGGTTGGCTCGGTGATGTGTTGGCAGCTCGCAACGGGTATATCTGGTGCGTCATGCCCCGTGGACAAGGCGTTTTAGTCTACGACACCAATCAAACACCCGGCGATACGCAAGACGATGATTGGCGCATCCTTACCTCTGACCCCGCCAAAGGAGGGCTGCCGTCCGATGACATCTACTGCTTGGAGGAGGACCTCGATGGCGAAATCTGGATCGGAACAGCTGCAGGACCTTGCGTCATTTACCTGCCCAGTGCTGCCTTTGATGACGGCTACGAAAACCCAATCGCCTCTCAAATCCTCATTCAACAAGACGGCAATTACCAACTCTTACTAGAAACCGAGGTCGTGGCATCGATTTGCATCGATGGCGGAAACCGCAAGTGGATTGGAACGCAGAACTCCGGAGCGTATTTGTTGAGCCCGGACGGCATCAACCAAGTGGCACACTTCACCTCGGCGAACAGTCCCTTGTTCAGCAACCAGATAACCGACATCGCGTTGAATCACCGCAACGGTGAAGTACTGATTGGCACCCAGCGAGGACTGATGGGGTGGCGCGGTGATGCCAGTAATTTCGTTCAAGAAATAGATGAACTCCGGGTGTACCCCAACCCTGTAGAGGCCCACTTCGACGGCTGGGTCACTGTTGAAGGCTTGGCCTACAACTCAACCGTCCACATAACAACCCTCTCCGGACGTGCCGTTGCTGTGGTGCAATCAGAGGGAGGACGAGCAATCTGGGACATGCGCGACTTTGCCGGCACATTGGTCCCTTACGGTGTTTACATGGTGTTCGCATCGGATGCCACCGGAATGTCGGCTGGGGTGACCAAACTCGCCATCACCCGGTAAACGAGGTGCGGCCTAACTTGCAGCCATGCGGAACGCGAAATCGACGTCCAAGTTGCCCAACGTGGGCACCACCATCTTCACCGAGATGAGTGCGATGGCTCAGGCGCACGGTGCGCTGAACATGAGCCAAGGCTTTCCCGATTTCCAACCTCCCAAGCCCTTGCAAGCAGCTGTTGTTGCCGCGATGGCAAAAGGGCGCAATCAATATGCGCCCATGGCCGGCGATATCCGGTTGCGGGAATGGATTGCTGCAGATGCAGAACGACGAAGTGGCGCTTGCTTCCACCCCGATACCGAGGTAACAATTGGGGCCGGAGCGTCTTCCCTCATTTTCGCCACCATCCAAGCGCTGATTCATCCAGGAGACGAAGTGATGGTACTCACGCCTTGTTATGACTTGTATGAACCAGCGGTTGAACTAGCAGGAGGCAGATTGGTTTGTGTGCCTCTTCAGGCGGATACGCACCGGTTGGATTTGGAAGCCATGAAAGCGTCTTGGACCGAATCGATTCGCATGGTGGTCATCAATGTGCCCAATAATCCGACCGGATCCACCTGGAGCCGCGAGGATTTGCATGGACTTGCCGAATTGGTGGAAGGGACCAATGCGTTGGTATTGAGTGACGAAGTTTATGGACCGATGCACCACGACGGACGCGACGTGCTAAGCGTGACCCACGAACCGCGGTTGCGGGAGCGTGCGGTGGTATTTGCATCGTTTGGTAAAATCCTGCATTGCACAGGCTGGAAAATTGGATATGCAACGGCACCTGCGGCATTAACCGGGGAAATTCGTAAGGTTCATCAGTACGATGTTTTTTCCACCGGAGCACCTTTTCAAGCGGGCATTGAAGCTTTTCTGAACAGCGATGCTGGAGCAACACACCTTAGTGAACTTGCCCCATTTTACCAATCCAAACGCGACCGGTTGATTGAAGGACTGAAAGGAAGCCGCTGGCAGGTATCGCCGGCAGAAGGAGGGTATTTTCAGTTGCTGGGCTACGGGGCATTTGATGAACGAGACGACCGCACAGCCACCGCTGATTGGTGCTCCAGGGCAGAGGGCTTAGCCCTCATACCGCTCTCCCCCTTCTACCCCGAAGGAGAAAATGACTCCAAATTGGTTCGCATTTGCTTTGCAAAAAACAACGACACAATCGATCAGGGCATTCAGCGCCTTCTGAAAATCTCCAACGGATGAACGATTGCGACTCACTTCTGCGTGTAGCCGCACTCCAGGCCTCGCTGGCCTGGGAAAATCCGGAAGCCAATTGCGTAGCCTTCAGCCAGGAATTAGACTCCCTTCAAGAGCCAAGCGACCTCATCGTCCTACCGGAGATGTGGGCCACAGGGTTTACAATGAACCCGAAAACCCATGCCTGTTCACTACCGCTGGGTTGGCAGGATGATGAAGACCGTTGGCCAGCCCCACTCAAAGCCATGCGGAAGTGGGCATACGAAAGGGATGCCGCCATTATCGGCAGCTTGGCGTGCCAAGATAAAACACTCGCTCACCCGGTGAACCGTTGCTTTTTTGTGCCGCCCTCAGGATCAGTGGAATGCTACGACAAACGTCATCTGTTCACCTTCGCAGGGGAAGATGCGGCCTACGGTCCAGGGGATGAAAGGGTCATCGTCGAGTGGCGGGGGTGGCGCATCCTGCTTCAAGTCTGTTACGACTTGCGCTTCCCAGTCTTCAGCCGGAACCGCACAGCAGACCGTTACGATGCCGCCGTTTACGTCGCCAATTGGCCCGCTGCTCGGAGACAGGCATGGTCAAACTTGCTCATCGCGCGCGCCATTGAAAACCAATGCTACGTCGCTGGTGTCAACCGCGTGGGTCTCGATGGCATGGGCATAGAACATTCTGGGTGCAGTGCGCTCATTGACCCCTACGGTCGAACTCAAGCCCAACTCGACCTCAATGCATCCGGATGGATGATTGGCAGCTGGGACCGTGCTGAACTCGAACGGTATCGAGCGAAGTTCCCAGTACTTGGCGACGCCGATTTCTTTTCGCTGGGGTGAATGCCCGGATTTAGACGAAGGCGTTCAAGCCGGTTACATCCAAGCCCGTAATCAGCAAGTGGATGTCGTGTGTCCCCTCATAAGTCACAACCGACTCGAGGTTCATCATGTGACGCATGATAGGGTACTCTCCTGTGATGCCCATACCGCCGAGCATTTGCCGCGCATCGCGCGCCACGGTCAAGGCCATGTCCACATTGTTACGCTTGGCCATGGAAATCTGGGGCGAGGTGGCTTTGCCTTCATCGCGCAACTGTCCAAGGCGGTAAGTCAGGAGCTGCGCTTTGGTAATTTCAGTGATCATTTCCGCCAACTTCTTCTGCTGCAGTTGGAACTGACCAATGGGGCGATCAAACTGGATGCGTTCCTTCGAGTAGCGCAGAGCAGTATCGTAGCAATCCAACGCGGCACCAATGGCGCCCCAAGCAATGCCATAGCGCGCTGAGTCCAAACAGCTGAGCGGCGCACCTAAACCGTCTCGGCCCGGCAGGATATTCGCCTTGGGCACTCGTACGTTGTCAAAAATCAATTCACCCGTATCCGATGCGCGCAAACTCCACTTCCCGTGCATCGTCGGTGTATCGAACCCTTCCATGCCACGCTCCACCACGATGCCTTTAATACGGCCCGCTTCGTTCTTGGCCCAAACAACAGCGATGTCGGCAAATGGGGCATTCGAAATCCACATCTTCGCGCCGTTCAAGATGACATCATCACCGTCTTCCTTGAAGTTGGTAGTCATGCCGCCGGGATTCGAGCCATGGTCCGGCTCGGTCAAACCGAAGCAGCCCATCATCTCGCCGGTCGCAAGCTTGGGAAGGTACTTTTGCTTCTGCTCCTCCGTTCCGTAGCGCCAGATGGGGTACATCACCAAGCTGCTTTGAACCGAGGCTGTTGAGCGCAAGCCGCTATCGCAGCGTTCGAGCTCTTGCATGATGATACCGTAGCTTATTTGATCGAGACCCGGACCACCATATTCCGCCGGGATGTAAGGGCCAAAGGCACCTATCTCACCCAGTCCGGACAACAAGTGTCGGGGGAACACGCATTTCTCAGCAGCCTCTTCAATGATAGGGCTGACTTCCTTTTTCACCCACTCGCGGGCGGTTTCACGGATTAACTTGTGCTCCTCGGTCAACAGCTCATCCAACGAGTAATAATCGTGTCCTTGGTAAAGGTCCGTTCGCATTGCTTTATCGGTATTGCGTTAGCTCCTCAAAGATACGCCCTTGCTTCCCAAGAACCTTGCGAAATCTAGTGGCTTATGCGCTGCCCGTGGACTCGTACGCTTCATCCACGCCCAAATTGCCAGTTTGATATGCCTCAACAGCCAAGGCATCCACCCTTTCATTATCAGGATTTCCTGCGTGGCCTTTGACCCAATGAAATGCGACCCGATGCTGACGATACACCTTCAGAAAACGCTTCCACAGGTCGGGATTTTTCTTGTCCTTAAAATTCTTTCGCTCCCAGCCTATGACCCAGCCCTTCTCCACTGCATCTACAACATACTTGGAATCCGAGAACACCTCAACCTTCAATCCGGGGCGTTTGAGTGCCTCGAGGGCAACGATCACTGCCAATAATTCCATGCGGTTATTGGTGGTCAAACGAAATCCCGCACTCAGTTCCTTTTCGTGTTCCCCGTACATGAGCAATGCTCCATAACCGCCCGGTCCTGGGTTGCCACTTGCTCCTCCATCGGTGTATATGGTCACATGTTTCATCAACGTTCTGTTTTGTCGGCAATGCAAGCAGCGATGGATCGTGGGAAATAAGTATGCTCCAGCTGCAAAACACGAGCTGCCAATAATTCTGGCGTATCGTTCGTCTCCACCACACATGTAGCCTGGAATACAATAGCGCCTTCATCGTATTCTTCGGTTACCCAATGCACCGTCATGCCTGACTCAGATTCCCCTGCTTCAATCACAGCTTTGTGCACATTGAGCCCGTACATTCCCTGCCCTCCGAACTTGGGCAGCAGAGACGGATGAACATTAAGCATGCGGTCTGAAAAAGCGCGAACGAAATCTGCAGGGATTCTCACTAAAAATCCAGCGAGCGCCACCCACTCAACTTCGCGTTCGCGAAAGATCTTGAGGAGCCTCCCTTCTTGCAAGTCCGCAATGGAAAAGAACTCCGTTTCTATCCCATATGACCTTGTGCGCTCGTAAATAGCAGCCTTTTTTGACGAACGGTTGCATCCCACAAAAGCCACCTCTACGTGCGATAAGGTTTGAAAATGTTCCAATATCGACACGGCGTTACTGCCGGAGCCCGATGCCAATATCGCTAAACGAATCGGCTCTGGCATCAGAAAGTATACGAACCGAGGTTGGCCAAGCGTGCTTCTTGTTCAGCCATCATAGCTTCCAATTCCTCGAGTTCAAAAGACAACTGCCGAACGACTGAATCTTCGGGCATGAACATTGACGTTGACTGAAGCATAATGTCTGCCACCTGCTTGACCACCCGGCGTTCCTTAGCTACCGATTGGAAGCGACTGGCGTCCAGCGAATAGTAGTATTTGATCGCATCGGATTGAATTTCAAACATTTCGAGGGTCACCGCTTTGGCCAATTCGCGTGCTCGCGCTCGACGGTCTGCAGGCAATTCATACACTTTTCTGCCCTGCAGTTCCTCCTCTAAGGACAACTCCATGAGAATTCCTTGCGCTGTCATCATTACTCGGCTCAACGGAACATTTTCACCTGGCATTCGCACAATCAATTCCTCGCACACGTCCAATGCCTTTTCTGGATCATTCTCCGCCATCAGTTCTTCAGCCAAAATCGACATCTGCAAGCGGAAGTTCGTCACCATGCGGCGGTTGTTCTCGTCCATGTAGATGCCGTCTTCCAAATTGTCCATCCCTCCCCACGACCACTTATCCATAACCGTCTCATACATCAATTCACTGGCCACACCACCAAATGCATTTGGGTTGTCATTTTGAGGATACCGGATGGGAACCAGCCGGTAGGCTAAGCCCTCGAGGCGAAAGAACTCCTGCAGCCCCATGTAACTGTCGGGACCCGTCGTGACTGCAAAGTAGATTGGTCGCTTCCAGTTGTTGTTGTGAATCATGTCCAAAACAGCCAATTGGTTTTTGAGAACGTAACTCTTTGGACTGCCATTACCTCCACTCAAGGTGAATTCAATGGCATCTAACATCTGAGGCATTTCTGCTGCGCTCAAAACACCACTTTCAACGATTGCTGCGCTGTCAACGGCAATGCGAAAACTATTGGATGGGAAGTAATTGAAACTTTTACCCCCACCGTACTTCCGTAATTTTTCATCGTCCAAAGCGACTTCCAACGCTTCACCGAGGTCTGCATAGGGCGCAGCGGTATTGCGCGGGGTATCAAGAATGACCAAGTCCCTTGTCCCTTGCCGGTATTTTTCCTCATCCATTTTGATTGGAAGCGGCTCACTGTCGTACGCTTGGCGCTTCATTTGATCGACGTACCAATCCGTATTGAGCAGACTCAAATTGCAGATGCGCACATCCGTTCGGTAGCCTTCAACCTCTTGAACGTACCAAAGTGGAAATGTATCATTGTCACCATTCGTGAACAGAATGGCATTGGGCTGGAGCGAATCCAAATAGTTTTTTGCAAAATCAACACCGGTGCGACGATGCGCCCGGCTGTGGTCATTCCAACCTTCGCTCGCCATCAATGCGGGCACGAGTAAGGAAAGTAAAACCATGGCTTGTGCTCTGACGGACTCCTTGGCCGAAACGCGCTGAAAGAGTAGCGTTATACCAACCAAAATTCCCGCCACTAACGTGCAAAACCCTAAGGTCCAGCTCAAAGCATGATTTCCCGATGTGACCACTTCCAGTCCGAACAACACGACCGTCACAGCACCTGAAATACCAACCGCTTTGGCGGCGTCCAATGCACTCGCCTTGCGCGACCATTCAAATAAAGCTAGGGTACCCAACCCGATCCAAACGGCAAACGCATAAAAAGAACCTACAAATGCGTAATCTCTTTCACGCGGCTGGAAGGGATACTGATTGAGGTACACCACGATAGCAATTCCCGTTAAGACAAAAAGCGCCGCGACGACAAGAAATTGCCTCGGGTCCCGGAACGCTTGAAACAACAACCCAATCAAGCCTAGGATAAGAGGGAGGTAGTAAAACCGATTATATCCCTTGTTATCTATCTGAGCCTGAGTCAATTGAGATTGGTTGCCCAGTCGCTCGGCGTCGATTGCCTTGATGCCACTGAGCCAGTTGCCATCGATGAAGTCGCCATGGCCTTGGACGTCATTTTGGCGACCTGCAAAGTTCCAGAGGAAGTACCTAAAGTACATCCAGCCCAACTGGTAGTCCTTAAAATACCGAAGGTTCTCTGCCGTACTGGGTACCAAATCAGCCTCTAAACGATCCAACATGCCCTGCAATTGACGAATCTGCCTGAAGTCATCGGCAGAACCGGTTTGATTGGCCTTACGTTTTGCCATTCGGACTTCGTTTTCGAGCTGACTTCGCTGACCTTCCAGTCGCTTTACGTAACCCTTTCCCCGGGTGAGGCCTGCTTGCAAATCTGCAGCAATGTATTGCGCCACAGTGAAGGTCATCCCTTCCGCATCGAGAGGCGCACGCTGCATTCGACCGGATTGGGGTTCTCGAACCAACAGCTCATTCGCCGATGGCACTTCGTAATTCTCCTGAAACCTCAAATTGTATGACCCGAACAAAGCATTGAGTGCTCGGGTGAGTTCTGTTTGAGACATCCCCGATTTCAAATAAGCCTCCTCAATGTGCTGCTCAAATGCATCCAACCCCATTACAACATCAGATAATGGACTCGTAAAACCCACTCTCTCGTTGTACCCCTTGTAATTGCTCCACTGCTTGTAGGCGGATTGATGATTGCCTTGTGAGCTCCACATCCGTGGAAATACCATCGTAAACCGCTGGTCAAAATTCGCAACGCTGCCTCTTTTCTCTCCGTTGTCAACATATTCCTCCTGGATGCGTCGGCGCTTGTTCCCGTTGGACTCCATCCACGCCAGTGCTCCCCCTTCCGAACGAAACGATCTGACGCGCACGTCACGCCCCTTGTCTTCAATGATGCTGTAACTCTTGACATAAGACGGCTTACCATCCTCATATTGTTGATCCTGGTCTACCGGTGAGCCCCAATACTCTCCTGAAAGCAACGGACTTGACCCGTATTGATCACGGTTGAGGTAAGAAAGCAAGGCAAACAAATCTTCCGGATTGTTCTCATCCATCGGTGGATTCGCTGCGCTTCTTATCACAATAACCGCAAACGTTGAATACCCAATTAAAACCAGCGTCATGCCTAGGACAAAGGTATTGGCCGCCCACCAGCCCTTCTTATGAGTCCACCAGATGGCAGTTGTCAAAAAGGCAACCAATAGCAGTGCATAAGCTAAGACACCAGAATTGAATCCGAAGCCCATCTCATTGACAAAGAACAACTCAAATTTCGCGGCAAGATTGACCACACCCTTAATCATACCCTCTTGCACAAAAACCAATAACGCCACTGCAACCATCGTGGTAATGGCGAGGCCCTTCCAAGAAAATTCGTACTTCTTGAAGTAATAAACCAAAGCAATAGCCGGGATAGCCAGAAGATTGAGCAAGTGAACCCCAATGGACAGGCCCATCAAGTAGGCAATTACCAAAATCCAGCGCAGGTGTCCAGGTTCATCGGCAACGTTTTCCCACTTTAAAATAGCCCAGAAAACAAGCGCAGTAAACAATGAAGACAAGGCGTACACTTCGCCCTCTACAGCAGAAAACCAAAAACTGTCACTGAACGTATAAGCCAGTGCACCCACGACCCCTGCCCCCATAACGGCCCAGCGCTCTGCGTTCGACCCTTCATTGGAAGGAATGACCATCTTCTTGGCCATGTGCGTAATGCTCCAAAACAAGAATAAAATGGTGAATGAACTGCTAAGTGCAGACAGGGAATTTGCGAATACTGCTGCCGTCTCTGGCGTAGCAAAAATCATCAAAAAGCGCGCAAGCAACATGAAAAATGGAGCCCCGGGAGGGTGACCTACTTCTAATTTGTACGCCGATGCTATGAATTCTCCGCAGTCCCAAAAGCTAGCGGTAGGTTCGATGGTTGAGAGGTAAACGATGGTCGCAATCAACCACACACCCCAACCGGTCCATTTGTTCAGTTTTTGATAAGTCATATGCACTGCGGCGAAAGGTGAGAACTCGCCAAAGCGAAGTTAAGCAAGGACTCTTCAAAGAACACGACGTATTTGGGCGCGAAACTCCTAACTTTTCCAACGTATTTGTGTACGATTCTAGCTACCGCACGATTAGGATTTTAAACGGGACATAAAGATGCTCCTGGCCGCTCCAGCGTGCACTGTACAGACCCACAGGCCAGCTTGAAACATCCAAACGGCCAGCGCCTTGGAATACCCGTTCCATATGCACTTGCCGACCTCTAGCATCGAACACCTGAAGCTCACCAGAGACCCAATCCATCGGGAGTTGCCAACGGATTTCTGTGTGTGCGGGGTTCGGCCATGAGTGGATTTTCTCTTGCTCCAAAGCAACCGCGGAAACGGCATTGTTGCAATCTGGAAGCAGCCCAAATCCTGGCTCATTAAACGGGTCGAACCAATCGAACAAAACCGCCGAATCCCCGCCCTCGATGAGCACCGAAATCAGCAACAATTCGACAGTAACATTAGTGGCTTCCCAGCCCCAGAACACATCAAAACAAGCTGGCGGAACGCAAATGGTCAGTGTGTCAGAGATCTCGCCGTCAGCCGACCAAGTTTCCTCAAACGACCACCCAGCAATTTCCCATCCGTCAATGAACGCTTCCAAGCCAAGTTCAAACGACCAGTCAACCTCTGCAGTCCATGACCCGTCCAGCAACAATTGAACCTCCTCACAGGCCATTCCCTGCGATTCCACTTGAATGCACATTTCGCCACTCGGGCAGTCTTGCCAACTGCTGTAATCAAAGCACATGTCCATGGTCATGGGTTCTTCAAGGTCCCACGTCCAAGCGAATGGATTTTCACTCCCTACATAGCCCCCGTTGGTCCACCAGTTTAATTCTCCGTCAAAAAGCTCCCCATTCGGGGCATACACCGAAAACAGGTAAATGCCCGCGGACAGCTCCACATAGTCCACGTTCAACTCGCACTCTTCCATCGGCGGACAATCCGAACAAATTTCGACCTCCGCGAAAACTCCCTCTGGACAATCTGGGGTTTCGTAGCCCACACCAAACACATGGCACCCCTCTTCCTCAAAAGTGAAGACGATCTCCGGCACGATGTAATCATAAAACTCACCGTCCAGCATCCAAATCAGGGTTGCCCCTTCCGGCTGACCAACCGCTTGAAGTGCAAACTGATTGCACTCCACTTCGTTCCACACCAGGTCCAAGGCGCAATCGCCCTCCAAGTTGGAGTAGCACGCCTCCATGCCGTCCGGGCAGGCCTCCGTGTACACGTCTACGCACACCGACCAATTGGGGTTGAAATCAAACCCTGCCTCAAAACTCGTGCTATTCGCCCCTTCGATGGGCTGGCCGTCGATGTACCACTGGATCTCGTTGTTGGCCAATTCATCAGGGATGCTGAAGGTGTAGAACATGCCGTCTTCTGTGCTGACCTCCATTTCGAGGACGCATTCGGCTTCGCCGCAGCCGCTCACCTCGATGACGGTCTGCAATTCCACGCCCATGGGACAGTCGTAGGACGTGAAAAACGCATTCACCTCGAATGTTCCCGCGGTTTCAAACTCGTATTCGATGAAATGGCCGCCCCAGATCGGTTCCGACCCGTCGCCGAAGTTCCACATCACCTCCTCGCCTTCTTGGAAACTGCCAATCTCGAAAGCCCACGTGCACCCTTCTCCTTCTGCGTAATCAATGGCCTCGGGGCAATTGTACTGCCACCCTTGCTCGATGCAAAATGCCGCATCCCAAAAGCCTTCTTGGTCTGCCGGTGTAAGCTCCAAAATTTGAACAAAATCCGACTGGAACAACTCCAGCCCAACGTTTTCTGAACTGACCTCATCGCCGCTGATGGCAATGCTGTAACAACCTGCAGCGAGGCAAAACTCCGCCGTCATCCCGGCAGACGTCACCTCCCATACACCTTCCGTCTGTACCGCACCATCGGCGTTAGAGATGACGAAGTTTATGGCAATTGCATTGCCTTCACCCGATTGGTTTAACACCCAAAATTGGAAGGGAGCGCATTCTTGCGCCCAAGCAGTCAAGGAGGCGAGCAGCCCGGCGGCTGCCATTCCAACGCGGAAGAAATTTGTCATTGAAATGGTGTTTGATTCGAGGGGAAAACGCCCAAACCGGGTCGTTGGTTGCTCATGCTCTGAATCCCGCCACTCAATCCATAAAACGCGGGTCGGCAGCCATGACCTCTCCAGAAACTGGACACGTCCTCAACGCCTCGCTGGAATAGAATTTCTTGAAGACAGGAAGAAAGTCTTTTTCAATGTTCTCGAGATGGAAGTATTCCTCATACAACAAGGCGTTCTCTTTGTCTGAAAACCAGAGCAGTCCATCCTTATGTCCTTCTTGCCTCTTGCGTTCGATAACAAGGCCAATAGAACCCTCAGATCGAACCGGTGAGTGGGGGATTTTCGCAGGTAACAAAAACATTTCACCCTCCTTTACCGGTATATCGACCACTTTCCCATCCTGTTGGGTTTTAACCAGGATATCGCCCTCAATCTGAAAGAACAACTCCTCGGTCTCGTTGTAGTGGTAATCCTTGCGGGCGTTGGGGCCGGCCACAATCATCACGATGTAGTCCCCGCTTTCCACGTAGAGGTTTTTGTTGCCCACTGGAGGCTTGAGCAATTCGCGGTTTTCTTCGATCCACGCCGCGAGGTTAAAGGGTTTCGCAATTGGCATACGGTGAATTTACGAATTCTTGAGTCGAGTTCACACCCCGCTAGTTATGCGCCCGGTTCGGCAAACTGACCAGGGCAACGCCCGTAAAAATCGCCACCGCGCACAGGGCGGTCCATCCACTCAAATCGGCCGTATAGTCCGCGCCGCCGCGCTGGCTGACCCACCACGATAGCCCCGTCGCGAGCAACGGCTGCAGGTAGATGTAAATGCTGACCACCGTCGGCTGCACGTGACGCAAGGCGAAGATGTTGAGCAAGTAGGCCATAAAGGTGGTGCCAATCACCACGTAAGCGACGCCTTGCCAGTGCGAAGGCTCAAAAGCCGGCCAATCAATGGCCGCGACCTGTCGCCAGCCAATGGGCAACACAAAAAGCGCCCCAAAAACGAATACCCACGCAATCACGGTAAGCGGCTTGTACCTCGCCATGAGCGGCTTCACCAGTACCAAGTAGAAACCGTAGCTGGTCGCATTCAGCAGGATCATCAAGTCGCCTTGCCACGAGGCATGAAGGCTCTCTTGCTGCGAACTCAGGATGAGCAGGGCCACGGCACCGCCGCCGCCGATGAAAATGCCCAAGAGTTTGCGGCTGGTGATGGAAGTTCCCAGTAATGCCGCCGAAATGACCAACACCAACACCGGATTGATGGTCATGATGATGGAAGCATTGACCGGGCTGGTCGCATTCAACCCATTGAAAAACAGCAGCTGATTGGCCGCCACCCCGGTGGCACCACAGGCGAGCAGACGCAAGAAATCGCTGCGTTCGATGGACTCCCAAGTACCGCGGGCGCGCATCGCCGCACGCACCAACCAAAAGAGTCCCCCGCCGCCGATGACGCGCAACACAATGAACCCACTCGGGCCCACCAAATCGGGCATCAGGTCTTTGGCCACCAAATAATTGCACCCGTAGATGACCGCCACAACGAGCAAAGCAAGATGCGCGAGAAGCCGCTCCATCGCTTACCCCTTCAAGGCTGCCCGCGCCGCTTCAACCGAAGCCTTCGCCGAGCCCGCGCATACCTGATCGTCAAACAAAAAGACCGGGCGCTTGAGGAAAGTGTATTCGTCGAGGATGAGTCGGCGGTAGTCCTGTTCCGTCAATGCCTTGTCCGCGAGGCCCATGGAACGGAATTTCATGGCGCGGCGTGAGAAGAGTACCTCGTACGAGCCGGCTAATTCTTTCATTTTATCGAGGTCTTCTGCCGCAATGCCTTCTGCTTTGATGTCCACCACGGCGCATCCGTGTTGCTCAGGTTGGAGGTCGTCAAAAATGCGCACGCACGTCTTGCACGTTGGGAGGGTAAATGCCTTTTTCATTTCGAATCAATTATTCTTCTTCCATTTTGGCAATGAGCGATTCCAGCCCCGCTTGCCAGTGTTCCGTGTTGTCCACGACCACATCCGCTTTGTCCTTCCACGGTTCGATGTGGGCGATGTCCGCCGGACGCACGTGGTTGTGCCATTGGTAGCGCACTTCGTCTTCAGTATAACCCCGCTCCACCCCATCACGTTCAATGCGCCGCTGAAGCCGAACCTCCGCTGGGGCATCGATATAACCGAGCAAGTCGATGCGTTCCTCCATGGCCGGATAAGCCATAGCGAACAGCCCTTCGACAACCAACCATTCCGCTGGTGCGATGATGATTTTTTCGGACTGCATAACGTCCCGGTTGTACGTATAGGTATCCAGCGCAATGGGATGGCCCGCGCGCAACGTGTCAATGTCGCGCACTAGGTAGACATCGTTAATGACCTGCGGCAGGTCAAAATTGGTCTCCCCATACTCATCGACCGGCAACTCGGATTTGGGGCGGTAGTAATTGTCCAACGAGAGCACGGCTGCACGTTCGCCAAAGTGCTTCCGCAATCCGTTCAAGATGGTCGACTTCCCCGATCCACTGCCACCGATGAGTGCCAAGATCTTCACGCGTTGTTTGATTTTTCGAGTGCGGTGGCAAAATCACGTCCATTTGCCAGCCGCGGTGGTTTGTTTTGTCCGCCCAATTTACCCAAGGAAGCCATCGCGCCATTGAACGTTCCGCGCTTGACCTGAGTCAACTCAGCTGGACGAAGGATTCCGCCCGTGATCAAATCTTTGTAATACGTGTTCCGCTCGACCACTCCGGCATTAACCGCTGCGACAAAGGCCTTCGTGTCTTCCGGAGTTTCCGTGAATTCAACGAACCACTCGTGGTAGGGCAAGCCCTCATCGGGATTCACCTCCGGCGCGACGTGGAATTCCGCTACTGCAGCGCCGTGCTGTGCCAAGGCGTCCCGCAAGGCACCCTCTACTTCCTCCGCAATCACGTGCTCGCCAAAAGCGCTTGTAAAATGCTTTATGCGACCCGTGACCACTAGGCGATAAGGATCAACCGATGTGAATTTGACCGTATCGCCAACATCGTAAGCCCACAGTCCTGCGTTGCTCGTTACGACGAGGGCGTACTGCACGCCCAATTCAACCTGACCTATGGTCAACCGTGTGGGGTTGTCCTTAAAGTACTCGGACGCTGGGATGAATTCGAAAAAGATTCCTTCGTCAACATTAAGGCGAAGCCCTGTTGACCCCAACTCATCTTGGTATGCGAAGAAGCCCTCTGACGCCGGAAACAACTCCACAGTAGGAACATCCCTGCCAATCAGGTTGCGGAAACGCTCCCGGTAGGGCTCAAAGGCCACTCCACCGTAAACGAACAACTCCAGGTTAGGGAACACCTCCATGACATTCGCCGCGCCCGTGACTTCAAGCAGCCTTTCTAAGTAGTTCTGTACCCAAGACGGAATACCACTGATCAACCGCAGGTCCTCGCCCTTCGTCTCCTCAACGATGGCATCAATTTTCGCCTCCCAAGGCTCAATACAGTTTGTTTCAAAGGAAGGAAGTCGATTGGCCTGCAGATAGTTGGGAACGTGGTGGGCAACGATTCCACTTAAGCGGCCCATGGGCGTCCCGCCTGTAGTTTGTTGAAGCTCAGGAGAACCTTGGAGGAAAATCATCTTGCCGTCCAGAAATTGAGGGCGGCCCGAGTTGGCGATAAAATGGAGCAAGGCATTCCGAGCAGAATTGAGGTGATTCGGCATGCTGTCCCTCGTAATCGGAATGAACTTAGCACCGCTGGTCGTTCCGCTGGTTTTACAAAAATAAAGCGGGTCGCCCGACCACAAAACGTTGGATTCCCCTTTCACGGCCCGATCCACCCACGGCTTTAGTTTCTCGTAATCCCGCACCGGGACAACGGCACAAAATTCTGCATGGCTCATGCCTGCACGCATGCCGTGGTCCCTTCCAAATTGTGTGGATTCACCCCGCGACACCAAGTACTCAAAAACGCGCTGCTGATGCCTTGTTCCGGAAGCCGCTTTTCGCGTTTCCCTTTTTGCGGTTAGCACCGCAAGCCAATAGCCAATCACAGACTTCAACGACATGGTGCGAAGGTACTTCTGAACCCTGCTGAAAAAGAAAAGGGCGGTCCGAAAACCGCCCTTTCCTCAAGGTTGAAAATTTTGATTCGATTACTTGACCATCATCTTCTTGGTCAAGCGGAGACCGTCTGCAATGAGCGTGTATGTGTAAATACCGCTCTGTAGGTCAGCTACGTTCAATTCCACTTGGTGCATGCCGGCTGGAAGCTGACCGCGCTGAACGGATTGGATGAGGCGGCCTTGGAGGTCGCGCATCTCCACAGTCACGTTGCGGGACTGCAACATTTCAAAGCGGACAATGGTGGTTCCATTCGCTGGGTTGGGAACGTTCTGGCGCAAGTCAATGCCATTGTGATTGGCAATCTCGTCGATGCCCACGCGCTCGGACAAGATCAAGCGAATCGCAGGGGTCGCAGTCTGTGACGTGAACCAGACGAAGTCACCTGCTCCAGTTAAACCATAGTCTCCCGTGGAGTTGTCTGTGTCCGAGTTGGCATTTCCTAAAACGGTCAACTCAGCTTCACTTTCGAATTCATTGATCAATCCAGTGAAGTAGAAGCCTTCATTCGTCATTTCGATGGGATCCTCGAATGGCAAGTAGACATAATCGCTGGTCTCCGCACTGCCAGGCGTCCAAGCGTCATCATAAGACCAGTATGTCGCCTCAAAAGGAGAATCAGTCAAACCTACTGCTCCGTCGTATGCATACAAGCGGGTTTCAAATTCCAGATCACCACCGCCACAGTTCGGACCGAAGCGCACGGTGACGCCGTACGCCGTGGACCCTGCGTTGTGCATGTGGAAGAAGTTGCCATAGCCTGCAGGGTTGAATAGACCTGCAATGTCCGAGTCAGTTGGCCTGAATTCAACGTCCAGAGCGCCTTCATCGTCGTGACCGTACTCATCGTCAGAATAGACAATGACCTTACTCCTCACGTTGTCATCGGGGTTTTCGTCTTCATTGGCAGAAGCAATGGTGGCTTGCAGCACGTAGTTACCTGTTTCCGTTGGGGTCCAACCCGTCGCAACGTAAATGGTGTCCTGTGTGTTCGCTGGGCAGTTCACTGCATTGGCAAAGCTGTTCACCGTTCCAAGCTCTGCTACGGTTGTACTCAAAATGTTTCCGCCTTCATCGAGAACTTCAACAGTAACCGTGGTCTCGTCTTGGTTAGCGTTACCGCTGTTGCGGTACAAGACCCCCGCCAACAAGCCACCGTCTGCTTCCGGAATGGCCTGCTCAAGCGGCGTGACGCGATATTCGAATACATTGAAAACGTCACCGTTGGTCAGTTGAACCGCTGAAAGGTCATTGGCCACGGGGTTCTCTGAAATGGTCACATCATCAATGCCCCAGTAATAGTGGCTGTACCCATCGCCCACCTCGGGCGCCTGCAAATACGAGAAGCGCACCTGCACGTCGGCGCTGTTCGCTGCCACGCAGGAAATGTCAACGGAAGTGGTCAACACATTCGCTGAAGCGGAATTGGCCGATTCAATGAACGTGCCGTGTGCATCAAATGTCGTCCACGTAGCACCACCGTCATTGGACACTTCCAAGTAAATCGGAGCGTACGGGTAGCAACAGTAACGGAAGTACTGCTCCCATGTGATAACCACTGAACCCGAGTTCGTGAAATCAAGCGAAGGAGAGGTAATCCATCCCTCGGTGTTCTCGTACCCTTCGGATATAGGCGTGTTGAAGTAGTCGCAGTCAAACACCATCCATCCGTTGTCCGCCGTGGTGGAGTTAATGGTACCGATGTTGGTTGAGTACTCGCCTGCAGGTGGCTGAACGCCAGAAGCAGAGCCATCGGCGTAATAACCGTTGCCTGCTTGGTCTACGGCCTGCCAAACCATGCCTTCACCGGTGTCCTCAGCGGTCCAAGCGCCGATGCCATTGTTCCCTTCGAATCCATTGGCGAAATCTTCATAGAAAAGAATGGTTCCACCACCACGCTGGGCTACTTCCAACGCTGACTCGCCAGTGCCGCGCATGGCCTCAGCTTCTTGAGCTGACAGGTCCTGGGGGGTCTGTGCGAATGTGTAAACATCCGTGATACGCTGCGCATTTGAAGCCAACGATAGGCCCAAGAACGCAACCAAAAGCAAAGTAAAGTTCTTCATGTTTTGTGAATCAGATTTTCAACGCCTGAAATTACAGCATTAGAATTGAAATCCCGCGGATTAAATGAAAAGAGGGGGACCCCAACTGGGACCCCCCTCTTCTGCAGCAGGATAAGGCCTGCGTCTTATGCGATTAGTCGACGAGCAAACGCTCCGTCGCACGTGCACCGTTGACACTCAATGTCGTGGTGTAAACACCCGCTTCCAATGCACTCACATCAAGTGTAATGCTGTGGTAGCCGACACCTTGCGTGCCGCGGTTCAATTGCTGAACCAGCTTACCGGTCATGTCATACACTTCCAAGGTCACCTCGGCAGCTTGGTCCAAGCGATACTGCAACCGCGTGGTCTCGGCGGCTGGGTTTGGAGCCAATGGGTAAAGTTGGAACGCCTCGGTATTGACCTCTTCCACCGATACGGTATTTGTGGCGTTTGGATCGAGATTCAATCGGACCATTGGCGTCTCATTGGTATAGTACCAATCGTATGCCTCCCCGCTTCCGAATGGACCGTATACAAAGGAAGTGTTGTCGTACGCAAACTGCGATTCCCAAATTTGGACATCAGAACCGCCGTAGTGTTCGAAACCGGCCGCGAGAACCGTACCACCGGGTGCTGTGTATGGATCCTCCAAAACAAGGGTATACCAGACGATGTCGTTTGGACCTTCTGAACCATCGTTAGAGAACTGGGCCGCCAAATCGAGCTCAGCCGTGCTCGCAATCAAACCTCCATACTGCTCAACGAGATAGTTGTCATCGAGGCCGTCAAACAAGTGAGCCACCACCGGCGTTCCGTTTTCAGATCCCGCTTCGATAGCCACATCGATGGCGTAAACTGTGACATCTTCAAAAATGTCGTACGGGTTCAGGGCGATGAAGTCGTCGGTTCCGTCTCCTGGGAAAACGCCGGTCATTGAGCCGTTATCACGGCCATAGTGCAATGCATTTACTTCGAAAGATTGAGACGCAGTGTTGTTTGCTGGGTTCTCGTCTTCGTTCATGGCTGCTACTGCATAGGATAACTCGTAAGTCCCTACCGCACCCATGTCATAAGCAACTCGCAAAGTGTCATCTGTTTGGTACTCCAAGGTCATTGGCTCTGACGCGCCTGCTTCTGTGCCATTGACAGTCAAGGTCATGGTTGTTTCCTCTTGGTTTAGGTAACCCACGTTGTAAACCTTAGCTGCAGCCTCCAATGAAGTGAGCTGACCCTCTGCAAATACACCTGCCTCCCAAATACCCGTTGTCAGGTAGTCGGTGTAGCTGATGTAATTGTCAATTCGAATATCGTTCGCAGGGGTTTGGTAAATCTGGATGTCATCTATCTCCCAGCTGTAGCCCCATGTTCCAGACCAGCGGAAACGAACCCAAATTTGCTCTTGGCCGCCTGCAGCAGACGTAATGTCAAATTCAACAAGCGCTGGGTTGTCAGACTCTGAA
Source organism: Crocinitomicaceae bacterium (assembly GCA_002690915.1). Classification (GTDB taxonomy): domain Bacteria; phylum Bacteroidota; class Bacteroidia; order Flavobacteriales_D; family Sanyastnellaceae; genus UA16. The sequence continues at coordinate 103,449 of NZGF01000037.1, forward strand.
CCGGTCTCGAAGTCGGGGAACACTTCCCAACGACTTTGAATCAGTTCGCCGTCGCCGTAGTCCACTGTTCCGTCGATTTCCGCAAACGTCGCAATGTCTGGCCAGTTCACACCGTCGCGTGAAATCTCAATTAAGCACTTCTCGCTGTCGTCTGACGAACCGTTATCCCAGCAGCGGTATCGGGTTTCAAGAGATATGCTTACAAAGTCCAAAGAACTGCAGTCGATGGGGTCAGCCGTCTGAGCCCAGCTATTTTCGATCCATGCGGCGCTGTAGTTGGCATCGGCACCGAACAAATCGGAGTCAACAATCAACAAACCGTTGGCGCTGGTGGTTGAATTCATGGCACTTGCTGCTGAAAAATCGCCTGTTCCTCCTGCCCATTGGTTGTACGGACCGGCAGGGCCATCTGTTGAACAAACGAAATCCAAATCGATGCCTTCCCATGGAGAGCCTGCGACATCAGAACCGTTGCCGAATGTCCACGTGTCGCAGCTGTCGATGTTGCAGTCGTGTGACCATATCACATCACGTTCAACTTGAACGGACGCTGTGTTTTCCGCCTTCACACGACGGGATTGAGCTGTCTTGCTGTTGGCGTACGGCAGCACGCCTTGAGCTGTTACAGCTGTTGAAAGAAGTACAGCGAATGCTGCGGTGTAGAAATGCTTCATTCTCAAGCAGTTTGGTATTTAGGATTGGGGCAAATATAGGTGACTGCATGCGATGCACGAAATGTCATCCGAGTAGTTCTTCAAAGGAAGAAAGAGGTGGGCAACTGCAAATCAGATTTCGATCGCCATATGCATTGTCCACGCGCGCCACCGGAGTCCAGAATTTCCGGACTTCCATCTCTGGCGAAGGGTAAGCTGCAGCCTCTCGTGAGTACGGGTGCTCCCACGACGACGAAGCGACTTCACGCGCCGTGTGAGGCGCCATCTTTACGACGTTATCCTCGCGTTCCACGTCGCCATTTTCTATCGCTCGAATCTCCTCGCGAATGGCAGCCATGGCGTGCACAAACCGATCCAGCTCCTCAAGAGACTCTGATTCCGTGGGCTCAACCATCAATGTGCCCGCCACCGGCCATGAGACCGTCGGCGCGTGGAATCCATAGTCGATCAGTCGTTTGGCAATGTCCATGACTTCCACTCCGGCAGAAGCTTTGAATGAACGGCAGTCTAAAATCATCTCGTGGGCAACTGTCCCCTGTTCACCTGTGTATAGAATGCTGTAGTCATTCTCAAGCCGCGCTTTCAAGTAATTGGCGTTGAGGATGGCTACCTCTGTGGAACGACGGAGCCCTTCTTCACCGAGCATCTTGATGTAGGCGTAAGGAATTTGGCAAATCAACGCACTGCCAAACGGCGCTCCGCTAATGGCATCAATCTGCTGCTCACCACCCGTCGGGATGACGGGATGACCAGGCAAAAACGGAACCAAATGTTCCGCCACACCAATAGGTCCAACACCGGGTCCACCACCGCCGTGCGGGATGGCAAACGTCTTGTGAAGATTGAGGTGACAAACGTCCGCACCTATGAGGCCAGGACTCGTCAACCCCACTTGCGCATTCATATTGGCGCCGTCCATGTAGACTTGACCTCCGTGTCCATGAATAAGTTGGGTGATGTCCAACACCGCTTCTTCAAACACTCCGTGCGTAGAAGGGTACGTAATCATCAAAGCACCCAGTTCCGAAGAATGCGCCTCCGCTAATTTCCGGAGGTCTTGCATGTCGATGTTCCCTTCGTCATCGCAGCCCACAACAACTACCTTCATCCCCGCCATAACAGCGGATGCCGGGTTGGTGCCGTGAGCAGAGGAAGGAATCAAGCAGACATCTCGGTGCTGCTCCCCGCGGGCCTCGTGGTACGCCCTGATGACCATCAGACCGGCGAACTCACCTTGAGCACCTGAATTTGGTTGAAGGGAGAGACCCGCAAAACCCGTAATCACCGCCAAGTCCCTCTCAAGTTCTTTGAGCATCTCGTGTGTGCCCGCAGCCTGCTCCGGCGGACAAAACGGATGCAACTCAGCGAAAGCTGCCCACGTAATCGGAATCAACTCGGTTGCGGCATTTAATTTCATGGTGCATGAGCCCAGTGGAATCATGCTGTGCACCAGCGAGAGGTCCCTATTTTCAAGGTGCTTGATATAACGCATCATCTCTGTCTCCGACCGATACCGATTGAAAACGGGGTGATGTAGGTAGTCAACATCGCGCCACAAGTCTCCCAAGAACGTACGGTCCGCTGAGACGCCCGAGACTGGACTCACTCCAAACATCGTACAGAGGTCTATCAATTCGTTGTCCGACACTCGTTCGTTCAATGCTACCCCGACGTGCATGCCGTCTTCGAAATAACGCAAGTTGATTTGCATCGCCTCCGCCCTCGCGCGCAAAGCCTTCATTTCATTCTCACCGCCATTCACACGAACCTTTAATGTGTCGAAGTAGCAGTCATTGACCTGGTCAAAGTTGACTGATGCGCGCAACGCTGCATCTAAGCCGCGCGCAGCGCAGTGGATGCCTTCAGCAATCTCTCGCAGTCCTTCAGGACCGTGGTACACTGCATACATCGAGGCCATAACCGCGAGCAGCGACTGCGCCGTGCAAATGTTCGATGTCGCCTTGTCACGCCTGATGTGCTGCTCACGCGTTTGCAATGCCATACGAAGCGCAGGCGCGCCCAAGCGGTCTTTTGAAATCCCAATGATGCGGCCTGGAAAGTGGCGCTTGTAAGATGCTTGTGCAGCAAAGAATGCGGCATGTGGCCCACCATAGCCCATCGGCACGCCGAAACGCTGCGTCGTCCCGACCACCACATCGGCTCCCATTGTACCCGGGTTCTTTAATAATGCAAGCGCCATCAAATCAGCAGCCACAACCACTTGCGCGCCGTAGGATTTGGCTTGCGCTATCACCGCTGTCAAATCCGAAACGACACCTTCCCCGTCGGGGTATTGAAAAAGGACGCCGAACACATCAGGTATCGCTTCATGTAGCATACCTGTGCGTGGCACTACTTCAACCTCCACGCCCAGATACTTGGCGCGCGTTTTGAGCAAAGCCACCGTCTGGGGGTATGTCGCTTCATCAACGAGAAACCTGTTGGCCCCGGTCTTTGCCACCGCACGCGGACGCGCTGCAAATGCCATTGCCATGGCCTCGGCCACGGCCGTGGCTTCATCGAGCAACGAGGCATTGGCCAATTCCATTCCCGTCAAGTCGCACACCATCGTCTGGAAATTGAGCAGTGCCTCCAAACGACCTTGTGCAATTTCCGCCTGGTATGGCGTGTATGCCGTGTACCACCCCGGATTTTCCAGCACATTGCGGCGAATGACACTCGGCACTTCGGTGGGGTAGTAACCCATGCCTATGTAATTCTTGAAGACCACATTTTTGCTTGCGATGCCGTCGATGTGTTCAAGGTATTGACTCTCCGAAAGCGCAGAGGTCAATTTCATGCGTTCGCGTTGTCGAATTTTTGCCGGAACGGTTTTGGCAATGAGGTCTTCGATGGAAGCGGATCCAATGGTCCGGAGCATCGTCAGTTGGTCCTCTGCGCGGGGACCGATGTGACGAGAAGTGAATTTGGCGGAGTGCATAAGCGACGGACTGAACGGCGGTTAAGACAACGAATGAAAGCGCAAATTTACACGCAGATTCGCCCACTTGAGCGAAAGTTTTTCACCAAGCACCCAAACGAAACCTTAGGGGGCGTAAACTCACTTTTTCAACCCCACAATGGGCGCTAACGCCGACATTTGTGCCATGGTCAAGCTGTTGGCTTACACACACGTATGGATTGCATTTGCGGCAACAGGTGCTGCGTTCGCAACTGCAATTAGCTCCGGCTATCCCATTGGCGATTGCAATGCCTTCGCGTCGGGTGGGTTGTTGGGAATTGGAGTGGCCACCGGTTGCATGTACACCCTGCAACGTCGCATCAAACTGCTGAAAAACCCATTGGGAATACCGCATGAGCGCAGGAATTTCCTGGTGAAGTGGGGAAAACCCATGGCCTGGGGCTGGGGCTTAATTGCCGTTGTTTGGACGCTCACCTTCGCTTCGGAATGGCGCAGCTTTCTCATGGTGATCCTGGACCACACTGCCATACTCGGCAGCGTCATTATACTCGCATTGGGCTACGCATCCAATCCCATTAGCGGTGGCCGCGGGTGGCGCGATATCCCACGCTTAAAGTGGCCCGTAATCGCCCTGGCCTGGGGAGTGGTGACCGGCTGGCTCCCCTTGCAATTCCTGCCCTCAGCCAATGCGCTCGATGGATGGACTGCCACCAAGTCCATTGGCCTACAAACATTATTTGTGGCTGGGATTACCCTGCCGTTCGACGTGCGCGATTTGCATGTCGACCCCATGCAGCTCCGCACCCTTCCGCAACAAACGAGCGTTCGATTCACGATTGCATTGGCCCTGATCTTGGTCTTGATGAGCATGGGGTGCTTTTGGGCACTCGACAGCTCCCCAGCTAGGGCCATTGCTGGAGCCATCGCTTTTGCAGGCATAGTGCTCGTTTCCTCCATTCGCAAGGAATGGATTTTCAGCCTGTTGCTTGATGGTTGCCTCATCCTCCAAGGGGTGTTGGCTTTTTTACTCTTGTAACGCAGCGCGGGAGTAGTTTCCTTCGAAATTTGCTCTACGAAAAAAAGGACAATGGAAATTTTCGCACCGTTTGAACTCGCCCGCGCGCGGCAATTGGATGCCACCGACGCCTTGCCGGCGCGAAGGGATGATTTTCATGTGCCTCAGCATCATGGAGCAGATGCAGTCTACTTCACAGGCAATTCCCTCGGACTCCAGCCCAGAGACGCGTCAGAAGCGCTCAGCACAGAGTTAAACGACTGGGCCCAACACGGGGTGGAAGGACATTACATGGCCCAACACCCTTGGGTCAGCTACCATGAGCGTTTTACCGATGGACTGGCGAAATTAGTCGGTGCCAAGGGCAACGAAGTAGTCGCCATGAATGCGCTTACGGTGAACTTGCACCTGCTCTTGGTAAGTTTCTATCGACCCGCAGGCAAACGCACCAAGATACTGTGCGAAGCCAAGGCCTTTCCATCCGATCAGTATGCCCTCGCCAGCCAGATCCGCTTTCACGGTGGTGACCCAAATGTGGACATCATCGAAGTGGCTCCACGTAAAGACGGCCACGTCATCGAAGAAGGAGACATTGAAGCCATCCTCCTGGAACGCGGTGATGAAATCGCCCTAGTGATGATGGGCGGGGTTCAATACTTCACCGGCCAATGGCTCGACATGCCACGCATCACCGCTGCAGCGCATGCAGCAGGGGCCTTGTGTGGGTTTGACCTCGCGCACGCGGTCGGAAACGTCCCGCTCGCTTTGAATGCGTGGAATGTGGACTTCGCCTGCTGGTGCTCTTACAAATACTTGAACTCCGGACCAGGAGCAGTAGCCGGTGCCTTTGTGCACGAGCGGCACGTCGGAGACGACGCCATGCCCCGACTGGAAGGGTGGTGGGGACACAATGCCCAACGCCGCTTCTTGATGGAACCGGAATTTGAAAGCATGGGCACCGCCGAAGCATGGCAGATGTCCAATGCCCCTATCTTCAATATGGCGATTCACGCCATCGCCTTAGATCAATTTTCCTCTGCCGGTATGAATGGCTTACGCTCAAAAAGCCTGCGGTTGACGTCGTACCTAGAACAAGGAATCACGGCTGTGGCCAAGCACAACAAAGCACAATTGGAGGTTATCACGCCCTCAGACCCCGCCAGACGAGGATGCCAGCTCTCACTGGTGGCCCATGGGTTTGGGCGAGAGCTCTTTCAGGCACTGACAAACGCTGGTGTAGTCGCAGATTGGCGCGAACCCAACGTCATTCGCATGGCCCCTGTTCCGATGTACAATACCTTTGAAGACATTGCGCGCTTCGTGCACATACTTAAGTCCGCCACCCAGCCGCATTGAATGGGCTCAATAAACCAAATGTTAGACTTTAACCCTTATGCCTAAATCCTCTCGATTCGCTGTGTTTGGAATTGGCCGATACGGCCACCAAATCGCATTATCCTTGGCCTCCAAGGGCGCTGAAGTATTAACGTTCGATTCGGATCCGGCCCGTTCAGAGGCAATTAAAGACGAGGTGGCCCTTGCAGTGACCATGGATGCTACTGACGCACGCGCATTGCATGCTCAGAACGTACAAGACATGGATGCCGCCGTGGTTGCCATCGGCGAAAATTTCGAAGCAACCATGCTCACCTCGATGAATCTGCTGGACTTGGGTGTTCCGCGTGTCATTGTTCGTTCCAGCGGCGACCATCAAAAACGCATACTCACGAGCCTCGGCATCCGTGAAATCTTAACGCCAGAAAGCGAGGTTGCGAGCATCGTATCTGAACGCTTGATTCACCCCAACATCGGTGGGTTCTTGGAGCTCCCTGACGACTATGAGATTGCCGAGATTCACGCACCCCAGAACTGCATCGGCCGCACCTTGGGGAGCATCGACCTGACCAATCGCTACGAACTCCGACTCATTACCATCCGAAGAAAATTCGCCGCAGAGACAGAAGGTGGAGAAGAACAAGAGCACATTATCGGTGTTCCCAAAGCGGAAATGGTCATCCAAGAGACGGACACGTTGGTGGTGTTTGGCACGCTGAACGGCGTCAAACGATTCCTCGAAATCAACTCCTAAACTACCGGATAATTCGGACGGACCCCGAAGCTTGATACCAAGGACTCAACTGCCCCATTGGATCCGTGTAGTGGCGGTATTTTGCCTTCCACAAGTACAATTCATCTTGCGCATAATGCGTGCGTTCCGGGCCTTGTCCATGCCAATAATCTCCTATTGAATTCGCCTCCCATATAAGACCGCCCCAACGGTTGTATAGCTCAAATTCCAATTGCTCCAGGTTGCGCCCTTCAATGCGAAGCACCTCGTTCAAGCCGTCCCCATCGGGGGTGAAAGCACTAGGAATAAACAACAGCGGCTCAGAGCAAAAATCAATCACTGACACGTACCGTTCTGTGGTACATCCGATCTCATTGGTAACGACAAGGCCGTAGACGCCGGGGCCATCGATGGACAATGACGGCAGCGTGGAGCCGTTCATCCACTGGTAGGCAGCATACCCGGCAGGAACGCTCAATTGATACTGCACCCCCGGGAAATCCTCAAAACACAAGGCCGAATCCGATGGGAAATGGAACTCGGGGCTGGATAACACTTCCAAAAACATAGTGGCCGCTGTTGCGCATCCCCCTGCATCGGTCACTTGCACTTGAGCCAAAGTGGACGCATAAAATGTGGCCGTAGACGCACTGGAGCCGTTGGACCAGAGGTAACTGAACGGTCCTGTCGAAGCATCGACCGGCGAGGCATCGATAAGTAACCCTGCGCTGGCACAACCTGTGGCTGAGTCTGGGAGTTGCAGAACGGGGCCATCCGTAAAGGTCACCGTGATGGCATCCGAATTGACACATCCTTCCGGTGAGGTCGCCGTCAGTCCGTACGTGCCTGATTCATTTACATCCAGAACGGGAAGCGTCGCTCCATCAACGGTCCAATCATATGCATAGTTAACCGGAAGCCCCGGATCCAAGGTTACGGTTTCTTCCGAACAGGCGACGACGTCGTCGCCGAGTTCCATATCGGGGAAAATGGAAATCAAATCCACCTGCGCGCTTGCTGTGCAAGAAGCTCCGCCAAGTCCAGAAATTGTCGCCGTGACGGTATAGGTTTGAGTCAGCTCCGCCAATACCTGCGGATTGGGAATACTTGCATTGCTCAACCCTGTCGCCGGCTCCCATTGCCAATTCATGGCATCAGCTACATCTACAGCTGCTTCAAGTTGGCCGCCAACAGTCGAACATATGGCCACCTCAGGATCTGTAATAACGCTGAAGAATGGATACACAGTGATGGTAATTTCATCCTCATAAATCGAGCCATCAGGTGCAACCATTTCAACGCTGTAACTCGTCGTATTTTCAGGTGAAATGGTTACCAGTTGGCCTGTAGGATTGCTGACTTCATTCGCAGGACTCCAGGAAAAGGTCCATTCATCAACATTGGTATCTGGGTCAAAGGCCAGCACATTGCAGTACATGGTTACCTCGTTCTCCGATTCAGCACAGTAGTAATTTTGAGATGTAGCGATGTAAGGCTCTTGACCCCGTGCGGGCACGTGCATAACGGCAACAAGAGCGAGGATGACAGTTAGCCAGCCGATGCAGCCCTGTAATCTCTGAGAAAAATTTTTCATTCATCGGTACTTTTTGTGTCGAGCGACCAGTCCCATTCAATGAGCCAATTAGAACGGATACGAGGTTGTTCGGCAGGGTAAAAATACGGCTCGGCAGATTGGAGATTATAAGGAACCACCTTTTGCCAGATCGAATCCCCATTGACATCCCACTCGTATCCGAGCGTCAATGAACCCGGGGGGACTTGCTCAAAACGGAATGTGGTATCCCCGTCAATCCGGAGCCGGTCCCTGCCAACACGCACCCAACCTGCCCCCGGCACGTCCGTGAGCGACACAACCAAGGCCCCAAAATAATTCGAATCGTACGTCTCCCATTGAAGGATTAACGTGTCTTGATCCCCAGTCTGGCCCTGAAAACCCAATCCTCCGGGCAAACAAACAATGCGATAATCCGATTCGAACTCTTCTTTTAGCCGCACGGTCAATGTTCGCGTCAATATTCCCTCTTCAGACCCGGAAAACACCGCTTTCTCGATGGCAGTGGAATCTCTGAAGACCCTTAAGCTATCAGCATTCTTGACAAAAACCGCCCGATCAAATTTCCATTCCCGAAGAACTTCAGGCGCTGACTTGGGGAGCGGCGAAACAAGAGGCCGGAAAGAACTTCCTATTGACCCGCGTAAAGGCCGCGCCTGAGCCGTATCCGAGGTAATTTCACAATCCCACACCACTTGAACATCCTCGATCGGCACGGCCGTGAATGCCTCGCACCAAACGATTACGCTGTCGCCGTCCCGCTCAAATTGAACCGGTTCCGATGCCCCGCTCACCAATGCTTTCCATCCTTCTTCAACCTCGACCGGTATCGGCGCCAAGATTCGCGCCATACCCGTCGAATCTACCCGACAACTGGCAATCCGTCGAATCGGTTCCGCCTCCTCCGTTGCGTCACCAAGCCATTGCAGACTCGTATCTCCCGAGGTGAAACGCGTGGTATCCAGCGCCACGTATTCGCCTTCATCCCAACGGTAATTGCCATTTTCATCCTCGAGCGCAAAGCCCACGAATTCGCTCTGGCCGAGGTAGCCAATGGAGAAGTGTCCTGCCTCGTCAGTCTGACCCAGCGCATCCGGTCGACGTCCTTGCCAAATGGAGTCCCAGGCTGCAGGCATTTGATAAAGCATCACCTGTAAATCCTGTTGACCCGAACGGGTCATGCGGTCCATTACAGTCCCTTCAATACGCATTGTATCCAATTCGGGACCAGTCGAAAAGGCCCACTTCAGATTCTTTACGGGGTTGGACTCGTGAAGGTCAACGATGGCGCCGCCAAAGGAGAAAACATAAGTACGATTGGTTTCAAACGCCTCTGGATCAAGAGCAAGTTCCACTGCCTTTCCCCTGACCCTCCATTCCGGATTTCGCTGAAGCGGCGGAGATACCACTAGCTGTTGATTGACATCGCGAAGAACCACATATTCATCGAATTCCATCGTTAGTTGCTCCGGGCGAAGGTTCACGGCTTCCGACGGCGGATCCACGTGAATCGGGAAGGGAGGGGTCTCATCCTTAGGCCCTCCCGTCGGCGCAGACACTTGAGCGCAACCTATGATCACCATCATGGCGGAAACCATCAAAACCAAGCGAAAATGGAACCCGCGACGAATCATTCCCATGCATTCCAATTGTTACCCAAAAGTTTAACCAAAGGTGCCAATGCCCTTACATCAGCCGCAGAAACATCGTCCCGTATCGTGGAATCGATATCCAACACACCCACTACCTCATCTGCCGCCACGATGGGAATGACTAACTCCGATTCCGTAAGGGCACTGCATGCCACATGCCCGTCAAACGCATGCACATCCGGTACAACTTGCGCCACTCCAGTATCCCAAGCCGCAGCGCAGACGCCTTTCCCATGGTGCAGCCGCGTGCATGCCAAGGGTCCTTGAAATGGCCCCAGTACCAGCTCATCCCGCCCTTCATCCACGAGGTAAAACCCAACCCAATGCCAGCCAAATTCTTCCTTTAGCACCGCGGCGACATTAGCCAAGTTTGCTGTACGATTGGGCTCGCCCCTCAGCAACGCTTCCCACCGATTGGACAGCTCTACATATCGTTCCTCCCGAGATGCTCCAGGTGCCGATGCAAGCGTTTCAGCCATGGCGCAAAGATACCGAACAAAAGCAGGGAAAAATGTCATGTAAGCGCCAAGGTTACGCCGCCGAGCCAATTCAATCCGGACTGCTTAATCGCGCCTCCACACGCGGATAAAGTTGCCCCGGTGGTCATGACATCATCCACAAGCACAATGTCAGCCTCAATCTCCAGTGCAGTTGGATTGACGTCATACAAATCCCGAACAACTCGTGCCCGGTCCATGCGGTTCATGCCCGTCATGCTGTCGTGGTGGCGGCGGCGAGTGAGCAGCGCTGGCGCTACCTCGCATCGCCATACACGCGCCATGCCATTCGCAATCCACTCCGCTTGGTTGTAACCCCGCTTCCATCGTTTGCGCCAATGCAGCGGTACAGGAGCAAGAACAATTTTGCATGAATTGGTCATCGGAGGCGGGGTTCTGAGACCAAGCCACTTTCCCCATTTCTCCGCAAGTCGACGGTTTCCTCCGTATTTGATTTCGGCCAGTTGCGCTATGAGCTCGGCTTGAGTGTGTAGCCGAAATCCCGTCCCGGCGTATGGCATTCGGCACCGTTCTTTCATGATCATTGCACCGAATTCGCCGTGTAATTCCGGCCAATCCAATGCACACGGTCCACAAGCAATCATCCACTCCGTCTCATCCGGCAACCACCCCCCACAAACGCAGCAATGCTTCGGGAGGATTAAACTCGTCCACGATTCCCACATGCTACAAAGGTGTGGACGACGGACAAACTAACGTCCGCTGATTCACCTGCAAGCGGACTAACTTTGAGGACGCATGAAGTTTGGTAAACTCCCTTCACTCAATGGCCTCACCAAGGCCAATTTCTCCCTCCCGGATAGCCACTGGCACTTCACAGCCGAGCCGAGCAGCTGCCAAGTTTATGCAGGAGGCACCACCTGGAATGTATCCGACTGGGTGGGTTCCGTCTATCCCGAAAAAACGCCACGCCGGCTGTTCCCCAAAGCCTATGGTCGGGCCTTCGGCACCATCGAATTCAATGCAACACACTACCGCATTTACAGCGAAGCGAAAATGAAAGAATGGGCCGATGCGACGCCTGAGGGTTTCCGGTTTTGCCCCAAATTCCCGCAGATCATCAGTCACTTCCGCCGTTTCAAAAACTGCGAAGGCCCGACAGATGACTTTATCACAGGACTTCTCGCGCTTGGCGATCGCCTCGGGCCGGCCTTCATTCAATTGCCCCCTCATTTCGCCCCGAAACATGCAGACGCCTTGTGGACCTACCTCGAACACTGGCCACGAGAATTGCCGGCTTCCATTGAATTCCGTCATCCCGAATGGTTCGTAGGGGCTCAACCACATTGGAATCGACTGGCTGAGCTTGGGGTGGGGACCGTTATCAGTGATACGGCAGGACGGCGAGACGCACTGCACATGCATGTTACCACACCAAACGTCTTAGTGCGTTTCGGCGGGTACGAGGGAGACACCTTCGATAGCTACCGCTTGGAGCAATGGTGCCAGTGGATTAATGCCTTTGAAGCAAATGGCGGCAAGTCCTTTCACCTCTTGGTACACGAACCTGACAGCATTCATACGCCAGCGACCTGCGACGCATTTGCGAAGGGATTAGACCCAAAAAAATATCCGCATTGTGTCACTCCCATCCTGCCACACCCTTTGGCAGGCGAGCAAATCAATCTGATCTAAATCAGAGCAAACTGATGGAAATGATGCGCGGTATGATGCAGCACAAGTGCCTTAAAGTCAGACGTGTACATCCTGCCGTACAACGGATGATTTTGGATTTTTGTGTTCATTGCTTCAAGCCGATTGAACATTGCGCCTACTCGTTTTAATCCCAGCTCCCAATCCCTTGCTTCGCCTTTAGAAGCTTTGATCTCCGGTATCGTACGAAGGTTTCGCGGCGTTCCGCCGAGCGGACTCTTGGTTATCAAAGTGCGTAAGAAGAACAGACCAAGAAGGCTGGCCGCGAAACGAGTAATAAGATTGACTTTAATCTCACCGAAGTACAAATCACCAAAATCCGCTACGTGGTGAAGCATTTCAGTGGCTGACATGCGTCCCCAATCAGGCATTAAATTTACGTGGGCGCGTTCAAGCGCATCGGTCAACTGTTCAATTGTCGGTATGTCTACCTGAAAGTCGAGGCGTTTCAGCCCATTTCGCTATTTGCTCGCTGGTCCCTCTACAAACCAACCCTGTTCTAGATACGGCTCTGCTTTCTTGAATTTCAATTCCTTCATTTCATCTCCACGGCGAATCACCACCAGGTCGTTTCGTCCAAATTTCTTTTCACTTCGGACGGGCATCTGCCGCTGAGGTGGTGGAGTAGGTGATGAAGCATTTGCCATGGCCGTTCCTGGGCCGTGTTGACCTTGTCGAAGACCTGCAGGGGCCTGCTGCCGGGCTTGCGAAGCCGCTTGCTCTTGAATATTCTGGATGTTCTCCTTAGATAAACTGATTTTATTGGGCATGGCGGGCCGAGCCTGCGGGGCTTGGCGGACCTGCTGCTCAGCTGGGCCGGTTGGAATCGTGCACCTCATTAAGAAAGCCGCCACGTCGGCATTCATTCGCTGAACCATGGCTTTAAACAGCTCGTAGGACTCAAACTTATAAATTAACAAGGGGTCTTTTTGCTCAAAACGGGCCAACTGCACGTTTGAGCGCAAGTCGTCCATGTTGCGGAGGTGCTCCTTCCAGTACTGATCGATGATGGCCAAAACAACCGCTTTCTCCAAGCTCTCCATGACGCTAACGCCTTCCGAAGCAACACTATTCTCAATGTCTGTAGCGACTTGCATGGTCTTGCGTCCGTCGCTAAACGGGACGAGGATTTGCTTGAAATCATTGGACGGGTCGTCATGCACACGTTGGATGACCGGATGGGCGCGCTGCGCTAACTCCTGCAACTTCGAACGGTACAACCGCTCTGCTGCCTGGTAGGTATCGAAGGCCACGTCCTCTGCTGACGTTGTGGCGAATCGTTCGGCATCAACAGTCGGTTCAATACCGAAATCACGGAGCAAGGCCAAGCGGAACGACTCAAATTGCTTTTCGGGATGATAAGCCAGCACTGAAGCCTCTACCAACTCAAAGAACATATTGGCGATATCGGTGCGGATGCGGTCGCCGTGCAGGGCGTGGCGGCGGCGCTTGTAAATCACCTCGCGCTGAGCGTTCATGACGTCGTCGTATTCGAGGAGGCGCTTACGGATGCCGAAGTTATTTTCCTCGACCTTCTTTTGCGCGCGCTCGATTGACTTGGTGATCATACTATGCTGGATCACGTCGCCTTCCACGTGGCCGAGCCTGTCCATCATTTTCGACACTCGATCTGAGGAAAATAGACGCATCAAATCGTCCTCGAGCGACACGTAGAATTGCGAAGACCCAGGATCTCCCTGACGACCTGCACGTCCACGTAATTGGCGATCTACGCGACGACTGTCATGACGCTCTGTGCCAACGATGGCCAAGCCGCCTGCAGCCTTAACCTCATCAGTGAGTTTGATATCCGTACCGCGGCCCGCCATGTTCGTGGCGATGGTCACTGTTCCTGACTTACCCGCTTCGGTAACGATTTCCGCCTCGCGCTGGTGCAGCTTAGCGTTAAGCACTTGGTGCTTAATCTGCCTGATTTCGAGCATGCGGGAGAGCAATTCGCTGACCTCGACCGTGGTCGTTCCCACGAGAACGGGACGTCCGGCCTCACTGAGGACAACGACATCGTCGATAATGGCATTGTACTTCTCGCGTTTTGTTTTGTACACGAGGTCCTCTCGGTCATCTCGGGCTATAGGACGGTTGGTCGGGATGGCCATCACATCCAATTTGTAGATGTCCCACAATTCCCCCGCCTCCGTCTCGGCCGTTCCCGTCATGCCCGCTAATTTGTGGTACATGCGGAAGTAGTTCTGAAGGGTAACCGTCGCGTAAGTCTGAGTTGCCGCTTCAACTTTCACGTTTTCCTTGGCTTCGATGGCTTGGTGCAGTCCGTCGGAGTAGCGTCGACCGTCCATGATTCGACCCGTTTGCTCGTCGACAATCTTGACTTTGTTATCCATCACAACATAGTCCACGTCCTTTTCGAACAAGGCGTACGACTTCAAGAGCTGATTCATGGTGTGGACGCGCGCACTTTTGACAGAATAATCAGCCATCAACTGGCTCTTCTTTTCCAGTTTGGCCTCCTCGTCCCCTTCACCGTTATCAATGGAAACCAATTCAGTCGCCAAATCCGGCATGGTAAAGAAATTCTCATCCTCCATGTTGGCCGTCAAGAACTCGATGCCCTTTTCGGTCAGTTCAACTTGGTTTTGCTTCTCATCGATGACGAAGTACAGCTCGGCATCTGCTTTCGGCATCTCGCGTTTGTTGTCTGCAAGATAAATGGCCTCGGTCTTGAGTAACTGTTGCTTCATGCCCTCCAGACTCAAAAACTTGATGAGTGGCTTCGTCTTGGGCAGCGCCCGGTATGCGCGGAACAACGCCAATCCGCCTTCGGCGATGTCATCTTTCGAGGCGCCGTCTTTTTGCAACAGGCGCTTTGCGTCCGTGAGGAACTGCTGGGCCGCTTTTTGCTGGACAGTTATCAATTGTACCACCTTCGGCTTCAACTCCACAAATTCCTGCTGGTCGCCCTTAGGTGTGGGTCCGCTTATGATCAACGGCGTTCGCGCCTCATCAATTAGTACGGAGTCGACCTCGTCCACGATTGCGAAGTGGTGCTTGCGCTGGACCAGCTGCTCAGGGCGTTGAGCCATGTTGTCCCGGAGATAGTCAAACCCGAATTCATTGTTCGTGCCGTACGTGACATCAGCACGGTATGCTTCCCGTCGCGATTCGCTGTTGGGCTGGTGCTTGTCAACACAATCCACGCGCATGCCGTGGAATTCAAACAGCGGAGCCATCCACTCCGAGTCCCGGCGGGCGAGGTAATCATTGACAGTAACGAGGTGCACTCCTTTTCCGGTCAGAGCATTGAGGAAGATTGGAAGCGTCGCAACAAGTGTTTTGCCCTCACCCGTTTGCATCTCTGCTACCTTGCCACGGTGCAGCGCCGCACCTCCGACCAGCTGAACATCGTAATGCACCATGTTCCACTGAACTTCCGAACCGGCTGCCGTCCATGCGTTACCCCAAATCGCCCGGTCGCCTTCGACGGTGACACCGGCGCGCTCAGCAGCTACTTCACGATCCCAGTCTGATGCAACTACGGTGATTTGTCCATTTTCTGCCAGTCGACGCGAAGTTTCTTTTACGAGTGCAAAAGCCTCAGCCATGATGGTTTCCAACACTGCCTCCAAGGCCTCATCTATTCGGTTTGTCAAGCCATCAATCTGCTCGTAAATGGCCTCCTTCTGCTCCAACTGATCCTCACCCATGGCGACGGCATCAGCCCGCAGCGTCCTCTCCTCCTTCTCCAACTCAGCGACGTGGGCTTGGATGCGTTGGCGCAAGTCCTCGCTGCGCGACCGCAGGCCATCGTCGGATAACGCTTTCATGGCTGATTCAAAGCCGTGGACGGCATCGACAACTGGCTGTATTTCCTTCATGTCCCCCTCAGCCTTGTCTCCGACCAATTTTTTCAGAAGCGTTTTAAACATGTCGCGAAAATACAAAGGGAACCGGGTGATATCCGGCTAAATTTTTACAATGCAAAGGCTGAACTCACGACAGGACAAGGGCATGAATGTTAACTCTCCCATCTGCTTTAGAAAACGAGGCAAAGAAAGCAAGGGTTTTTTCAAGTTTTTTATCCCCAAAAGACTAAAAATTCGCGCCTTCCCAACGCTGTCAAAGGTTACACGGATTTCGAACAGACTAACTGTTAAAAACTACCTCGATTTGTGAATTGTTTTGTCTTGGTCTTGTGGTCTCTCTTCTGCTTTCTTTGGGGTTATCAATGGTCTTGGTATCGGGATTACTCCTCGTCCAACGGCCCTTTTTCAAACCGCTACTGAACCCGACTCCAAAGGTGGAGAACAAGTCCATAGCCTCGAAATTCCCAGTGATTCCAGCGCTCTTGGAACTGCGAATTGCCATCGAGGACAGGACTTCGACCCCCGAAACTGAAGCGGGATTCTAGGGCTTAAAAAGGGAGATGCTACGGCCGACCTAACGTTTTACTCGCCACCCGCTGGCACCAACCTAATCACCGCAATGAGCGCACAGACACCCGAGGATTTGACCACCAAAGAAGTAAACGAGACAAGCACTGCAAGCGTGCAAACTTCAATCGAAGAAGTACTGCCAGAAAACACAGTAGTGACCGAGCCCATCTTGGAGGACAACCCCAATCGCTTTGTTCTTTTTCCTATTAAGCACAGCGACATTTGGAACTTTTACAAGAAATCAGAAGCTAGTTTTTGGACTGCGGAAGAAATCGATTTGGCAGCGGACATCGTGGACTGGAACGATAAGCTTAACGATGATGAACGTTACTTTATCAAACACGTCCTTGCCTTCTTCGCTGCATCGGACGGCATCGTGAACGAGAATCTTGCAGAGAATTTTGTCGCAGAGGTGCAATACACCGAAGCTAAATTTTTCTATGGTTTTC
>NZGF01000038.1 GCA_002690915.1 Crocinitomicaceae bacterium
CCTTGTTCAACGTTTTTTATGCGCAGGCGCAGGCGGACAGGCTGTTGGCCGCGCGCCTCCAACTGGATCTCTGTTGGGTAATGAAACCCCTTGTTTTCGGCATACCGTCCATACTTAACGAAGGCTTCTTCTTCATACCCGGCTGCCTTCAGATGATACGTATATGGACGGCCGATCTCCCAGAAATAACAGATGTCATGAATGCTGCCACCATCTTGAAGTGGGCTTGTTGAAGGGATCAGACAGGCCTTGCCGTCTTGCACGCCTGTTGTGGCCGTTGCAAAGACATCTGTCGGAAAATTACCGAGCAATACATCCTGAAGCAACTGGAATGGCAAACTCATTCCCAATAGCTGATCCAGCCCGCGCGCATCTCCTTCAAAATAGGTGCCCTCCAATCGGTTGACCATCGCAAAGCGATCGACTGAGATCACCGCGCGCATCAGTGGGAATCCGAGGAATGGATCAGAAAGCTGCATCCAGATGAGGCTGTCGTGAAGCAGCCGCATCTCCAAATTGAACTCAGTGCGCGAATCTGGTTCTTCGAGAACTGCTCTCGCCTCAACCTTCAATTCATTCGGTCGGAAAGCACGGGTGCTCAAGAATTCCACTCCTTCCGCTGCATCCTCTGTCGATTCTGGTGGCTGAATGAGTGGCTTTTTCGGTCCACAGGCGAACAAGAGCAGAAGGCAAGCGACCGATAGATGCGCTTTATTTCTCCAATTCATTCTGCTCGATCTTTTCGCGGATCTTCTCTGGGTCCTCTGCCCCAAGTTCCAGAGCTCGTTTCCAATTCTTCACTGCTTGTTCTGTCTTTTCAAGTTGAAAGAGAATATCGCCATAATGATCGAACAAGTCGGCCGACGGATATTTAGAAAGCTCCATTGCGCGTTCCTGTTTCTCGAGCGCTTCTTGATATTGCGCATTCTGGTAATGGACCCAGGCCCAAGTGTCCAGATAGGTTGGGTTATCCGGATCGATCTTGTTTGAACGGATGGTCATCTCCAGGGCCTTGGACAGGTTCTCAGCGCGTTCTGCCAGAAAGTAGGCGTAGTTGTTGAGGCTCAAAGCGTTGTCGGGGTCGAGTTTCAGCGCATTTTCAAAAGCCCGGTCGGAGCGCCCGTGATCGCCCAACTCATGGTAGGCCTGTCCGAGGTTTGTAAATATCTGTTCGCGAATGAAGCGTTTCCCGTAAGACAGATCGAGGGCTTCTTCCCAGGAGTCAATAGCATTCTTGGGTGCATTCAACTGCATCTGCCCCATCCCCAGCATAAAGAGGGGGAACGGCTCTGCAGGGAAGCGGTCGGCGGCCTTCTTTGCGTCTCCCTCAAGACGTGACCATTCCGCTTGCTGACCGGACAAGAGCAATATCTGCTCCCAGATCTCGTATTTGTTCCCATTGGGCAGCTCGACGGCTTTTGAAAAGCATTCATAGGCCTCAACGAACTGATCGTCCCGCATGTGCAGATCGCCTTTGACGCTCCAGGATTTGGCATCCATCGGCGCAGACCGCACGGTCAGTTCGGCCAACTCAAAGGTTGCGGCCGTTAGCGCACTGTCGCCTTCGCTGTGGATGTACATATTGAGCAGTACAGCCACCTTGTCATCGATATCGAGTTCTTCACTGGCCATGGCCACTTTCAGACGAGAATAGGATTTGTCGTAGGCCCCCTGAGCTTGGAAGTAACGGGCCAGACGCAGATTGGCCACAGGCTGTTCGGGGTAGCGTTTCAGAACATCCTCCCACAGCACGCGCGCTTCTTCAAGGCGGTCATTGGCTGCATACATTTCTGCCTTTTCAAGGCGGTACCTTAGGTCGGCAGGGTAGGCTCTGATCAGTCGATCCAATTGCTCGATCGCCTTCTCGAGTTCGCCCATTTCCAAGTACAGCTGCTTTTTCTGTTCGGCGATCTCTTCGGTGATGCCCGTCTTTTTTTCCAGGGAATCGAGCGTACGGACAGCGGATGGCCAGTCGCTCATCTCCATGTAAACAGCAGCGAGCATCTCGAAGGTCCCGGCCTTTGGGATGGTCTGCAACAGATAGCGCTCCAGAATATGGGCCGTTGGTTCGAGCAGATTCAACTCGTAATGGATGCGGGCCGCCTCTTCCCAATGCCAGTCGCGGACTCCTTCAGCAACCAGACTTCGTTGAGCATAATCCATCGCTGCGGACGGATCTTTCAGTTCATGACTCAGGCGCGCCAGTTCAGAAAGGACCATGGCCTGATCAGGCCGTATGCTGTCGCAACTTTGAAAGGCCGCAAGGGCCGCGCGGTCTCGTTCAGTGATCTTAAGCGTTTGGGCTTCCCAAAAAGCAGCCTTGAAATCGGCGTCCGGATCCTTCTCCATGGGCCTTTGTCCCACGACAAGAAGTGGAAACACCGCTGTTCCCAGCAATAGCTTGCGTATTCGCCTTCCTAATTTCCTATTTCTCAAGCGTGCTGAAATCTCCTATGCTCACATTTGTGAAGCGCCCATCGAACCGCACCTTGTTGCCGATCATGGATTGCTTGAGACGCACATGACCGAGTTCGGACTCTGCACCGATGATGCTGTGTTCGACCTGCACGTTTTCAAGGCTGCTTCCCTGCCCGATCGAAACGCCTGGCCCCACCACACTATTGCGCAAAACAACCCCTGGTGCAATATGGCAGGGTGGATGGATCGTACTGTTTTCCAACACGACATCACTGGCCTGGAGTTCTTCTTCGTCCCTGACGAATTCAAGGATCTTTGAATTGGTGTCCACCGTTATGTTCTTGTTGCCACAGTCCATCCATTCGTTCACCGTGCCCGAAGTGAACCGCTTGCCCTTGGCTTTCATGTTCTGCAGAGCGTCGGTGATCTGATACTCTCCCTTGTCCTTGATGTCGTTGTCGATCAGGTACTGCAGTTCGCTTCGCAGGTTCGCCCCATCGCCGAAAAAGTAGATGCCGATGATGGCTTCGTCGGAAACGAACTCCTGTGGCTTCTCCACGAAATCGGTGATGACTCCCTCGCTGTTCTTCTGTACGACGCCGAACTGCCGGGGATCCTCCACTTTCTTCGTCCAAATGACTCCATCCGAAGCTGTGTCCAGGGAGAAGTCTGCACGGAATAAAGTGTCTGCAAATGCCACCACAACAGGGCCCTCCAGGCTTTCCTTCGCACACAGAATGGCGTGTGCTGTTCCCAGCGCCACATCTTGGTGATAGATGCTCCCTTTGGCACCCTGAGACTTTGCTATCTCCAACAACTCCTGTTCAACCTGCTGTCCAAAATCGCCAATGATGTAGGCCACCTCATCCACTTTTTGACCGCATACTGAAACGATGTCTTCGACCAACCTTTGAACGATCGGTTTGCCGGCAATGGGTATCAATGGCTTGGGTGTGGTCAGTGTATGAGGTCTCATGCGCGTGCCTCTTCCCGCCATAGGTACAATGATCTTCATGTTGTGGGTTTTTCTGTTGATGTGATTAGACGTCTGTATTTCTCAGGATTTGACTCCGGTGCTTCCAAATCCACCGGAACCTCTTTCGGTTTCACCCAGTTCTTTGGCTTCTACCCATTCCACTCTTGAATGGGGCGCCACGACCATTTGTGCAATGCGTTCTCCTGGAGCGATCTCGTAATCTGCATCCGAAAGGTTGACCAGGATCACGGAGATCTCGCCTCGGTAATCTGCATCAATGGTTCCGGGCGAATTGAGCACACCTATTCCCTTCTTCAGTGCGAGGCCGCTCCGTGGACGCACCTGCGCCTCAAACCCAGCGGGAAGTTCGATGGAGAGCCCAGTAGGAACGAGTGTCCGCTCCAGAGGGCCGATTACAACTGGTGTTTGAAGATCTGCATGCAGATCCATGCCGGCAGAAAGCTCGGTCTTGTAGGCCGGGAGGGGTTGGTTTCCCGAGCGGACAACACGCACTTTCACTGCGTTGGTGTGCTCCATTTTTGCCAGTTCTTGCGTTCGAAAATAAGGATGATCAAGAGATAGGGCAGCACAAAAATGAGCGCCGACATTCCATGCTGCAGCTGCCACCACCATGCAGCTGCGCCGAGTGCGATCGCCGAAGTGAAATAGCCCGCGAGGCGTGGCCAATCATAGGGAATCTTGGCTTTTGAGGTTCCGAGAACAGCATTCAGCGAGGCCATGGCCGAATATGCGCATAGGGTGGCCCAGGCCGCGCCCATCCAGCCCATCCTTGGGATGAGCCAAAGATTGAGCGCCACGGTGACCAAAAGCCCTGTTCCCGTAACGACTCCTGCATACCAGGTCTTGTTCTCCAGTTTGTACCAGATCGACAGATGCGCATTCAATCCGAGCACATAATTGGCGGCAAACAAGACCGGCGCCGCACTCAATCCGATCCAAAATTTTTCATCGATGAAGTGCTGTGCCCAGGGAAGCGCGGCATTCAAAGCAATGAACAGACCGCCTAAAAAAACAGTGTAATAGAGCAGTACACGAGCGTTCATCTCTTTGCCGTTTCCCGAAGTATTCATCCGAAAGAAAAAAGGCTCTGCTGCATAGCGATAGGCCTGAACAAAAAGGAGGAGCAAAATAGAGAGCTTGTAGACCGCTCCATAGACGCCCAAGTCGGCCATGGCCTGATGCTCGGGAAGCAGATATTTGATGAACTGTCGATCGGCCAGTTCATTGGCGATCCCTGCCAGACCCGCAAGCATCAGAGGCAATCCATAAGACATCATGCTTATCCATTGACCCCTCTCCCAATTCCATCGACGGAACAGGAGACGCCACTGCGGCAACAAAAGCAGCGTCATCACCCCGGAGGCGCAGAGGTTGGCCGCGAGCACATAGGCCACTGGATCTTGCTGAAAAGCGACCGGCAAAAAGTTGTTCATTCCTTCAAGACCTGGCACTGCATCGAAGAGAAGGAGGTTGAGCAGAATGTTCGTTCCGATCAGCGCGAATTTGATGGCGGCAAAATGAGCGGCCTTGTCACTCAGTCTCAATCGAGCGAAGGGAAGGGCGGCCAGCACATCCAGGCACAAGATCCACACCATGCACCGCAGGTATCCGAGATGCCCCTCATATCGGAGCGCCGAACCCACAGAGTGAATGTTCCATTCGAAAAGGCCATAGAAGAGGAGCGTGCTGATGATCAAAGAACCCAGTGCTGTTCGGAAGACGCCATCCGTTCGTTCTGGATCCGCTCCGTGGTAGAAAAAGGCCGTTTCCATTCCGTAAGTAAGCAGAACGATACACACCGCGACCCATACATAGAGATCGGTCACCACTCCAAATTGTTGCTGGGTCATGGCGGCTGTGTGCAGAGGCACAAGCAGGAAGTTCAACAATCGACCCAGGATACTTGGCAAGCCATACAATGCCGTCTGACCGGCCAACTGTTTGAACGCCTTCACGAAACAAAGGTAATCGGGGCGGTTCACGTAAGATGGACCTTATCTTTGCGTTTCACTCGAAACCTCAAGAAATGAAGCGCCTTACACTGCTCATTCCCTTTGTTTTTTATTCGCTGCTCCTCACCGGACAAAAAGGACGTCCCGTCACCCCGGGTATGAACGGCGTCATAAAGCCGATCTCGGAAAGTGCACCCGCGGAGCGCAGTTCCGATGCATCTGTTGACTGCCCGCCGTCCATCAGCTACCTGAACGAAAAAATACGGCAGCACATCACCTACCTCGCCTCAGATGAACTTCGTGGGCGGCATCCAGGCACCCGAGGCGAACAGCTGGCTGCAGAATACATCAAGAACGCCTTTATAAACAGCAAGGTCACTCCGCTTCACGGTGGATCTTTCTTTCAGGAATTCCCCATTATGGATGGCATCCAGATGAAGGAAGGAAACTTCCTGAAAATCCGCCGCAACCAATGGGCTGTTTCGGACAGCACCTATTACCCGACCCAATACACAGAAAACGGGTCCTACAAGGGCAAGTGTTATTACGTGGAGTTCGGTATCGTCGCGCCCGAGCTTGGTCGGGACGATTACGCCGGCCTCAAGATCGAGGAGAAGGCCGTGGCGCTGAATATTTCTTCGCCCGACGGCATTCACCCACACTCGGAATTCTCGCGCTACGAAGACCTCAGCGGCCGAATTGAGCTGGCAAAAGAAAAGGGCGCTGCCGCCATCGTTCTCATCGATCCCGAAGGTTCCCGCAGCCTTCCAAGAAAATTCCGGAAACGATTGAACATGGGCATCCCCGTCGTTTTCGTGGCCAATAAGGAGGAGGCGAAACGTCTGATGCGTAAGACGAAGATCAAGCTGAATGTGCAAGTGGAGGACAGGGTGCTGACAGCCAAGAATGTGATCGGCTTTTTGGACCGTGGACAAAAAAGGACCGTAGTGATCGGAGCCCATTACGACCATTTAGGAATGGGCCGGGAAGGCTCACTTTACCGTGGAGAGCCGGCCATCCACAATGGAGCGGACGACAATGCCAGTGGTGTGGCGGGCATGCTCGCTTTGGCTGAACATCTCTCAGCTGTTCAGGACGGTGACGGTCTTGCCAACAAAAATTATCTCTTCATTGCTTTTTCTGGGGAAGAAAAGGGCCTCCTTGGCTCCAACTTCTTTATCAAATCAAACGCCTACGAAAAAGAAGCCATGGACTACATGATCAATATGGACATGATCGGTCATTTGGAAGAAGATGGGAAGCTCATCATCAACGGGGTAGGCACAAGCTCAAGTTTTGAGCGCATCATCAAGCACAACCCTTGTATAGAAGTCAAGATCAAGACCACGAAAGGCGGTATCGGCCCCAGCGATCACACTTCGTTTTACAATGCGCAGGTGCCGGCTTTGCACTTTTTCACCGGGCCACACGAATATTATCATCGCCCGACCGATGATGTAGGGATCATTGAATTCGAAGGCATCACAAAAACGCTGGACTACATTCTCGGAATGATGGATAAGTTGAATCGGGAAGTCATGCTCGAATTCACATCGACTCCAGAGGAAAATCAAGCCAGTGCACCGCGTTTCACTGTAACGCTCGGTGTAGTTCCCGACTACGCCTTCAGCGGAAAAGGGATGCGCATAGACGGGGTGACAGAGGGCAAACCGGCCCACAATGCCGGTCTTTTGGCTGGAGACGTCGTTGTTGAGCTGGACGAAAAAAGAGTGACCGATATGATGAGCTATATGCGCGCGCTCAGCAGGCTGAAAAAGGGCATGCAAACATCTGTCAAAGTTCAAAGAGGCAAACGTCGGATGGTCTTTCCCATCCAGTTTTGAATACGGCACCCAAGATCGCTGTTATCGGTGGGGGCAGTTGGGCCACTGCGCTCGTCAAGATCCTATGTGAACAGTTGGATTATGTCGGCTGGTGGATGCGTTCGAAAGAACAGGTGGACCATATCCGCATGTACCACCACAACCCACGCTATTTGAGCAGCGTAGAGCTACCGACTGAACTGATCGACGTACACGACGACCTCGAGCACATAGTCTCCGAGGCCGAATTGCTGATCTTCGCTATTCCGTCAGCCTTCCTCAAGAGCAGCCTTTCTGAGTATCCAGATCTTGATCTTAGCCAAAAAACAGTGGTCTCGGCCATCAAGGGCATTGTTCCCGATGAGCGTCTGATCGTCGGGGAATATTTTCATCTCCACTATTCTGTGCCC
>NZGF01000039.1 GCA_002690915.1 Crocinitomicaceae bacterium
CAGAGCCCTTTCGATGGCAATCACGCTATGAACGGCTACCAAGACAACGGCACTTACCTCTTCAATGGGGTGCAGTGGTCCCGTGGCAGCGGCGGAGATGGATTTGAGTGCATTTACGACCCAAACGATCCTGAGTGGTTTTTCTCGAGTTCTCAATACGGCCGGATTTATCGAACCGGACCGGGCATTCAGTCTCAGACGATTGTTGCCAACGGAACCCTAGGTATCAATGAAGGAGGAGCTTGGTCAACACCATTCACGGTGTCCGCTGAGGATTCAGAAACGATGTACGTAGGGCTGTTGAACGTGTGGCGCTCCATGAATGTCAAGCATCCTGTCAAGGATAGCATTGTATGGGAAAAAATCAGTTCTGAGCTCGGCGGCACCGATGCCAACACCATGCGCGTCGTGCACCGCGACCACAGCGCACAGGACCGATTGTATGCCACCGAGGCAACCCGTAAATTCTTTCGATGCGATAATGCCTTGGCGGATGCGGACAGTGTGGTGTGGTACGATTTATCTAATAATCTTCCTCTAAGTGCTCAGCCCGTTTTGGCCATTGAGACTGTTTTTGATGAGGACAGCACAGTGTACATCTCGTTTAATTATGCGGTATGGAAATCAACCGATTTGGGCGAAGAATGGACCGAATTGGAAGGGGATTTGCCTGCATTACCGATCAATACCTTGGCTTACGACACTACCGGCGCTGGAGGCCTGTATGCCGGTACTGACATGGGTGTTTACTACTGGAGCAATTTGGATTCCACTTGGATGGATTTTTCCAACGGATTACCGGCCACCGTTCGCGTGACGGAGTTGGAACTCTACCCGGGCACAGGCGCTAACGATCCGCAACGTCTACGTGCGGGTACCTACGGCCGCGGTATGTGGGAGACGGATGTGTACGGTGAACCAATCGGATTTCCGGCGATCGCCTTTTTGGAACCGGCAGCGGGAGAAACGTCCATTTATGGCAATGCACAAGTGCAGTTGGCTTTTCGTCGAAACCTCCAAGCTGTGGAAATGGCGGATTTGACAGCCGATGACATCGCGGTTAGCAATGCCAATTTAGAGAATCTCGTCTCCAACGCCTCTGGTTACGAAGTCACCGTAGTACCAGATGAATTTGGTCCGATTGAGTTAGTGGTTCCCGATGGAATTGCTGTTGAAGTAGGCGGGTTTGAATTGCCCAACCTTGGTTCCGATACACTGCTTTTGGTGTACCATCCTGTACCCCTCGATTTCGGACCTTGGGGGCCAGGAGGCGTCGGCAATGAAGAAGATTTGTCGATTTGGCTACGAGCGGATCAGGGAATCTACGGAGCAACGGGCGAAGAGGCAGGGTACGGTGAGGCCGTGCATGAGTGGCGTGACGTCCTCTCGGGGAATTTTAGTTCGGCCTACCAAGACGATGGCCTATCTGCACCGCTGGCCACGGGAGACGGGCTCAATGGCCATCCGGCCTTGAAGTTTGATGGCGAAAACGATTGCGTTGTGGCGCCAGCGGTAGAAATGAAGCGAGATATCTCGGCGTTCAGCGTAGCACGCGCTGCTGAAACCATATGGAATGACCACGGGTGGATCGCCAGTGCACGCCAAGAAAACGGATTCATCCTGCATCCATGGAAAGATCAGAGTTCTTACCAATCCGTTGTCATTGATGCCGAAGGAAGTTATGCAGAGGCCACACCGCTTTGGATTGTTGATGCCTCCTTGCCTCAGTTTTATGGTGTCATTTACGACCAATCGGATTGGGACCAGCAGTTCTACACAATTGTGAACGACACCCGGTTGCCATTTCCCGGAGCAAACATTGGTGCGCGCGACGATACGGACCTTGTCGAAGTGCGTTACGGATGGGACTTTGATGAGCGCTTCGGCGAAGGGTTCATTTCCGAGCATTTTATTTACGGACGGCGCTTGTTTGAATCGCACCGCACCATCATATCCAATTACATCGCTGCCCGTTATGGAATCAACCTCGGCAATGTCCAGCATTACTTCCGGAATCAATACCCCGAAGACGTAGCAGGTATTGGCCGCGAGAGCGAGTGGGACCGACACCTTGACGCCCAAGGCGTAGGCCCCGTGCGCATCAGCGACGCCGTGGATTTGCAGGACGGTGAATACCTATTTTGGGGTCACGATGGCGGCGCAGCTGAAGTCGTGACGGCTTTCCCGTTTCAATCCGAGCGGCTTGAACGTATTTGGGCGTGTGAAGAGGTCGGGGGTGTGGGTGCGGTCAACTTCCGCATCCAAGACGCCGGTGTTGCAGAATTGTTTGCATCTGGAAGCATCGGTTTGATTGTGGCGGAGGGCGATGAATTCAGCATTTTCAATGAGCCCGATTTTTATCCTTTGCAGAACCAGGGGCAGTATTGGTCAACCGAAGTGGACTTGCCTGAACATGGTGTGTTCACCATTGGTTTTGCCCCTGTGATGCGCGTTGACGAGTCCATGGCGGAGGCCGATTGGCAGGTGTACCCGAATCCGGCAAACGGTGTGCTGAATATTGCTTCGCGCTTCATCGAGACCGCTGGGGTGCAGTGCCGTGTGGTGGATTTGTCAGGCCGTGTGGTTACAGAATGGCCCTGGTCCGGAGGTCAACGCATGACCGTGGACGTCTCGGCATGGCCGAGTGGTGTTTTCGTTCTGGAATTCGAAAAGGACGGATCGCGACGCGCCATCCCGTTCATGAAGCAATAGCGCGGAGGTCAGTCGACCACGAGCCGGTCAGTCGACGCCTGCCCGGAAGGCGTCAAGCTCTGAATGGTGTAGGTTCCTGCGGCCCAGGCTTCCGATGGGAGCTGGGTTTGGTTTCTTGCGCCCAAAAAGAAGGTGTGGACGCTCCGACCTGTCGCATCAAACACTCGGAACTCCGCAGCCTCTGTGCCATTCTGTATCCAGGCAGACCCTGCAGTAGGATTTGGGAAGATAAAGAAGCTTTGCGCTGGCGTTTCGTTTTCGGCTACGTCGACCGCGGGCCCGAATCGATACACCGTGCCCTCAACCGGTACGCCGGATAAACCTGTACCAGATTTATACCATTGGTAAAAATCATCGGATAAGGTCCAATCCGGGGCATCAGCAGCGCCACTAGCGCTGTAAAAAGTGCCTTCGTAGTAATCGTAATCAAACCCAAGGATTATTGCGGATGTCAAGAATTCAATTCCCAGTGAGTCTGCCGTTATGGTGTTCGAACCAAAACGGTATTCTATGATGCCACCGCTCTCGTAAATCCAAGTCTGAAAGTTAATCCTCATGGTGGTTGTTCCCAGGATTGACATCTCTTCATATAGCCCACACTCATTCCACTCAATCTTGAGGATGCGGTTCGGCGATTCACCTGTCACCTGGTAGTGAATGGTGCTGAATTCTTCTGCTTCAACCGACCCAATGTCCATGACGTCCAAGTTGATGGGCCAAAGGATGTTGAATAGACCGTTTTCGGTAGTATTCAGAAGCATTTCCCCTACGCCACCAAGGGTCAAAATGCCACCCGCTTCGTTTCCGTCGATATTGAGCGAGAAGTCCAATGGGATTTGCACTGCCGGGTCGTCCCACCCCACCTCAATGCCTAACGAAGTGGGGTTGTCTAGGGGCAAGTAGTACTCGGACAGTACCGTTGCGCTGTATGGGAATTGGCAGTAGGCTGTTGCAAAACAGACCAATGCAGAAAGCAGAAGGATGGGGCTTTTCATGGCTTAGAAGTTGGGGCGAAGCAGGGACTTGGAGTAGAACTCATCGATTACCCGAACCACTTCTTCGGGGGAATCAACGAGATGGAACAACTCCGGATCTTCGGGGCTAATGGTTTTGTAGCTGTCAGCCAAGGTGGTTTTCATCCAGTCGACAAGCCCGGCCCAAAATTCTGAATCATACAAAATGATCGGTACGGGTTCGACCTTAGCCGTTTGCACGAGCGTCAACGCCTCGAACAATTCATCTAGCGTTCCGAATCCTCCGGGCATGACAACGAATCCTTGGGAATACTTGACAAACATCACTTTTCTCACGAAGAAGTAATCGAAGTCGATGCTTTTGTCCGGGTCGATATAGGGGTTGTTATGCTGCTCAAAAGGCAACTCGATGTTGAGCCCCACGGAGGTTCCACCGACGTCGTGGGCGCCACGGTTGCCAGCTTCCATCACACCGGGACCGCCGCCCGTGATGACTCCGTATCCCCGCGCACTCAGTTGACGGGCGACTTCACGGGATTGGTTGTACACAGGTGAGTCCTCCGCCATCCGAGCGGATCCATAAATACTCACGCACGGTCCAATGCGCTGCAAGGTCTCGAACCCTTGCACGAATTCTCCCATTATTTTGAAAATAGACCAACTGTCATTGGTCTTGATTTCATTCCAATCACGTTGTTTCCGGCCTTTTTTCATTTGTTGTTTTTACGAGTCTACAATAGTACGTAAAAACGGGCCGGTGGCACTGCCGACATTGGCAGCGACCTCCTCTGGTGTACCAGTGGAGATAATTTTTCCGCCGCGCTGGCCGCCCGCTGGTCCGAGATCGATGAGGTGGTCGGCGACCTTGAGTACGTCCAGGTTGTGCTCGATGACGAGTACGGTGTTGCCTTGATCGACCAGGCGCTGAAGCACGTCAATCAGCATTTGGATGTCTTGGAAATGAAGTCCCGTGGTGGGTTCATCCAGCACATAGAAGGTCTGACCTGTGCTGACCCGGGCCAGTTCTGTAGCGAGTTTGACGCGCTGCGCTTCTCCGCCAGACAAAGTGGTCGATTGCTGCCCCAAGGTGATGTACCCGAGACCGACATCTTGAAGGGTTTTGGCAATGCGTTTCAGCTTGGGAAAGGAGTCGAAAAACTCTACTGCTTCGTTAACAGTCATACCCAACACATCGGAGATGGACTTGCCACGGTACCGTACTTCAAGGGTTTCGCGGTTGTAACGCTTGCCTTTGCACGCCTCGCATTCAACGTGCACGTCCGGCAGGAAATTCATCTCCACGGTCTTCACCCCAGCGCCTTTGCATTCTTCGCACCGGCCTCCAGCGACGTTGAAACTGAAGCGGCCCGGTTTATATCCTCGAATGGCAGCCTCGGGTAATTTGGTAAACAAGGCACGGATTTCATTAAATATGCCGGTGTAGGTGGCAGGATTGCTTCGGGGGGTCCGACCGACAGGGCTTTGGTTTATTGCAATGACCTTGTCCAAATGCTGCAAACCAGTTAACTTCTTGAAAGGCAGAGGGGCTCTGGTTTCTTCAAAGTAATGGTTGTGAAGCGCCGGGTACAAGGTTTGGTTAATCAGCGAGCTCTTGCCGCTTCCGCTGATTCCGCTCACGCACGTAAAGGTGCCCAGCGGTATGACGAGATCCACTTCCTGCAAATTGTGGCCGCTGGCTCCGGTGAGTTTGAGTTTGGCACGCCGACCGGTTTTCCTGCGCTTGGGAATGGGGATGACTTTGGTTTTGTTGAGGTACTGGGCGGTGCTACTTTCTGTTCCGAGGTGAGCAGACGGCGGCCCTTGGGCCACGACATACCCCCCGTGAACACCTGCACCGGGGCCGATGTCGAT
Source organism: Crocinitomicaceae bacterium (assembly GCA_002690915.1). Lineage (GTDB taxonomy): Bacteria > Bacteroidota > Bacteroidia > Flavobacteriales_D > Sanyastnellaceae > UA16. The sequence continues at coordinate 5,559 of NZGF01000039.1, forward strand.
GAGGTGGTCGGACTTCAGCATCATTTCTTCATCGTGTTCGATGACGATTACAGAGTTGCCAGCATCGCGGAGCGCCTGTAAACTCTTGATGAGACGCTCGTTGTCCCGCTGGTGCAGACCGATGCTCGGCTCGTCCAAGATGTACAGTACTTCTGTCAATCGGCTGCCAATTTGCGTCGCCAGCCGGATGCGCTGAGCCTCACCACCGGACAAGGTTCGTGAGGACCGATCGAGGGCCAAGTAGTCCAAGCCCACGTCAACCAAGAAGCCCAGTCGCGCGCTAACCTCTTTGAGGGGCTCCTTGAGAATGACGCGTTGTTTGTCTGTTAACCGTTCATCCAGGGATTGAAACCATTGGGCGAGGGTGGCCAGGTCCATTTGACCTAATTCTGCGATGTTCTTGCCGCCTAATTTGAATTGCAGGCTGGTGGGCTTGAGCCGAGTACCTTCACACGATGGGCAGGTTTTCTTTTGCATGAACCTACGTGCCCAGCGGCGAAGTGGAATGGAGTTGCTACGTTCCGCTGCTGACTCGATGGTTGCAATCACACCTTCCCAGTTGACATGGCTGCCGGATGTTCCTGCTCGCCCCGGCACCCAAACGTGCTCCTTTGAACCGTACAGGATTTCACCAACCACTTCAGGAGCGAGGTCTTTTATGGGGGTTTTGGGCGTATCTCCCGAAGCGTCCAGCAGCGCTTGTATCACCTGCATGGTTCGGTTTCCCTTTATGTCACCCAACGGAGCAATTCCGCCTTTTTGAATGCTTTTGCTGTCGTCGGGGATGATCAAGCTTAGCTCCGCTTCGGCGATCTGACCGAGTCCATTGCATTGCGGACAGGCGCCATAAGGGGAGTTGAATGAAAATAGATTTGGCTCGGGATCAGGGTAGGCATCACCGGTTGTCGGGCACATGAGATGCCGGCTGAAATGACGGACTTTGTCTTCGCCGTGGACAGTGACACCCATATTGCCTTTACCCAAGTTCAATGCCGTCTTGATTGAGCGCAGCAAGCGTTCTTCATCGTCGAGGCGCACTTCAAGCCGGTCAATAACTACTTCGATGTCATGGACCTTATAACGGTCGAGGCGCATGCCCGTTTCTAGCTCCACCAGGGTGCCGTCAATCCGGGCCCGAACGTACCCTTGCTTCATGACGGATTCGAACAGTTCGCGGTAGTGGCCTTTTCGGCCCTTGACAAGGGGTGCTAGGAGCAGAATGCGCTGGCCATGGTAATCCCGGAGCATTCGGTCCAAGATTTCCTCGTCTGTGAAGCGTATCATGGCTTCACCCGTTTGCATGCTAAAGGCATCCGCTGCGCGGGCGTAGATCAACCTCAAGAAATCGTGCACTTCTGTGATCGTACCAACAGTAGAACGCGGATTTTTCGAAATGGTCTTTTGCTCGATGCTGATGACCGGGCTCAGGCCTGTGATCTGGTCTACCTTGGGCCGATTTAATCCACCGAGAAATTGCCTCGCGTATGCTGAGAAAGTCTCGAGGTAACGGCGCTGGCCTTCAGCATATAAAGTGTCAAACGCCAAACTTGACTTTCCGCTGCCGCTGACGCCGGTGATCACGACCAGCTGGTTGCGCGGGATTCGGATGGAAATGTCTTTGAGGTTATGCTCTCTCGCACCAATCACGCAAATTTCAGCTTCTTCAGCCGTTGCGTTGGTGTGCGTTACATTTCCCATGGGTAGCCAACAAATCGCTCAACCCGGTGTTCAATTCACCTTCTCGTTTTTGAAAGGCGCTTGATGCGGAAGCCTACAGCCGCTACGGTCAAGGTCATCAATGGACTGACCCAATTGAAGATGCAGTAAGGCAAGTAAGCCCACGTCGCCACTCCGAGGATGCCGCTTTGGGCGACCCCACAGGTGTTCCATGGAATGAGTACGCTGGTTACAGTACCGCTGTCTTCAAGTGTTCTGCTGAGGTTTTCGGGTGCGAGGTCGCGTTCAGCGTAGGCGTCTTTGAGCATGTTCCCAGGGACCACGATGGCCAGGTACTGATCGGAAGCCAGAACGTTGAAGGCAAGGCATGTTCCTACGGTACGCCCGACCAGTCCAAACGTAGATTTAACACCGCTCAAAATGGCCCGTGTGATGCGTTCGAGCATGCGCGTGGCTTGCATGGTCGCTCCAAAAACCATGGCACATAAGATGAGCCAGACTGTGTTAAGCATGCCGGCCATGCCGCTTGAAGTCAACAGATCATTGGCCATATCGTTAGAGGTTGAAATAGCGCTTTCCAGAGCCATGGACTGAATGCAGGCTTTGAAAGCAGCTAGGGCAAATCCGTTGGCTTCGCCTCCGAGCCCGGCCACGTCTCGGATCACATTTGGCTGGAAAACCACTGCGGTAAGTGCGCCGAGCAAGGTACCAATGAGCAAGGCCGCAGCAGCTGGGACCTTTCGAGCAATCAGAACAATGACGACCACCGGCGCGATGAAGAGGCCGATGTGGATGTTAAATGCTGCGAACACAGCGGCGCCAAATTCGTCTGCGAAAGCTGAGGAGATGCCATCAGCTGCGGCAGCACCTCCAAATCCAACTAGTAAGAACACAACCAGTGCGATGACCAAGCTTGGAACCGTCGTTAAGGTCATGTACCGAATGTGGCTGAATAGGTCGGTTCCTCCTACGGTGGCTGCGATGTTCGTGGTATCGCTTAAAGGCGACATCTTATCCCCGAAGTACGCTCCTGAGATAATGGCCCCCGCTATCCATCCTTCACCGAGTCCCAAGGCAGAGCCGATGCCAACCAATGCTACTCCAACTGTGCCAACAGTACCCCACGAGCTACCTGTCGCAAGGGATAGTAATCCGCAGATGATGCAGGCAGCGAAAAGAAAAATGCCGGGTTCGAGAATTTGCAATCCGTAGTGGATAAATGCAGGGATGATGCCCGCGATCAACCACGTACCAGACAAGGCACCGATCATCAACAGGATGATAATGGCCTCGGTTGTTTGAGAAACGGAATGTGCGATGGCGTCGCTGATGGCTTTCCATTGGACGCCACGAGCCATTCCGATTCCACCAGCGACGAAAGCAGCCAACAGCATGGCAATCTGGTTGGCTCCATACGAGCTGTCCTCACCAAATGCTACAACATCCGCTGCTAACAATCCGATGAGGACAACGACAGGAATGAGGGAAAGTCCCAGTGAGGGCATGGCTGGCTGCTGCGGCATCACGTGTTGGCTTTGATGTCTTCCTCTGAGGCTTCACCCGCTGGGTTCAACGCGGTCTTTTCAACGCGGATTTTGGCCCCGTCGACTTGAATGAGAACCGTGCGCTCATTCATGTCGACGACTTTTCCGTGGATGCCTCCTATAGACACCACTTTATCGCCCTTTTTGAGGCCTTCGCGAAACGTTTTCGCCTCCTTTTGTTTCTTGACTTGTGGTCGAATCATGAAGAGGTACATGATGAGGAACATCCCGCCGATAAGGAGGAAAAAACTCAATCCGCCCTCACCGGGAGCAGGGCTCTGAAGGGTCAAACGTGCAAATAAGTCGAGCATGGTATTTCGGGTTATCTTAATTCAGTTGATGAAGGACCGATGACCTCAGCGGTTAAGACTAAGGTTGTGGTCGAAGGCACAGCATTCGTTACTACAAAAATCTCCTTCCGGTTCTCACCGACACGCCCTCGGCTGTCGAAGCGGACGGCGACTTCCCCTTGATCGCCGGGTTCAATTGGGTGTCGAGGCCATTGTTCAGCCAATGTGCATCCACATGATGTGCTGACATCCGACAGGATCAATGGGGCGGTTCCGGTGTTTTTGAAGAGAAAGACCACTTCAGCTTGAGTGCCTTCCGTTACGATTCCCAGTTCGACGAGGGCCTCCGTAAAAGCGATGGCAGGTAGAGCATCTGATGAAGAAACAGCGGTGCTCGCAGTGGCCGGAATGTGAATGAGGTCGGTACTGACTTTACCTTCTTCATTCCATTCGCATCCACTGAAGATGAGCAAAAAAGCAGCGAATCGGAATAAAAATAACTTGGAATTCCAGCGTTTCATTCGATAAGTCCCCTTCCCGTTTTTTTGATGACCCCTTCTTTCTTCAGCTTACTGAACAGTTCGTCAAGTATGCCGTTGATGAAGCCATGGCTTTTCGGCGTGCTATAATACTTCGACAATTCGATGTATTCGTTGAGTGTGACTTTGAGTGGAATTGACTGAAAGGTGCGTGCTTCCGCGAGGGCCATCTTCATCAAAATCCGATCCATCAGAGCGATTCGTTCCAAATCCCAATTGGCCGCGGCCTCTGTTACAAAAGCTTCGTTTTCTTTCGCCTGTACCAAGGTCTCTTCGAACAGGCCTTCGAAGAACTTACGGTCGTCGTCGTCGTCGCGCCAAAGGGGCAGGAGTTCAACGTCGTCATCGGCTTCCCCAATGGTTTTGATGGTCTTGATGGCCATGGAAGCGGCGAGGTCGAGGTCGTCGTTCCAAAAAATGCTCAGCTCTTCTAGGTTGTCTTGGAACAACTCTTCGTTAATCATGTGCTTGCGGAACATGCGAATTAGGTATTCACGGTCATGGCGGAAACCTCGTTCTTCGCTAGCCATGTAGGTCGTGTATTCTTCGTGGTCTAATAGTCCTCTAAAAATCTTCCGAAGCATTTCTTGGTGATTGCCCCAGCCGATGTTGCCGTCTGCAGCGGCTTTGCTCAGATTTTTACTATTGGCCAGCACCCTCAGCGGACGATTGGTTACAAACTTGGTGTTTGGATGCAAGTCTTCCGGAGTAGGCAATTGCTTTTTTCGACCTGCTTCAATGCGATCAATTGCAAAAGATTGCATGCTTCCAATCATGAGGAGGAGAAGCAGGTACAACTCCTGCATTTTCTCAATGGAGTGGTCTAGGGCTTTTTTGGTCTTGACCACGTCGCCTTCTTCGTCTTGGTAAAAGGCGTAGAGCACGTGCAAGATCTTGATCCGGAGGTGGCGTCGATTCAGCATTCTGATAAGAGAGCCACAAAACTAACTGCAACCGCTTCCGAATCGCGAGGTGGATTTCGAATCATTTGGCGATTTATCTTCAGGTTATCCACGAATGACGGTAGCCAGTCGCCTTACCTTTACGCCATGAGCCGCTTGTTTTCGTTTGCCCTTTTGGTTTTTGCCACCTGCTTGATCTCTGGTTGCCAACAAGAAATTGATGTAGAGCTTCCCGATGTGGACCCGGTATACGTGGTGGAAGGAACCATAGTCGAAGGCGAGGCACCTATCGTTTTTGTGGGCGAGGCTGTGGGGTATTTCGACCCCGTTGATGCCAATTCCATTGGGCAAGCATTTTTACCGGGTGCTCTGGTGAACCTGAGCGACGGAGTAACTGAAGTTGAACTGGATGAGTTGTGCACCTCTGACTTACCTCCGGAGTTGCTCGAATCCGCCGAGGAAATCTTGGGTTTTCCAGATTCTGTTTTGGCCGCCTTGGACTTGTGCGTTTACACATCATTTGACCCGATGTGGCGCGGAACGGCTGGTGTGACGTATGCCTTGGACGTCACTGTTGAGGATGCCAGCATGCAAGCGACCACAACAATTATTCCGGCTGTTTCCGTTGACTCTGCATGGTTTCAATCTCCCGGTACACTGGACACACTTGGTTTGATGTATGCTCAATTTACCGACCCGGACACCCTTGGCAACGCATACCGTTGGTTCGCGAAACGGATTAACCTTCGACCTGCTTGGGATCCACTTGCTGGCCAGGTGAAGGATGCGGACTTTATAGCGCCGCTTGGCAGTGTAACAGATGACGCCTTTTACAACGGGTTATCGTTCGAATTTTCGGCGTTTCGCGGTGTGTCCGCTGGCAGCTCAGCATGGGATGACGAATTTGGTGTCAGCCCGGAGGCGGGTTATTTCAAAGTTGGCGATACGGTTGTGGTGCGGCTTTGCTCTATTGATGAGCCGGTATTTCAAGCAATCCGCAGCTACGAAACTTTGATTTTGAGCCAAGGCAGTCCGTTTGCTCCACCCGCTAACATGGTTACCAACGTGGAAGGTGGCATTGGGCTATGGGCGGGTTACGGTGTTTGGCAGGATACCGTAATTTGTCAGTAGAAAAATTCAGGCGCATGAAGCAAATTGCATTTTTGTTCGTTCTCTGGTTTGGAGGCATTATTGCCGCACCCGATGCACTCGGCCAATCCGTTCAATGGCCCATTGAAGCGGTGACGTTATACGAGCGCGGGGCGAAAATCGAACGGGCAGGCAGCGTTGAATTGGACGGGCAAGGTTCGGCAACAGTGATGTTGACTGGGTTGTCATCTTCCGTTGTCGCTGATATGCTTCAAGTCTCGTTGGGACCAGGATGGTCATTGGCATCGCATGCTTTTGCGGCATCAACACCAACCTCACACATCGAACTTGCCGCCGAAAAGGAAGCAAACATTGACCGTGAAATTCAATCGAAGCGGCAGACCTTTTTGTTGCGTGAAGCGTTGCTTTTTGCTTACGAAGAAGAGCTCGCCATGATTCGCTCCAATCGCAGTTTGAATGGGGAGGAGTTGCTGCTGGTAGACGATTTGCGCGATCATGCAAACTTCTGGAGGGAGCGCGTCACGGAATTGAGTTACCTGATGCTCGAGCTCCGCATGGAGATGGAAGAATTAACAACCGCAATGGATGAGCTTGAGGTTCAGCGACAGGAATGGGAGAAGACCATGGAGGAGTCTGAAGGTCAGTGGACGTTACGCTTTGCAGGCCCGCCAAAATCAAGTACTGATGTTCGGGTTAGTTACGTCGTATCCCAAGCTGGATGGTCGCCGGTATATGACGCCGAGGTTTCCCCGGACGGCAGCATTCAGATGAAGCGATATGCCTCCGCATTTCAATCCACAGGACAGGAATGGGAAGAAGTGCTTTTGACTTTTGTTGTGGGCAATCCGTTGCAATCCATTGCCCCGCCGATTGTTGAAAAGAAGCTCTTGAGCTTAGGGGATAGCAATGGGGCCGAAGCCTACGCGTGGGAGGCGCAAGCTTCCTTTGACGACTACGAAAGCGACGATGACATGCAGACTCACAGATCTGCTGCCTCGAACGCCTTGGAGAGGTATGAATTTAAGCCTTCGAGTCCCGCATTAATTCGCGGAGATGGCTCACCGGAGCGCATCTTTATAGAATCGTTTGACCTTCAAGGCGAACTGAGCTACCTGCTGCTGCCTGAATACACCGATGAGGCCTACCAATTGGTAAACTCCGGAGAATGGGCGGAATCTGAACTTGTGCCTGGGCGGGTCCAAGTGATTGCAGGCGGGATGTACCGAGGCGCTTATTTTATGCAGTTGCCTGCTCCCGGAGATACCTTGCACATCCCATTGGGTAAGGATGTTCGTGTCCGTGCGAGCCGAAAACGCGTCTTGAATCGGTGCACCAGCAAGGCTTTTGGGAGCTCTCGCAAATCCACTCAGTCCTTCGAAATTACCGTTGAGAATCAACACAATCGCAGCGTATCAGTAGCGGTGCAAGATGCCATACCGCATGCTACAGTGAGCGAAATACAAGTGGAGGTTTTGGAGTTGAGTGGAGGCGAGTTGAACGCGGCTTCAGGCCAACTGGTTTGGGACTTGGAATTGGGCCCCAATGAACGGCGAACGTTGTCGTTCGGTTACGTGGTTACTTACTCGAAACACCGGGTGCTCGAGGGGCTGTGATTTGCGACAAGTGCCTGAGCCAAATTTCCTGGTAGTATGTGTCTAAAATGGCCCATGGTGAAGCGCCCTTTTTGGCGCGCTCCATGGCACCTTCTTGGCACAGGCCAACGCCATGTCCGAATCCTCGTCCGGACAAAATCAATGCATCTCCAGCATCACCCACATCAAACCGGTCACTCGGGAGTCCGAGCTTTGCCCTTACCAAGGTTTTGTTGTCAAGGTCAACGGATTGATCTTTTTGCCAAATGTTCCAGTCTTTGCGCAAGATTTGCCTTTCCCACTGTGCATGTTCTCCGAATGAACAGGCGGAATCTTGCACCGGGAGAAGGTGAGGCGAGGCTTTTTGCCAAACCCTTGCTGAACTGCGTGTAGTGCCTCCACAATTGGAGTGAAAAGCGGCTGGAATGGGTCGGCCCAGTCGATCCACGAGTACCATGTGCTTCGAAGCCCGGCATCCCATGCGGATAGCATCGTCGACAGTTGATACGCCGTCAAAGGCCTGGCAATGCACTTGGTCACAGACATCGTATCCCGTGAGTCGGTGTCTTTCTGCATTATTCAAGGCGTAGGTCCTGCTCACCAATGCGTGCGCGGTGTAGAGCGCCTTGGCTTGTCCTTTCCCCACTTCACTGACGAGTACGCCGGCAACGTAATCCTCCAAATCGGCTTCCAATGCGATGTGCCATTGGTTCGCGTGCCAATAGAAATGAACCGCTCCCGTGTACTGCCGATAACCGGTCGGATCGGAGATGAGTCGGATAATATCATGGCTTTCGGCAGGCTTGAGGATGATGTAGCTTGCCTGCATTTCATCTGTCTTTGTCGTCACCGTGTATCCAACATCGGTTTTTGCTATCTCTTGGATTCCTTCCAATGCTCCGACTGCACGCAGTTGACCGTTTTCGACGGTTATCCATTCAAAAGCGCCGGTTGCGGCCTGACATCGAATGCGCTGTGCCTTTTCGAAGTCCTCGAGTCCGACGGTGATTGTGGATGAAGGCTGGCCTGTTGCAGTTGGAGTCCAGAGCGTGACGAGTAAAAAGAGCGCTGTCCTCGTTCTCATTTTCCTGCCAAGATGGACGCGGCAACCTGCTCCGATGCTGGCCGATCGGATTGCAGAGCCCGCCCAAGCTGTTGGAATTGCTGCAGCTGTTGCTTTGCCGATGAGCCAAGGGCTTGTCCATCGTGCAAGGCTAACACAGCACTGCGCAGAGCACTAGGTGTGCATTGGGCTTGAATCTGCTCTTGAACAGCATTTTTATTTAATAGGATGTTCGGGAGTCCGATCCAATGTGATTTCACTAAAATGCGAGCCAGAGCATACGTGACGCGGCTTGTTTTATAGCAAATGACATGAGGTAGCCCCAGCAGCGCCGCCTCAAGGGTGGCGGTGCCCGATGTAACTAAGCCAACGTCGCATGAACTCATCAATGCTCGGGTACGTCCAAATTCCACAGGGATTCCGGCTTCTTCAGCTAAACGATAATCCGTCCTCGTTCTGCCTGGTGCACCTGCGATAACGGCCTCGAATTGTGTCAGACTTTTGGCCGTTTCAACCATGATCGGTAGCATGTATTCTAGTTCTTGCGCCCTCGAGCCAGGAAGGAGTAGCATTCTTGGCTTTGCCTGACCTTTCGTCGCGTGGGGTTGACTTTCGTTTTTGAGCAATTCCAAGAGCGGATGTCCGACCCAAGCGACATCCATGCCTGCTTTGGCATACCATTCCTTCTCAAAAGGGAGAATGACGTGCAAGCGATCGATGTCCCGTTGAATGGTTTTTATCCGATTCTTTTTCCAAGCCCATACGGATGGGGAGATGTAATGATGCGTCGTGATTCCCGCACGTTTCGCCCTGCGTGCCATGCGCAGGTTGAATCCAGGGTAATCGATCCCGACCAAAACATCTGGCTGAAATGCTTCGATTTGGTTCCAACATTCTCTAAAGCGGTGGCGTATGGTCAGGGCATTTTTCACGACTTCCCATATGCCCATGAATGCCAATGTCCTGTAATGCCTGTGGCATGTTGCACCGGCTTTTTCCATGGCATCGCCGCCCCAACAGTGAATTTCGAGCGTGGGCTGGGCATTCAGCAGTTCGCTAACGAGCATCCCTCCGTAGGCGTCTCCCGAGGCCTCTCCAGCGATCATAAAAACGCGTTGTATCGATGACTTGGATTTGCGGGTTTGAACCATCCGAGAGGTGGGTTTAAAACGCTTGTGCTTGGAACCAAATAATCAGCGGCACGGTGATAAATATGACACCCAAAATGCCCCGTGCAAAATGGTCCCAATTGCATCGAAGGGCCAACCAGAATACACCGACGTTGAAGAGTACACTGATGGTGAGAATGCTGTCTTTGTAAAGGGCACTTCTGATGAATACCTCATCAACAAAGTATCCGAAAGACGTCCCGTTGGCCCAACTCCACCATGCAGTCATGGCTGCGAAACCTATTCCGGTGCCGAGCAAACCTGCTGCGAATCCGAAAACGGAGTGATTGAAGCGACGGGCACTCACAGGTCCCATTGATTGAGAGTGGAAATGACGTGGTGTGCGGTCAGGTCGTACTGGGTGGGGACAACACTCACGAATCCGTTTCGCAAGGCCCATTCATCGGTATCCTGTCCCTGGTCGGGGTTGGAGAATTTGCCGGTCATCCAGAAATACGGTGTTCCACCTGGTGAGGTACGCTTGTCAAATGCGTCTTCCCAGTGGCCTGCGGATTGCCGGCAAACTTTTAGCCCTTTCAGTTCATTCTCAGGCAAATCGGGAAAGTTGACATTCAAGCACGTACCCTCGGGCAGCGAACGCTCAATGACGGCCAATGCAAGTTTTTCGACGTACGCAACGCACGCTGAGAAATCAGCTGTGGGTGCATGATTCAGCAAGCTGAACCCAATCGATGGGATACCCTCTACGGCACCTTCGACAGCAGCTGACATGGTTCCGCTGTAAATCACGTTGATGCTCGCATTGCTGCCGTGGTTGATGCCACTTAGCAACAGGTCGGGCTTTTTACCTAAGATTTCATAGATCGCTAACTTCACACAATCAACCGGTGTGCCCGTGGTCTGCCAAGCCGCTTGAACGCCTTCGACGCCGAAGGTGACCTGCTCCATTTTCAAAATGCCATTGATGGTAACGGCATGGCCCATTCCGCTTTGAGCCCTGTCGGGTGCTACGACAACCACATCGCCGTGATTGATCATGGCTCCTGCCAGGGCCTGAATGCCCTTGGCCTGAATGCCGTCGTCATTGGTGATGAGTATGAGGGGTCTTGAGGCAGGTGTGCTCATGCTTTGTTCGGTATGCGTTGTAGGGCATCTAAGAAGAATCCCCAGAACTTTTGTACTGAACTGATTTGGACGCATTCGTCCGGGCTGTGTGCTCCGCGTATGTTGGGTCCAAAACTCACCATATCCATTTCGGGATAATTCGTTCCGAGAATACCACATTCCAAGCCAGCATGGCATGCGAGTACGCGGGGTGACTCGTTGTATTTTTCCTCATACAAGGCCTTCATTGTAGCGACGATAGTGCTTGAGGGATTGGGTGTCCAGCCAGGGTATTGCCCACTGAAGTCGGTTTGCAATCCGGCGAGACCGAATGCACATGCGATGCTGTTTGCGTGGTCGTCTTTTTCCGAATCCACAGAGCTCCGGCACAGGCACTGCAGGCTAATTGCGCCGTCGCCAATTTCAACCCTGGCTAGGTTGTTGGAGGTCTGGACGAGGTTTTCAATGTCAGGACTCATCCGGTGAATCCCAACCGGTAACGTCTGAATCGCCATGAGAATGGCAAGTTGATCTTCCTCTGGCATCGCATGAGTCGCAGTAGTATCCTCTGTTTCACAGAACAAACTCAACTCGGGATCCGTTGTTGCATATTCGCTTTTGATGGCTTCAAATGCTTCCACTGCGGTTCTTGTGAATGTTGTACCATCAGCAGCGTCGAGCACGAGAACCGCTTCCGATTCGCGCGGGATGGCGTTGCGCAGCCCCCCACCATTAACGGACGCCAAGCGAAAATCTACTGCGCCTAGACTTTCAATTAGCAGACGGTTCATGAGTTTGTTGACGTTGGCGATGCCTTTGTGGATGTCCATGCCTGAATGGCCACCGGAACCACCCGTGAGGCGGATGCGCATTTGCTGCACTCCCGACTGAATGGCCTCACTTTCGTAAGAACCCGTGGACGTAACATCGACACCTCCGGCGCATCCGATGGACAATTCATCGTCGTCTTCCGTATCCAAGTTCAGGAGGATGTCACCTTGCAAAAACCCGCCTTTCAAACCCAATGCGCCCGTCATACCGGTCTCTTCATCGATGGTGAACAGGGCGTCAATCGCTGGGTGAGCGATATCTGTGGAGTCGAGGACGGCCAAGATGGTCGCTACTCCGATTCCGTTGTCTGCGCCGAGGGTCGTTCCTTCCGCGCGCACCCAGTCACCATCCACGTACATTTTGATTCCCTGGGTATCAAAGTCGAATTCTGTATCGGTGTTTTTCTGACAAACCATGTCCAAGTGGCTTTGCAAAACAATGTGCCGATTTTTTTCCATCCCAGCCGTTGCAGGCTTACGGATGAGGACATTGCCGACGTCATCGGTGTGGGTTTCGAATCCCCATTTTTTTCCGAGTCCGATAACCCACTCTCGGACTTTTTCCTCCTTTTTCGAAGGCCTAGGAATGCTATTTAATGCATTGAAGAAGTGCCACAGGGGCTGAGGTTCGAGGCTGACGATACTCATGGTTTTTTTCTTCAAAAATAGCGAGCAAATTTGGTCTCTTGAGGGAATTTCTGCGGGACTGCATTTCACGTGCGACGGAAATCCAATTTAGGTTTGAACATTCTGGGCCAACCGTCCTTTCTTTTTGTGGAAAAAACGAGGAGTGTTTTCTATGCCTGCAAGGTTGCAAACGACTAATTTCGTTAGCTATGGCGGGAAAAGAGCAGGTATCGTATACAGAGGATAATATCCGTTCGCTGGACTGGAAAGAACACATCCGGATGCGTCCAGGGATGTACATCGGAAAGTTGGGGGATGGACAGGCAGCGGACGATGGTATTTACGTGCTGTTGAAAGAGATTGTCGACAATTGCATCGATGAGCACGCCATGGGGTATGGGAAAAGTGTTCGCATTACCATTCGAGACGGCGAGGTGAAGGTGCGTGATTTTGGCCGCGGCATCCCTTTGGGTAAAGTGGTCGACGTGGTCTCGAAAATCAACACGGGCGGTAAGTACGACTCCCGCGCATTCAAGAAATCGGTAGGCTTGAACGGGGTGGGTGCAAAAGCCGTCAACGCACTGTCAAATTTTTTCACGGTAGAAAGTTACCGCGAGGGTGAAGTGAAGCGCGCACAATTCGAGCGGGGCGATTTGGTCAACGACGAGAAGCGAGGCAAGACTGAGGAACGCAACGGAACCATGATTGCCTTCCGCCCCGATCGGGAGGTGTTCAAGGCTTACGGCTATCGGATGGAACATGTTGAGCGGTTGCTGTGGAATTATGCGTACCTCAACACCACCCTTGCGCTTTATCTGAACGGCGAGAAATTCAAGTCCGAAAATGGCTTGAAGGACCTTCTGACCAATGACCTGGAGAAAGATCCTCGTTACCCCATAGTCCACTTGGTGAATGAAGACATTGAAGTGGCCCTCACGCACACGGATGCGTATGGGGAGGATTACCAGAGTTTTGTCAATGGCCAGTACACGCCGCAAGGCGGTACCCACCAATCTGCTTTCCGTGAGGCATACGTGCGGGTAGTTCGCGATTTCTTTGGAAAGGATTACGATGCAGCGGATATCCGCGGGGGTATTTCGGCAGCGATTTCGGTCAAGGTGGAAGAGCCGGTTTTTGAGTCACAAACAAAAACCAAGCTAGGATCTGCGGAAATGGGTCCGGGCCAGCCCACCTTGAAGAGCTTCGTTTACGATTTCCTCAAGCGTGAATTGGATAATTTTTTGCACCGTAATCCAGAATCCGCACAGTTGCTCCAAGCCCGCATTTTGCAAAGCGAGCGCGAGCGAAAGGACCTGGCTGGCATCAAGAAACTGGCTCGGGAGCGCGCCAAGAAGTCAAGTGTTCACAATAAAAAACTCCGTGACTGCCGCCTTCACCTCGGAGACAAAAAAGACCGAAACGAAGAAACAACACTGTTCATTACCGAGGGCGATTCAGCTTCTGGTTCGATTACCAAAGCACGTGATGTGCTGACTCAAGCGGTATTCAGCTTGAAAGGGAAGCCCCTGAACTCATTCGGTTTGACGAAGAAGGTGGTCTACGAGAACGAAGAGTTTAATTTGTTACAAGCGGCATTGAACATAGAGGACGGTCTCGAAAATCTACGCTACAACAATGTGGTGATTGCCACCGATGCCGATGTGGACGGCATGCACATCCGTTTGCTGTTGATTACGTTCTTCCTTCAGTTTTTCCCGGACTTGGTGAAACGCGGTCATTTATACGTTCTGCAGACGCCGCTTTTCCGTGTGAGAAACAAAAAAGAAACGCGTTATTGTTACAGCGAAACCGAGAAAAAAGTGGCGTTACAAGCGCTGGGAGCTAAGGCTGAGATTACCCGTTTCAAAGGCTTGGGCGAAATCAGCCCGGATGAGTTCAGGCATTTTATCGGGGATGACATTCGCCTCGATCCTGTTGTTATTGCTAAGGATAGCCGTATCACGGAAATGATGACCTTCTTCATGGGCAAGAACACGCCTGATCGTCAAAGTTTTATCATCGAAAACCTGCGGGTTGAAAAAGATTTGGTTGAAGAATGAGCGAGGAAGAATTGCCACCGGTTAGCCCTGATAGCGACGAAGGAAATGCCCAGAATGGCGAAGGCGCTGGGGAAGCCTTGGAACGGGTCATTCAGGTCGCCGGGATGTACAATAATTACTTCTTGGATTACGCATCCTACGTGATTCTAGAACGCGCCGTACCCCACCAGGATGATGGTTTGAAGCCGGTGCAGCGCCGCATCTTGCACAGTTTGGATGAAATGGACGACGGCCGGTTTCACAAGGTCGCCAATGTCATCGGCAACACGATGAAGTACCACCCGCATGGAGATGCTTCCATAGGGGATGCGATGGTACAAATTGGGCAGAAGGAACTGCTGCTGGATTGCCAGGGGAACTGGGGAAACATTTTTACCGGGGACCGGGCTGCCGCTTCACGTTACATCGAGGTAAGGCTGAGCAAACTTGGAAAAGACATCCTCTTCAATTCGAAGACTACGACTTGGCTACAGAGTTATGACGGCCGAAATAAAGAGCCGGAGACGTTGCCCGTCAAGTTTCCGCTTTTGCTTGCTTCCGGAGTGGAAGGGATCGCTGTGGGTCTCGCGTGCAAAACGCTCCCGCATAATTTTGTTGAACTCATCGAAGCCAGCATCTCCACGCTGCAGGGAAAGGGCTTCACGTTATACCCGGATTTCCCGACGGGTGGGACGGCTGACGTTGAGAATTACAACGACGGACTGCGCGGCGGCAAAGTTCGGGTACGCGGCCGCATTGAAAAGGCCGACAACAAAACGCTCGTCATCCGTGAATTGCCATTTAGTGTGACCACCAGTTCGCTCATTGAGAGTATTTTGAAGGCCAACGATAAAGGCAAAATCAAAATCAAGCGGGTGGAGGATAACACCGCCAGCGAAGTCGAGATTGTCATTCACCTCGCCAACAACGTCAGTCCGGACAAAATGATCGGTGCGCTGTTCGCCTTTACCGATTGTGAGGTGTCCATTTCGCCCAATTCAACAGTCATCCTCAATGACAAGCCGCAATTCCTTGGAGTCAAAGAGCTTCTGAAGATTTCGACAGAACGCACCAAGGGTCTGCTCAAATTGGAGCTTGAAATCGAATTGGGCGAGCTGCAGGAGAAGTGGCACTTTGCGTCGCTGGAGAAAATCTTCATTGAGAACCGGATCTACCGGGACATCGAGGAATGTGAAACGTGGGAGGAAATTTTAGCTTCTATCCACAAAGGGTTGAAACCGCACATCAAGCACTTGCTTCGGGCGGTTACTGATGACGATGTGACGCGGCTGACGGAGATCCGGATCAAGCGTATCTCCAAGTTTGATTCGTTCAAAGCCGATCGTTTGATAGAAGGGCTGGAAGGGGACATCGACCAGGTTAAGCACCACCTGGAAAATTTGACGGAATATGCCATTGAATGGTTCCGTATGCTCAAGAAGAAATACGGAGCCGGCCGCGAACGCAAGACGGAATTGCGTTCGTTTGAATCCATTTCTCGCTCTGCGGTGGCTGTTGCCAACGTCAAGCTATATGCTCAGAAGGAGGAGGGGTTTGTCGGATATGGATTGAAGCGTGGAGAAGGAGAATTGGTGGGGGAATGCAGTGATATTGATGACATTATCGTGGTCCGGAAGGATGGCATTTTGCAGGTTAGCAAGGTGAGTCAGAAGTCCTTCTTCGGGAAAGACATCATCCATGTCGCCGTATGGAAGCGCGGAGATGACCGCACGGTATACAATTGCATCTACCTCGATGGGGCCGCCGGTCGCAGCATGATGAAGCGCTTTAACGTTCCGGCCATTACACGCGACCGGGAGTACAATATCACCAAGGGTACGCCAAAGTCGCGAATCCTGTATTTCACTGCGAACCCCAACGGCGAGGCGGAAATTGTAACGGTGTTCTTGCGGGCGAACGCGCGCCTTAAGAAAGTCAAGATGGACATTGACTTTTCCGAGTTGGCCATTCGTGGCCGCGGCGCCGGGGGCAATTTGGTCTCGAAGAATGCCATCCGCAAGATCGAATTGAGCGAGGAGGGTGTCTCGACCCTTGGTGCGCGCAAAGTTTGGTACGACGAAACCGTTCGAACGCTCAATGCTGAAGGCCGGGGTGTTTTGTTGGGCGAATTCATGGCAGACGATCGAATTGTGGTTTTTCTCTCTTCTGGTGAGTATGCGTTTACCGGCTTTGACCTGAATACGCGGTTTGACGATAAAATGATCCTCCTCGAGAAGTGGCACCCGCAGCGACCGGTTTCGGTTGTGTATTACGAAGGAGAAAAGGAGTGTTGGTACGTGAAGCGTTTCCATCCCGAACTCGTTCAAAAGCCCTTTTCTTTCATTGGCGATCACGAAAACTCCCGCCTCGGCGCGGTATCGACAGCCCACCACCCGTTGGTACGCATCCGATTCAACCGCCGCTTTAAGGAGACGCGCGATCGAGAAGATGAAATCTTTGACGCTTCAGGCTTCATTGCCATCAAGGGCATTCGCGCATTGGGCAATAGATTGAGCGGCCTGCCCGTCACGGACGTGCAGTTGGAGCCTTTGGACGAAGAGAAAGAAGCTCAAGCCCAAACGGTCTGGGAGGCAGAAGTCGCTCCAAACGTGGACGCCCATGCACCGTCTGTTTCAAGTGAAGAGCCCGCTAAATCCGAACCCACAGATGAACCAGCGATGGAAGCATCAGCGTCAGACACAACTGTAAAATCAACACAATCCAAAATGTCTAATTCCGCTGGAGACGATGACGATGAAGCGCCATCGAACAGCGAAGGCATACAACCGACCCTTTTTTGAAATGAACACCGTGAAGCAAACCTTTGTCGGATTCGCAGTGCTTTTACTGCTATTGACGAGTTGTGCAGGAGGCAACTCCCCCTCTTCAACTACAGATGCTCTAGCGCTGGGACAAGGCTTGAAGTCTGACGTTCTCGTTCATCCTGCCTGGTCCTCAAATGCAACCATCTACGAAGTCAACGTGCGCCAGCACACACCTGAGGGAACGTTCAATGCATTCGCTGAAGATTTGCCCCGCTTGAAAGACTTGGGTGTGGATATTCTGTGGCTCATGCCCATTCATCCCATTGGCGAAGTCAATCGCAAAGGCGGCGAAAATAAGAACAACTTCATGGTTGAACCTGGCTCATCGAGTATGGGAAGCCCGTACAGCGTGAAGGATTACTACAAAATCAACCCAGACTTCGGCACGGCGGCTGACTTGCGAGCGTTGACCGATGCGGCGCACGCTCTGGACATGAAAGTAATTATTGATTGGGTGGCCAACCACACAGCGTTTGACAGCGAATGGACTGAATCTCACCTTGAGTATTTTCTGCTTGATGACTCGGGTAACTTACAGCCGCCATCCGGAACGGATTGGTGGGACGTGACCCAACTCGATTGGGAAAATGGAAGGGAATCCGGTTTATACGACGCCATGGCGGACGCATTGGAATACTGGGTGCGCGAATTCGGAATCGACGGATACCGGTGCGACGTGGCCGGTAAAGTGCCAACGGATTTCTGGGAGAAAGCACGGCGGCAGTTGGAGGAAGTAAATCCAGAGGTGTTTATGTTGGCCGAAGCCGATGTGCCGGAACACCATAAACGTGCTTTTGACATGTCATATGAATGGGAGATGCACCACATCATGAACCAAGTGGGCAAAGGCGAGTGGTCCGTTGATTCGCTGATTCAGGCGGTTCCACGTCAAGCGGAACGTTTCGGAGCGGATGCTTACCGCATGATGTTTATTACCAACCACGACGAAAATTCCTGGAATGGTACCATTGATGAAAGATTGGGTGCTAACGGCGATGCCATGGCGATTTTGTCCGGATCATTGATGGGCATGCCGCTTGTGTACTCTGGCCAGGAGGCTGGAATGTCAAAGCGGCTGCGCTTTTTTGAAAAGGACACGGTAGAATGGGGCGATTACCCCAAAACCGAGTTGTACCGAACCATCAATGCATTGCATCATGAGAACCAAGCGCTATGGAACGGCAAGAGTGGCGCTCAGCCGGAGTTTTATGCCATCGAGTCCGACGTTGCGTTGGCTTGGAAGCGAACAGCTGGTTCCAACGATGTAGTAGTGGCAGTCAACCTGGGTGATGAGAGTGCCACCATGAAATTAGGCTTGGATGCGAGCTACGCATCAGCTTGGGGAGGAGTCGCACCGGCGGCTGAGGTAGAGATTCCAGCGCATGCTGCCAACGTATGGACTCGTAACCGCACAGAATGAGCCAAGCCAAAACCATTGCATTGATTGCGCACGATGGCAAAAAAGACGCGCTTGTGCAATTTGTTCGGACCCATCAAGCGTGGTTTGGTCGATTTGCTTTGGTGGGAACGGGGACAACAGGGGGCAGAATAGCGGAGCTTGGCGTAACGATTGAACGATTGGCCAGTGGTCCTCTCGGCGGCGATGCACAAATCGCGGCCCGAATCACTGAAGGTGCCGTGCACGCTGTCATCTTTTTCCGAGATCCCATGGGAAAGCACCCGCACGAACCTGACATTAACATGCTCTTGAGGCAATGCGATGTCCACAACATTCCCCTGGCAACCAATGTGGCGACAGCAAGCTTGCTCATTGGGCGCCATGCTTTTGGAAGTTGATGCCAAATCAAAGCGCATCCCGAGGAGAGGGACCGTGGCCGACGAGCAACGAATTGCGTTCCGTTCGAGCGTGGTTTGTTCGACGCGCAGGTTTGGGTGATTCGCGTGAGTCTGATTCTGCGGTTCGCCTTGTTTTCGATTGCGTCAGTGGCATGTCGAGAATGGAGCGAATCACTGTTCCTTGGCGCGCTTCTGAATCTGAGCTCGAACGATTGGCCTTGCTGGCCGACAGACTGCAAGTGGGTGAACCTGTGCAGTATGCCGTGGGCACAACTTCGTTTGCGGGATTGCTGTTTAAATGCGATTCCCGGGCCCTGATTCCCCGCCCAGAAACGGAGGAATTGTTGATGGAGGCGTTGCACCGGGTGCAGCATCCCTCAGCGGATAATTCCCTGCGGATGCTGGATGTCGGAACGGGAAGTGGGATTTTGTCCATTGCGTGGAAATCTCGTCGACCAGGCGATGAGGTGCACGGCCTCGATGTGGAGTCGGGGGCACTGGAATTGGCCATGGCAAATGCCGAGCGGTTGGGTTGCGCGGTGGATTTCCACCGAACGGACATCCTTCAACCTCAATCAGCAGATGGTGTTTTCGCTGCGCCATTCGATGTCATCCTTTCCAACCCGCCGTACATTCCACCCGCTGACCGTTCAGACATGCTTCCGACCGTGACGGATTGGGAGCCATCGACGGCTTTGTTTGTGGAGAGTGAAGATTCGCTGCTGTTTTATCGCCGTATCATCGAAGGATGCCAAAATGAAAATTGGTTGGCGCCGGGAGGCCTGTTGGCGTTGGAATGCCACCGTGATGCGACGGCCCATGTGCTTGATCTGATTCCAGAATCTTGGGCTGCGAAGGACCGGTTGAAAGACTTACAAGGCAATTGGCGGATGGTTTTCGCTCGCCAATCCGAACCTACCGATTGAATTCAATTTTCAGGGCGTCTGGAATCACGTTGGTTGGAATGGCGAATCCGATTCCGTCCACGCCCATGCCGAGGACTTTTTCATTGATGATGCCGATGAGCGTCCCATTTTCATCAATCAGTGCGCCGCCGCTGTTTCCCGGACTGATGCTGACATCGGTTTGAATCAAGGTTCGGCTCGCATCTTTTCGTTTGCCGGAGATGATGCCCTTGGTCACTGATGCGCCGAGATCAATATCGTATGGTGTCCCCAGGGCATACGCTGCTTCGCCCACATTGATGGTTTCAGACATGTTTAAATGAAACGGGACGAGGTCGGTGGTGTCCACCTTTAACAGCGCCAAGTCGTGAACTGGGTGGTAACGTACCACGCGGGCTGTCCGATTTTCGCCGTTTTGAAAGTGAATAGGGTAGGCATCAGCTCCGTCAGCGATGACGTGGTAATTGGTAACGATGTAGCCGTCTGCACTAACAATGCAACCGCTGCCGTGTCCATCGCTTGCCTCCACGGTGACGACCGATTGTAAGGCAGAGGAAATACGGCCTGCGGGTTGAGCTGATGCTGACAAGGCGATGGGATACCAATCTTTCGTCCATTCCGATTCGAGGTTTTCAATGCGATTGAGTTTGCCGTTGAATGCTTCAGAAGCCAAAGACTGGAACATTGAGTGCACGACGGCTTCCGAAATGAGCTCTCGGTCGAATCCGGGGTCGGAAAAATTGTACAACGCCCAATTGGAGGACGTGGTCACATGGGCCGTATCGCCAGCGATGCCAAAGGCATTGTAAAGCCACCAGGCCGTCTCTAATTCATACCTTACAATGTTTTGCACGCGGTGTTCCCGAACACCGATGAGTTCTCCAGTAATCTCAATGGCTTCTCCGCGCTGAAACATGCCTTCCTGAGGTTCC
>NZGF01000040.1 GCA_002690915.1 Crocinitomicaceae bacterium
GACGGGAGCACAAGCGAGCCGCAACCGATTGCAGACCACCACGCTGCTCGACACCATCGAAGAGGGCAAGTACGACGCGTGCATCGGCGGAGCACGTCGCGACGAGGAGAAGGCCCGTGCCAAAGAGCGCTTCTTTAGCCACCGTGACGATTTTGGGCAATGGGATCCTAAGCAACAGCGTCCCGAACTGTGGAACCTCTTCAACGGCAACCACATGCCCGGTGAGCACTTTCGGGTCTTTCCGCTGAACAACTGGACCGAACTGGACATCTGGAATTACATCACCCGAGAGCAAATCGCACTGCCTAGCCTGTATTTCGCGCACGACCGCACGTGCGTGGCGCGCGACGGTGTCATCCTGGCCCATAGCGAGCACCTGCCCCACAGGGAAGGCGAAACGCCGCGAACGATGCGTGTACGGTTCAGGACACTCGGGGACCTGACCATCACCGGTGCCATTGAAAGCGACGCGGATACGTTGGAGAAAATAACGGCCGAGGTAGCCGCCACCCGCATTACAGAACGTGGCGGCCGCGTCGACGACAAACGCAGCGAGACTTCCATGGAAGACCGCAAAAAAGAAGGGTATTTCTGATGGGCACAATCAATCAAAACTCCCTCCTTCGCTTCACCACCGCAGGCAGCGTCGACGACGGAAAAAGCACGCTCATCGGGCGTTTGCTGTACGACAGCAAGAGCATTTTTGAAGACCAATTGGAAGCCGTGGAGAGCTCCAGCCGAAAAAAAGGCCTGGAAAATGTGGACTTGAGTCTGTTGACCGACGGGCTGCGCGCGGAACGCGAACAAGGCATCACCATCGACGTGGCATACCGTTACTTCGCCACGCCGCGGCGCAAGTTTATTATCGCCGACACGCCCGGGCACGTTCAGTACACCCGCAACATGGTGACCGGTGCTTCGACCGCAGACTTGGCCCTCATTCTCATCGATGCCCGGCACGGGCTCGTGGAACAGACCCACCGGCACAGCTTCATCGCTTCGCTGTTGGGCATCAAGCACCTCGTGGTTTGCGTGAACAAAATGGACCTCGTGGATTTCAATGAAGACGCTTACCACACCATCACCTCGGCCTACCGCAATTTCTCTTCGCGGCTTCATATCCCGGACATCAAGTTCATTCCGATGAGCGCGCTGTTGGGTGATAACGTAGTGGAAGCTTCGGCAAACATGCCCTGGTACGAAGGCGGCACGTTGCTGAGCCATTTGGAAGAGGTCCACGTTGGCAGCGACCGCAACCTGCAGGACTGCCGCTTCCCCATTCAATACGTAATCCGCCCCCAAACGGACGAAGCGCGCGACTTCCGTGGGTACGCCGGTCGGGTCGCTTCGGGTGTGTTCAAGGTGGGCGATGAAGTGGTGGCACTCCCGAGCGGCATGCATTCCAGCGTCAAGGAGATTTTCGTCGGTTCTGACCCCGTGGAGCGGGCCTTCCCGCCGCAGAGTGTGACGATTACATTGGAGAGCGACATCGACCTGTCGCGTGGGGACATGTTGGTCCGCGAAAACAACCAACCCCAAAGCCTGCAGGAAATCGATGCGCAACTCTGTTGGATGGGCGAAGAAGGGTTGAATGCGGGCGTGCGTTACATCGTGCGCCACGGCACCACGGAAGTCAAGTCCATGATCCGTGAAGTGCTCTACAAAGTCGATATCAATACCTTGCACCGCAACGAAGACGACAAACAAATCGGCATGAACGACATCGCTCGTGTTCGTTTGCGCACCGCTTCCCCCCTGCTGACGGACGACTACCGCCGAAACCGAACGACCGGTTCGTTCATCCTCATCGACCCAGGCACCAATTTGACCGTTGCGGCGGGATTCATCAGCTAACCTGCCCATGATCTACTGGTTCACTGGCCAACCCGGCCATGGCAAAACGACCCTTGCGAAAGCCCTCATTGCGCACCTCCGCGCCCAGGGTGCCGAACCTTTCCACGTGGACGGAGATGATCTGCGTGCACTCACGTCCAATGCCGATTACAGCCGCGCCGGCCGGGAGGCCAACATCCGGCGGGCACAGACCATCGCGCACTATCTGCAGAACCAAGGGCGTACCGTGGTGGTGTCGTTGGTCGCTCCGTACCGGGACATCCGAGAAGAGTTGAAGGCGCATGCAGAGGTGACTGAGGTCTACGTCCATACGACAGAGCAGCGCGGCCGGGAAGACCGGCACGCTGCCGATTACGAGGCGCCGCTGAAAAACTTTATCGCTATTGATACCACCGGGCAGTCCGTAGCGGACAGCCTGCAGGAGCTCTTGGACCGCATTTGACCCTATCTTCGACGTCAAACCGCCGCGATGAAACCCGTTGAAGTTAGCCACCAAGTGCGCGATTTGTTCGAGGCCTACCTCGGGCAAAATGGCCACCGCAAGACGCCCGAACGCTTTGCCATCCTGAAGGAGATTTACGACTTCGAAGGGCATTTTGACATCGAGTCCTTGTTCGCGACCATGCAGACCAAGGAATACCGGGTCAGCCGGGCCACGCTATACAATACGGTGGAGTTGCTCATCGATTGCAATTTGGTCCGCAAGCATCAGTTTGGGGAGAAAGTGGCCCAATACGAAAAGTGCTACCGCATCAAGCAACACGATCACGTCATCCTCGCTGATACCGGGGAAGTCATCGAGTTTTGCGATCCGCGCATCCAGCAAATCAAGGCTACGTTGGAGGAACTTTTTGACATCGAGGTCATGCACCACAGCCTCAACGTCTACGCCCGCAAAAAGCCCGCGCAGTAACCTTTTTCCACATCCCTTCACAATGGATAGGAAAGCCCCGCAGGATTGCCCAAATTTGCACCTTTGAAAAAGACCGGTTCACATGAAGGTTGATGTGCTTTTGGGCCTCCAATGGGGCGACGAAGGAAAGGGGAAAATCGTGGATGTCCTGACCCCGCAATACGACATCATCGCTCGCTTCCAAGGCGGACCCAACGCCGGGCACACGTTGATTTTTGACGGCAAGAAGCACGTCCTTCACACCATCCCCAGTGGCGTGTTCCGCGAAGGCACCCAAAACGTCGTCGGCAATGGCGTTGTCATCGATCCGGTCATCTTCAAGCGCGAAATCACCCAGCTCCTCGAAGCGGGTGTGGACCCGCGTCCCAACCTGTACATCAGCCGCCGCGCCCACCTCATCGCCCCCACCCACCGCCTCCTTGACGCAGCATCGGAACAAGCGAAAGGCAAAGCCAAAATTGGCTCGACCCTGAAGGGCATCGGCCCGACCTACATGGACAAAACCGGTCGGAACGGCCTCCGCGTCGGCGACCTCACCAGCGGCAAGTTCGAGGAACGCTACCAAGCTCTGCGCACCAAACACCTCGGCCTCCTCGCTCAGTATCCCGACTTCAAATACGATCTTGAAAGCGTAGAGGCAGAATGGCTCGCCGCTGCCAGGGAATTGGGCCAACTTCAACTCATCGACACCGAACACTTCCTCAACGAAGCCCTCGATGCCGGCAAGCGCGTATTGGCGGAAGGCGCTCAAGGAACCATGTTGGATATCGATTTCGGCACCTACCCCTTCGTCACATCATCCAACACCATCGCCGCGGGCGCATGCAACGGATTGGGCGTGGGACCGGGCCGCATCGGCGAGGTTATCGGTATTTTTAAGGCGTACTGCACACGCGTGGGCAGTGGTCCCTTCCCAACCGAACTGCTCGACGAAACAGGTGAAGCATTGCGCGAAGCGGGCGGCGAATACGGCGCGACCACGGGGCGTCCACGACGCTGCGGTTGGCTCGACTTGGTGCAGCTGCGCTACGCCTGCCGCGTCAACGGTGTCACCCAACTCGCCATGATGAAGGCCGACGTCCTGAGCGGATTTGACGCGATTCCCGTATGCCATGCGTACGAACACGCTGGAGCAACAACGGCGAATCTGCCCTTTGGCATCGAGCCCGACGAAGTATCGCCAACGTGCACCAATCACAAGGGTTGGCAGGAAGACTTGACCGGAGTTACGACCGTTGAAGGCCTGCCTGCGAGCCTCCTCGACTACATCGCGATGGTGGAAGACGAGATGAAAATCCCAGTGAAAGTGGTTAGTGTGGGGCCGGATCGTGCACAAACCATTCAGCGGTAACAGCCGACATCAACGGCACAACCGGAAGGGGCTTCTGCGGCTCACAGAAGGCGATTTTATTTACAATTTCATTTGAGTATTCTTTCAAAGCGGGGCCACGATGTCGGTGCCAACGACCGACCTTTAACTTGATGCCACACCATGCCGCCACGCGCCTCGACCTCTTTGACAATTCCGGGTACAACCCTGGCAATGTGCTAGCACGCGTGCTCTGGGTGGTGGCCAGTGGACTCTTTTTTCAAACGTGGTTCCCCTGGCCGTCGGTTTTGAAAGTCGGACTGCTGCGGTTGTTCGGTGGGCGTGTTGGACAGGGCGTGGTACTTAAGCCGCGGGTAACCATCAAATACCCCTGGAAACTTCAGGTGGGCGACCACGTCTGGATTGGGGAAAACGCCTGGATTGACAACCTCGACCCCGTGGTTATCGGCAGCCACGTGTGCATCTCTCAGGGCGCCCTGTTGCTCTGCGGGAACCACGACTACTCGAAGGCAACCTTCGATCTCATGACGGAGCCCATCGTTCTCGAAGATGGTGTGTGGATTGGTGCCAAGAGCGCCGTGACGCCAGGGGTGACGTGCCAATCCCATGCCGTGCTTGCCGCCGGCAGCATGGCCACTTCAGACCTCGAACCGTATACCATTTACCAGGGTTGCCCCGCGCAAGCTGTCAAGCCCAGAACCATCACACCGTAAATCCCGACGCCCGTTGCCCTCTCCTCCCTCGACATATGCCATTCTTCGCCGGGTAAACGCGCTGCTCAATCAGCAGGAGCGCAAACGCTCTGTGTTTTTGCTGTTGAGCATCTTCATCAACAGCATTGTGGAGATTTTGGGGCTCGCAGTCATCATCCCCGTCATCGGACTCGTTGTTCAACCCGAAACGATTCAGACCAACGCCTACCTCAACCGCGCCTTCGAAATCACCAGCTCCATCGGCATCGATACGCCCGAGCGGTTCCTCATCTTGCTGTGCGCCATCATGATTGGCGCGTTTCTGTTCAAAGCGTTGTTTGGGCTGGGGGTCAACCTGTTCCAGGCCCGTTTCTCTTTCTCCATGGCGCACCGGTTGTCCGGGCTGCTGTGGACCCACCATTTCTCGAAGTCCCTCGAGCGAATGCGTTCGTCCAATTCGGGGCGCTTGCTCTCCGAAATCAACGGATGGCCCATCACCTTTGCCCGGTTGTTCATGGTCGGTGGGGTACTCATCATTAGCGAGGTCACCGTCATTTCCCTGATTGCCGTCGGGCTGTTGTTTTACAATCCGATTGTCTTTCTCAGTATTGCGGGGTTGATCCTGACCGGTGCAACCATCATTCGCACGCTGACCAAGCAACGGCTCGCGCGCTACAGCCGATCAATGAAGCAGCTGGAGCCGCACACCAATTCCCTCATCACCAATGCCATCCGCGGCTTTCTCGAAGTCATTACGTTTCGAGCTTCGGATGCGGTTCGCGATGCCTACTTGAAGGACCGGAAGCGGATATTCCGCATCCAAAGCAACACTACGGTACTCCAAGTCAGCCCGTCCAAACTGTACGAGGTACTGGCCGTGACTGCCGTCGCCGGATCCATCATCATCGCGTTGATGCAAGGAACACCCCAAGCCGGTTTCCTGGAATTGTTAACCTTTATGGCCATCAGTGCCTACCGCATCATGCCTTCCATGAGCCGGCTGAACAGTGCCGTCATGGCCATGCGGAGTAATGTCCATGTATTGGAAGCCATGGAAACCGGAAGTTCGAGCCCAGTTATAGGATGGTACAAAACCAACGGTGGGGCATCGACTGCTGCGGAGGTTGATATCCACGTGAAGGGCCTCACGCTCGGGTACGAGGCACTCGAAAAGCCCGTACTGAACGATTTGACCCATGCCTTCCAACACGGCAAGGTTCACGGAATCGTCGGCGCATCGGGATCCGGCAAAAGCACCCTCATCAGTTCACTGCTCTGCCTTCACCGCCCCAATGCAGGCACCATTTCCATTCAATCGTCGGACTCGCAACCCCGGGATTTGGGCTCGGACATGTCCATACAGGACTGGATCTTGAATGTGGGCTACCTGAGCCAGCAACCGTTCTTATTCCAGGGCACGGTCCGGGACAACCTCACCCTGCGCGTGCCTAATGCATCCGTGAATGAGGATAAGGTCCTTGAGCTGGTTGAACACCTGCAGCTGCGTGAATGCCTCGGGGCCGACCCACTGAAATTTGAATTGCAAGAAGGAGGCAGCAATTTGAGTGGAGGCCAACAACAGCGACTGGCGCTGCTGCGCGCCCTGCAAGTGAAGCGACCCGTCCTCATCTTGGACGAGGCCACGAGCGCCTTGGACAGTGAGCTACGGGACGTGGTGGCCCAACTGCTTAAAGAACGCGCACAAGCCGGGTGCAACGTCATCCTTGTCACGCATGACAAGGCATTGGCCGAACAGTGTGACACCGTTTTGAACCTCGATGCGGCATGACGGCTACAGCATCCCACCGCATCCTCTTTTTGTACTCTGAATTGGCGGGGTATTTCTTAGCCTGTGCCAAGGAACTTGGTAAAGCGGAATGGGTTGAGGAAGTGAAAATCATCCACTGGCCCGTCAACCCGGAAGCCCCGTTTGCTTTCGGATCGACCGACGAATACGAACTGATCGATAAATCCGGATTGGATCGTGGTGCTTTGGAAAAATCGGTTGCCGACTTCAACCCGACTGCCCTGGTGTGCTCGGGGTGGATGGATTCGGATTACAACCGAATCGCCCGGCAATGGCGTCCGAAAATCCCTGTCGTTTTGACCTTTGACAACTGGTGGACCGGCTCCCTGAAGCAGCGAATCGCTGGCTTGACCGCTCCCTTTTACATCCGCCGACATTTCAACCGCGTGTGGGTACCGGGCGAGCCGCAGCTGCCGTTTGCGCGAAAATTGGGGTTTTCAGATGAACACACCGCGACTGGCTTTTACTGTGCTGACCCCGAGCCCTTCCTCAAAGTATGGGAAGCGCGCAAAAATCGCGAGCCGGCCAAAAAACTCCTCTACGTCGGACGATACTTGCCCTTGAAGGGGGTGCAGGAGCTTTGGTCTGCCTTCGCATCACTGTCGGACGACCATCCGGAATGGGAACTACACTGCATCGGAACCGGCGACTTGTGGGAGGAGCGCACGATTCATCCCAAAATCTTCCACCATGGCTTTTTGCAACCGCATGAACTGACTCCTCACCTCATCGACGCAGCAGGGTTCGTCATGCCCAGCAAAAAGGAGCCTTGGGGGGTGGTGCTTCATGAGATGGCGATTGCGGGATTGCCGCTGTTGGCGAGCCATCAAGTCGGTTCTGCAACCGTCTTTGTCAAATATGGTCAAAATGGAAACGTCTTTCGCGAGACTGCATTGGCGGAAGTCCTCGGGACATTCGTGACCCTGACCGATGACGCACTTGCGGATATGGGCCGAAAAAGTCATGACCTTGGCCACTTGCACTCAGTCGAACAATGGACGATGTCCTGCCATAAGCTCAGTCAGCCATGATGCAGGTTTCTGTTATCATCCCCTTTTTCAATCGAAGCCATACCATAGAGCGTTGTTTGATCAGTGTGCAAAAGCAGACGCTGAGTGATTTTGAATGCCTCATCATCGATGATGGAAGTTATCCGAATGAGGCGATTGACCTTGAGAGGATTACTAGCGGATTAAAAGATGAACGTTTCAGAATCATATCGTTGAGGACCAATCGTGGCGGAGGAGCTGCGAGGAATGCAGGGATTGAGCAAGCAAAAGGAGAGTACGTAGCATTCCTTGACTCCGATGATGAGTGGTTGCCCTCAAAACTTGAAAAACAACTAGAATTCTCTTTGGAGCAAGGACTGCCTTTCATTAGCTGCCAAAGTTATGTGCATCACGCGGACGGTATTGGAGTGTTGCCAACTCGCCCATTGGAAGGAGAACACATAAGCGACTACTTGTTCTGTAAGAACGGTTGGCTTCCTACACCTTCATTTTTTCTCAAACGAGATGCGCTCGGTTCAATTCGTTTCGATGAATCGCTTCCACGACATCAAGATTATGATTTTCTACTTGAATTGGAGAATATAGGGGTTACCTCTTCTTTACTTATGGAACCTTTGGTCATTGTGCATTGGGAGAATATGCACGCATCCGGAAGAGCCTACAACATTGAAAATTCAAAACGCTTCCTGAGTACACGTCGTCAATATTTCTCAGATGCCTCAGCCAGCTGTTTTTGGGCTCAGTTTGTCATCATACCCAGCGCTATTCTGATAAGTCGATTTCATGGCCTGAATCAATTATTACAAATGAATCTAAGATTTGTAACTAACAACAGAAACCTCGCAGTCAATGCAATTAGTCACTTGATTTTCAGGGATGGTCGAATCCTCCAATGGATCAATAAATTCGGCGCAATCATACGCCCGTCTTCGCACGATAAAACCAGACAAACTTTAAAATGAGATCAAAAATCTACATTCTCGGTGCATCAGGAAGCTCATCGTGGTCAGGCAGTGACGGGTTGTGGATTCGGACGGCGAAATTGCTCGTTCGGAAACATCAAGTCTGCACCATCAGCCCATTATCGAAAAAAACAGTGCTCGAGCATGGGCTGAATCCATACCGTCACATTCAACTGCCAGCCCTTACGAAGAAACCCTTTTTATCGAGAATCGCCCTGAAAGTTTATGGCATTGGCATATTGGCATGCATCAAGCCAAAATCAAATGACGTCGTTCTCTTTTCCCAAGGTTCCATTGACACCTTTTTTGATGCCATGTATTGGAGATGGCTAAATCGACTGAGATGCAAACGGATTAGTCTTACCCAATTAAATACCGAAATCAGAGCCTATCCCTTGGGCCAAGTCCAAGCCGGAAAATCCTTCTTTAAGGGAACTTCAACGAACGTATTTGTGAGTCAGAGGAACTTGGATGTTGCGAAGCGACAATTTCTGTATGACTTTCCTAATAGTCGAGTCATTTATAATGCCCCAAAATTTGACCTTGATCAGTTGCCTTGGCCAGAAAACGATGTAATTCAATTGGCCAGTGTGGGCCGTTTTGAGGCAGAGACCAAGGGGCAACTGGTTCTCCTCGAATCGCTAGCCCAATTGAAACACAAACCTTGGGCTTTGAATATTTACGGAAATGGACCCGACGAAGGTTTAATACGTGAAGCGATTAAATACTTCGGGTTGGGCGAGCGCTGCTCCATTCACGGTTATGTGAATCACCCAGAAGAGATTTGGAGCTCAAATCATGCGCTGGTCCTTTTTTCGAGTATGGAAGGTTTTCCACTTGTCATAGCTGAGGCCATGCTTTCAGGCCGAGTTTGTGCGGTATCAGATGTAGGAGGAAATAGGGAGTTATTCGAAGGTCAGCAAATGGAGTTGATTTCTTCACCCGGTAGCATCCCCAGTACCGTCGCTACGATATCAACCTTGTTGCAAAAAACTACTCAAGAACTTAGGGAACTCGGGAACTCAAATGCTTTAGTCGCAAGGAGACATCACCTGAATGAATCCATGGCTGTGCTTGCGAACGAAATTGAAACTCTTATGGATGATGAACAATATTGACATCATCATACCAATCAAGGGCCGCTCGGAGATGCTGCAAGAACGCAGCTTGCCTTCATTGCTCCATCAGACTATGCAGGACTTCAAAGTCACCATCGTCGATGACGGATCGGCTGAGGGAGATTTTCGACAGATTCAATCCATTGCTGAAGAGCATCGAAATAAAGGACTGCACATCGATGTAGTAAAAAATGAAGGGGCGGCGGGTGCTGCAGGTGCAAGAAATTTTGGGTTGGACTGCTCCTCAGGTGAGTATGTCCTTTGGTTCGATTCCGATGACATGCTGCTCGAAAACAAACTTGAATTGAGCATCAAACTCATTCAAAGCGGCGACTACGACCTTGCTATTACCCGTGCTCAACATAGCCTCAATGGGGACCTAATCAATGAATTCTGGGGTGAACCCATTGCTCCTAATCGGGGCACTTATGAATTCCATTTTCCCTTCCAAACCATGTGCGCACTCTATCGCAGGAATTTCCTGACATTGAGCAAAACGAGGTGGCACGAAAACATAAGCATGATGGATGACTGGTTATTCAGTAACGAAGTCCTATTGAAGACGGATAATTGGGTGTTTTCTCCCTCTGTGACGGCTCATTACTTCGTGCCCACATCAAAGAGTCGCAGCATCGGGTCACAATTGTCTAAGGCCAAAATCTCATCCCAACATAAAGCGTTAATGTCAATTTCGAGTTTGGTCAATTCGCAAGAATTGCGTTATTCGATTGCGTCACGATTAAAACTTTTACGGCAGAAGACTTTTCTTCAGACACGGTATTGGACCCTGAAAAAGTGATGTCAATCCTCGTCAATATCTAGCACCTTGCATTCATTTTTTTTATTGCCTTGAACGATTGTCTTGACTATTCGCTCGCTGGAATAAGGTTGTGCTCCAGATAAAAAGGGAGCACTAACATATTTAGCTAAAGCTTTTGTTCGGATATCTGAACTTATATCCTGTATATATTCAGAAAGGTCATGAGGGAAGAACTCTGCATGATACGCTAAGCCATGTCGCAAAAAGCCGTAGTAATCGGTCCTTTGAGTGGAAATGCAGATCGGAATACATCCAAAAAGTGCAGCGTCAAGGATGACACTGGAATCACCGCAGAATATCAATCTCGAATCTTGCAAAAATTCACGAGGGCTAGGTTCATCGAAGACTTTTATTGACACACCTGTAGCATTCAGGGTGCTTATAACCTCAGCTTTCAATGAACGAGAAGTTCTGGGGTGAAAACGGACATTAAGGTCTTCTACCTTGGCTTTGGTAAGATTTTTGACGCTAAGCTCAGACATGATTGAGCAATCATAGTCGAAGGCTAGTGCCACACACGTTTTTTTATTCCGAATCCTAGACTCAATCACCGTTAAGTAGTCTTGCTCAAATCTCACCGGGCCGATTGAACAAATCAAAGTAGAACAATCCGAAGGAAGCAGGTCTGAATAAGTCCTTGACGCCATTTCACCATCGGTAAATACATAACGGAAATATCGAGGTTCAGGGAAATTCAACGTAACATGAGCATGTTGGACGTAATCAACGGGAACTAATGTCTGAGAAGCAGCATATTGCAATGCCATCATCGAGGAATTGTGATCGTTTGAAACCATAACCGAAGCAGGCCTGTTCAGTTCCATCACGTTGCGGTAATGCTGTGACTCACAAAGAAATATGTAAAGTTTCGCTGGGCCATGAAAACCCGGCCTTCGCAGAAACCGGTGCCTGCATATATTCCTCAGCGCAATGATGAATATTTTCGTCTGCTCGAAAACCGAGGCGTATTTGTACACCCGTTTTTCTCGAATCCATACCACAGACGTATTTGTCTTTTGAAGAGCTTGATGTATCGGCTCAAGAGGGCGAGTCTGGTTCTGAGTGTCTGAAAGCATTAACACACATGCCTTTTCCATTTTACCCAAATCGAAAACATGAAATGAACTGCCTGTTAATGTGCCAAAGAAATGTTTAATAAGACTCAAAGTCGCTCGCCACACTGGTATTGTTGCTTGACTCGTCTTGACACTTTCTCGCTCGCGCTGAAGGGGATACAACAAGTGCATGAATAGCCTCACATCCCTCTCAAAAGATGCCTTCTTCAATAGATTCAAACGTTCGGCCTGCATTGCTTTATCAAAGGTGATTTAAACTTTCCCTAATTAAAAATCACCCCATGACCTTCCCATCCACCCTGCCAAAACCAATCTGCGGCCGTCCATCACCGCCGGCAAATCCGGTCATACGCACAGTATCTCCATCAAGGATGAATTTGCGCTCGGTGCCGTCGGGCATCTGAACGGGTTGGGTGCCGCGCCAGCTGATTTCCAGCATCGAGCCGAATGAGCCAATCTCAGGACCGCTGATGGTGCCGGACGCCATGACATCGCCGCCACGGATGTTGCAGCCGTTGACGGCGTGGTGGGCGAGCTGCTGGCGCATGTTCCAGTACATGTGCTTGAAGTTGGATTGACACACAGTTTTGCCCTCGCCGGATTCGGGGATGATGTCCACGTGCAAGGCCACGTCATAGTGGGCGTCGCCTTCGTAGGCCAAATACGGCAGCACCTCCGGATCTTGCACCGGCCCCGGAACGCGGTACGGCTCCAACGCGTCGAGCGTCACGATC
>NZGF01000041.1 GCA_002690915.1 Crocinitomicaceae bacterium
AAAAAAATCAAGAAGGTTGAGATCCCCAAAAATGGAGCAACGGGAGTCAACTTTGATTTTTTAACTAAAACTGACCAACTTGAAGTAGAGTATCCCAATGGTCATGATGAAGAATTAACCTATAAAATTGAGGCCGATTTGGAACAGCTCGTTGTTACCCAGGAGCATACACCGAGCAGCGGCGGCACTGTTTCGTATGGCTTCACGATAAACTCAAAGGGCGCTGAATTTGATAAAAATGGTCAGCTTAGTCAGCCTGTGACAGTCGATCTTGAGAATTTCACCCAGACCTACCATACAGCAACGATAACGATCGGACCATCCGAGCAGGTTCAAATCACATTTAAGAAAAAAGAAAACGTAACCGCAAGCAATTTCACTCTAGTATTTGCAAAAGTCGACAACCTGAACCTTGGTACGGGCGATTACGAATTAATTTTCAATAGTAGTACCACTGCAGACAAAATCCTCCTTCACTCACTTAACGTTGTTGAGGGGACAAACATCGAGCTTGATTATTCAGACTACAAATTCTCGACCCCCGTACCGAAAAAACTTAGCACCTTGATTTCCGGCGCGCCGGACACCTACGACATCTATGATCAGAAAACGGCGATAGGCCTTGCCGCGGCGACTGCTGTTGGGTTCGAACGAACCGATGATAGTGATCAAGACCCCTTCACACCCACAAGCTTCACTTACAACCTCTGCGAGGGTGCAAGTGACCAAGCCAAGTGTGCGCAACTGACGCAGCAAGGGGAGTATTTGACGTTTCAACTGAAGGGGTTTAAGGCTAACAAGATTAAAGTTGCAGAATTGATCGAAGGTATCTACCGGATACCTGACCAGACAGAAGACACATCTAGGTACGATAATGGTAGTATTGAAGCGAGCTTAGCGACTTACTTGAAAGACAAGCTAAAGTCAGACGAACACGGAATCCGCGACATCAATTTGTCCGTAAAGGTAGCCGACCAGAAATTAACGCAAATCACGATCGAAAAACTCTATCCAACAGTCAGGCAAACCCCAGACGGATTAAGTGAGGCTACAAGCTACACGCCCGCAGATTTCCAAATCTTCTCTACCGCCGTCGCCCCAACTCCAGACGATCCAGAAACAAAAGCTACTCTTCAAGATCACTTGGTCCCGACTTGGACCACGACAAACACAGGCGAGGTCGCCAAGAGCCAAACTTATTCCTGGACTCTTGAGCGTTATCAAACGGAAGATGCGTTCGAATTCTTTAAGCTCGTGCTGGCGGACACGAACGGTTCGTCAACGACAACCCATGTCACGACCGAATGGTTGCCAGCCACGGCAAGCGTCAGCTCTATCGAAGCGGAATTAAACCGCGTAATCAAAGAGACCAGTAAAGGAAATATAATTTCCCGCGTGACGGTGAGTGGTCAAGCAAACGAAACTAGCAAACAGATAACGGCCGATTTGGCTTGGCCGTCGGCTATCCAACCAAGCCTTACGCTCTATGGTGTTACAGCGCAAAACGAAACTACTCCAACCGAGAGTCGTTATCCCGGCATCGACAGCGTCAACAGATTAAAGGCAGTTAACAAACTAACCGCGGCGAAGCAAGCGCAAGCGATTTACCGTACCAAAAATTATAGTCAACTCACACAGCTTGATGAAGATGATTTCTTTGAGAACACTTCTACCGCTGCGGCGCGACGAACTAACTCGATGACGGTGACCAATCCAAATGTAGCGGCGTCTCTTGTTGACAAGGACGCCTACCAGGTTTTCCTTAACAGAGACAACACAGCTGCTACGGACATCTACTTCGGCAATAACAATTCTGACATGGTGACTGGCCAGACGGGGTCGGACCGTATTTACCTTGGCTCTTCAGAAGACTTTGCCTTCGGAGGTTCGGGCAAGGACTTCATTTTCGGTCAAGCTGGCGCTGACATTATCAGCGGCGGTGCCGGCATTGACAAGTTATTTGGAGGGGATGGCGAAGACCACATTTATGGGACAACTGGAGATTTTGTCTCAGGCGGAAGTGGACGTGATCGCTTGGATGGCGTTGGCGACCAAATCACTATCTTCGGAGGATCCGGTGACGACATAATCGTAACCGGTCCCGGTGAGAGCATAACAGTTTTGGGTGGTGACGGCGGTGATACTATCCAAGTAAGCGGATCTCGTGGAGCGATGATTCACGGTGGAGCAGGTGTCGACAAATTTACAGTCAATGAGGCAGCGACAGAAACATCCATTTATGGAGGCGAAGACAGGGATCAGTACACCATTAACAGCAATAATCTGTCCACCGTGTACTTCGAAAACAACTTTGGTAGTGGCGAGCAGCTTGACGCGAAGTCGGTGCACACTGCTGACTTTTCCAATGTCACGGAAGACTTGAAATTCCGCGTTTACTCCAGCGGAGCAGGATTAGCCGTGAAGGTCAGCCAACTGTCTGGCCTTGACGCCGGAGGCACTCTTGACACGCACTCTGTTACGATCACCAACCCAGCCGCGATCATTTATGGTCGGGGTGCAAATCTAATAAGCCTCGTAAGTGCAAATACTGACGACAATACCACGCATTTTAAAGTTTCGCAGCTTGCCTTTGAGCATCCGGAACCAGACCTGTCGACTGAGGACGCGAACAAAACCGGATTTTCGGTCACGCTTGACCTATCGCGTTCAATCAGTAATGGCACCACTATTGAGGCGTCACTTGCGGCACAACCTTTTAGCTCAGGTGTAGATGTAAGAGATGAGACCAAAATCATCTTGGGCACCGACAGACTTCTCCAAAACCCAATTCCTCTCGTAGGTCGAATCATCGTTGCGGGTGCAGCTAGCGTTACCGCGGGGGATCCTCCAAACACCCAAATCTCATTTAGTAGCGGAACTGAGACAAGCCTGCTAGAAATCGTACCTCGTGCATTAGGCAGCACCGGGTCAGTACTAACTGATGATGATCTCAGTACTGCTAAGACACTCGCAAGACCCTACCAAAGAACCGACACGAATGTCAGCAGCTCTACAACTTTCGAACGTCACCGAGCCATAATCTCGGCTGATCTTTCTGAAACGAAGATTGAGAACTTTACGCCCCAAGAGCTTAGAAGGGTTACTGACGCCGAAACAATCAAGGTTGTCGATATAAATGTGAGGCGTCGCGTTGTAGATACACAAGCAATTGGCGCTGTCGACGATACAAATCGAGCACATTACTCGGGTACCCGCCGCTCAAGAATATTCCCCAAGCTAATCACGACCGAGCCTTCTGTAGTAACCGTCCCTTCATCGCGAAGTGTACTCGATACCTTCCACCTTTGGACGGACGCACAAGGTGGATCCTTCGAGCTCGTAAGACATGCAACCGACCCAAGTATCCCCGCCTACAATCACCGCGTAACGCTGGCATACAATGCTTCGGCAAGGGAGGTGCAGCACGCATTTCTTACACTGATGGGCCTTAATCCGAATCGACTCAGCAGTTTGGAAAGTGTAAACGTCAGTGGAGCAGGCACCCGTTTTGAGCCTTGGATTATTCAAGCAACCGATTCCTTGACTCGTCTGCCCGTCTTAGCTGGATTTAACCACTCGCTGAAAGACGAGGGTCGAGCCGGATTATCAGTGACTGGCACATTGGCGACTGTAAAAAGCCTTGGAGCACGTGCGCGTTTGGACTTCACCGCCGATGGAATCGCTATCGACAGGTCGGAAGCGCACGCCACGGCCATCTACCAAGGTCCGGAAACGTCTGTGAGCCTTTCCAGCCCGGGGGGTGATGGCGACTCAAACACCATCTGGACTATCGAGCACACGGGCACTGATGCTTTTAGGCTGACGGGAACTCCAAATGTATCCGTAGACAAAACCCTGCAAGCAAACTCAGATGCAGATGCTGTTAAAAGCGCAGTGACAGATATAACGGGCGTTTCTAAACTCGATGTCGCAACAGTCGCGACAAGGAATGGCGTTCGGTGGGTCGTTACATTCAACGACACCGCCAAGCGCGGAAAGCAATTTGCGGGTGAACTCCTCGTAAAAGAGCAAGCCGCCATTTGGCTTGTCCAACACAATGCAACCGGGGGTAATTATCGAGTCATCGCATCTGCGGAAGACAATGCCCAAAAAGATCCAATATCAACACAGTCGGGCATCTTGGCTTTTGATGCAAATGCGAATGCTGTCGCTTCGGCAGTACAGACCGCCCTCATCACTGCTGCCAAAGCGACCACCTCCGCAGACGCCACAACTATTCAAGTCACTGGTTTGCAACAGACGGGTCTAAGCCATCCCTCATTAGCTGAAACAGCTGATTCGGGCAAAACCACATGGACGTTCAGTAAAAATGAATACGAGTACGGTTTTGTTCGTTTCCGCCTTGGACGCCAGAAGACTCGATGGCTTGACATTCGGGACCTCACTTCGAGAACTGAGGGTTCTTCTAAATATAATCCCTCAGCACCGCAACAGACGATTGTAAAAAATTCAATCAACGCTCTCGCCGACCTTGATCTTGACGAAAATGAATTCACGTGGACGGACGCTGGTTTGGTTTTTAAGGGCACAAATCGAAACTTGTCATCTGTTTTGCAGGTAGAAGTGCCAACACTCGTTACAAAGTTAAAGGTGACAGAAGGAAGCTCATCAAATTTCGTGACGGGTGGATTGACCGTTTTAGGTGCTCAACCAAAACCTGCATCGACTTTGGGTAAAAAGCTTGTTGGTGATTCGGCCACATCTGGACAATTTGAATTTGAGCAAGTGTCCAACACGCTCGGGGGTGGTCATCGAGGATACGGACAAATCAATCTAAGAGTACAAAAAGCAGCGAACCTCGAAACGAGCATTAAGGCAACTCCCGATACGGGCAATGTGATTGGATATAACGAAACCAGCAAGCAGTACGACACCCGAGGGCACATTCATTTACCTGACAACTATCACAAGTACCAACTGGAAGCCAGCGAGCTTGGGAGCTATTTTCGCTTCGTCGTCCGAAAAGATGGCAAGACATTCGCGAGCCAACGGATGAACTCAAATGAAATATTCAACAAAGGAGTTTTTGGTACCAGTGCGGTCCAAACCACGATAACTCATCATAACCCGTTCAGACTTTTTGGACCTACGCGTGCTTATGGCTTTACGACGACGCAGTATTTGGATGATAAATTTATTGAATTAAAAAAGAGACATTCGGAGCATTTAGAGAACATCACGTTCAAGGTGCAAAGAGAAGCAAATACCTTTACCATTCTGGTGAAGGACACAAGCTATTCCCGCGATGACCTTGTTGAGCTGTCGATCATTGAAGAACAGGCAGCCGAACTGCAAAGCGTCGAGACCACACGACACGATGTGTGGTCAAGCAAAAGTTCGGGGAGTTTTTCGCTTCAGGTGAGTCTTGCAACCCGCGAGGGGGCTAACCCAGTCTACAAGAGCTTTGTTACGTCCAAAATCAAATTCAATCAGTCGAACGACGACTCCACTGACAGCCTCAGTGCTGCCGACAGAACAGCCAAAGAACAAGAACAAGCTTACAATCGTCAACGTATCCGAGCGGAATTGAATGCGCTGGTGATCCGCCGCTTGAGCGATGACGGAATTTATAAATACGAACCCTTGTTCAGCAAGGTTCTCGTTGCTGGCAACGGCACAGCCTCAAAACCCTGGCAAATTCGAACAACAAGTGCTTTTGGTGACATTACACTCACTGCTGCCGACGAAGAAAAGGTCTCAAGCAGCGATCTAGGCACTTCTATCACAGCACGCCCAATCATACCGAATACGATAACTACAACAGCCGCGTTTCCAACAGGCTTGATCGTAAAGTCAGTCGTCGGTAGCAAGCAGAACGATGTTCTGACACTTACGGGTGATCTCGAGGAACAATTCACAATCAAAGGGGGGGCTGGAGATGACCTGATTTTTGCACGTTCGGGCAGTACCACTGCTCTTACCGACATCTTGGAAGGCGGTCCCGGCAATGATGTAATTGTCGGTGGGCAGAGGTCAATAACACTCAGGGGAGATAATGGTGATGACTTACTTATAGGGAGTGACAGCAACGGCACGACAGTAGAAAGCATCGATGGTGGTCCGGGCCGGGATGTCATAATCGGAAACGCTGGCAACGATGACTTGAACGGTGGACTGGGTAGTGATATCTACTCATTCGATGACAGTTGGGGACACGATGTTATTACCGAAGTAGGAAGAAGTGGCGAGGCAATCTACGGCGACAAAAACAATCATCTTGATTTTTCAAACGTAGAATCAGTCAGGGTGGCGCTTTCCAATGGTGTCAAGGGCGCTGGGGCTGCCGAAATACAACGCACAGAAGTAACGCAAAAGTTTACACTAAGTAATGTTGCAGAAAATGCTCTTCTTCCTCTTACTGTTAGCGGCGTTGAGGTTCATGATCTGCGAATCCAAAACACCGGGAGTGCATGGGCGACTTCTAACATCGTACAAGCGATCAAAAGCGTTGCAAACAATACTGATCTAGCTGTGTCTGCAGCGTTTAATAACAATAGTGCTAACCCGACCTTAACGCTTACTTTATCCGATGCAGACAACAGAATACCAAAGATTGGAGTATTTGGTGAAGAAGGTCTAGCCACAAATCTTACGACCACTACGAAGTCACGGCGTGGATTTGCTTACGCTTTCACCGACGGAGGTTTCAAGACTCTTTCGACTACAACACCATCAACCGCGAGTTTCACCGACGCCACAGTTAACGGAGATTCTGTCTCCACTTTTACGAAAGCGACGGTGCAGGGAGATCGTGTTTATGGCATTTCGGAAAATAAGCTTATCAGCTTTTCCCAGGACACAACGAACAAAGAACTTAGCGACCGACAGGCCACTTCTAGCGCAGGAATAATTGATTTTTCCTTCACCGACGATGGGAGTCATGTATATGCGCTAACGAGTACAAACGTGCAAATCTATACGCCCGGGGACATTATTGGCACCCCAGGATCTTTTGCCCATGGATTAGGTGCAGACGTTGCCGCGATCAAAATACATGGAGAGTATGCGTACATTTGTTACCGGCCAACTAATCAATCTCTGTCCGTCAAACGCCTCCGCCTTGCAGATCTTGGCGCAGACCCACAGGACCGCCAAATAATTACGCATGCAGGTGGCATAACCTTCCTTGACTTTGAAGTTGCGGAGAATGGCCAGCACGCGTTCGTCCTATACAGTTACAACGATAGGGAAACCTCCGAAGCAGCGGTTCTCAAGCTGCCCCGAAGCGGCGCTATGAACGAGCCGACGAAAAAGGTCTTTCTTGACAACTCGAAGGACATCTTTGTGTCGGGCAATTACCTCTATGGAGTCGGCTTGGATCAATATGGCTCCGGATTGATTCGCTACAACGAAATTTCAGACAGTCAAAACCTGTCGGTAACGCAAGAAACAACCACGGCGGGCACGGACGCGTTTGAGGAAGTACAAAGCATCTCACATAATGCTGTGGCAGGCACTTTCACCCTCACATACAACGGTTCGACAACCACCGCTTTAAATTGGAATGCAGAAGCAGATACTGTTAAAGAAGCCCTTAACGCCGTCGGTCCGGTCGGCAGTACCGTCATGGTGGGCCGCAGTATTTCTGGTGACACCTATACTTACACGATAACGTTTGCGGCGCCCGGTGATCGGAAGCAAATCACCATTGACACGAGTGATCTTCCTGGTGGGTCTAAAAAATTGCATGATCCCCGGGGTCAGAACACCTTCGCGGCAGCTGCGACGAATTTAGCATACGTTAATGGTGAATACATCTACCTCAGTGGACAGCAGTTCACACTGGGTAGTGTCAGCAGCGAGGCGACTGACGATGGGAAGAACTACGACCTTACGTTTACTCAAGCTACGCAAGGATATTTTACGATTTCCCTTGGCCTGGGAGGTAACACGCACACGGTACTTATCGACAAAGATCAGAACGATGCAGACCTAAAAGCCGATATCGAATCGAAGATTAACGAAACCGTAGGTGTAGCAAATTATGTTACGGTTTCTGTGGGTAGTGACAAAATCACAATCGCATGCACTGACGCACCTTCTAGCTTCTCTGCCACCACAATTAACCTGCGCGGCACATCGTTGTCTGGTTTAAACACTCTAAAACTTGCGTCTCCAACCAGCTCATCGTTCGAGACATTCATTGCCACAGGCTCAGACAAAGATGTGACTGCGTTCACTGCTGATCGACTGACTCGTTACTTTGGCACAAACGACACGGTCACTGAAAGTCGCTTGGGTTTCGAAAGCTACAACACAGCGGAAGCGCGGTACCAGAGGACGCCCTTATTCGACAAGAATGTCGACAAAGCAATTATCCAACGCCGGCTAGGCTACCTCACGGGTTCGAATAGTGTTACGCCGCAGTCGAAGAGCTATATAACTCAGGCCTTGAATCGCAAAACACGCGCATCGTTTGGCGCCCCGCTCGAGGGCTTCTACAGTGACACATCAAATGTTAAGTGGTGGAAAGTAGACTATGGTTCAGAACGTCGGTTGACACCGCGTTACACAGATTACACACCAGCTGTCGTCACTGTGGCTGAAGAAGCAAATCAGCGAGCGTTAACTACAGAACTGTTCATTGCGGGAACCGAAGGAATCGTAAAGATTTCCGCGGGCGGTAACAAAACGGCTGATTTATATCTGCAGGCAATAAGTTCTCAAGATCACACAGAACAAGATCGACTCACAAAAGCATTTGGAACCGGGATATCACAAACCGACAAGGTACCCGAGATCGCTGGCCTCGGTATTACGCCCACGAGCGTAGAGAAATTGGTTTCACTTACCACAGCAACTGCTGCACAGCTTAATTCCGTGAGAAGCGAGGTAAAGGACAGTGCTACCGAAGCAGACTCGGTCACTTGGACAGTCCAACACCCGATTGACTTAAAAGGGAATTGGCATCTTTCCATAGGAGGAACTCTCTCACCTGAAATTAAATTTACGGACTTCGTAAGTCAAGCCACCAGCGGAGATAATGCCACAATCTTAGGTGACCGCATACGCGACGCACTCGTCGGCATGGGATTTGAACGGACGGAACTTGGCGTAATCATCACGGAAGATACCACTGACAGTGCGCAAGTTTACAAATACGACATCAAATTCTCTGGTGGCGCTATAACGAGGCTCGAGGATCGAACAATCCGATTCTGGAGCCATGGTGCAGCCCTGCGTAACAACAGTAATAAGTTTGACTTTTCGAACATCTCCCTCAACAGAATTCAAAATGACTCGTTAGGGTATAAGGCCGCAGACCAGAATTCCGT
>NZGF01000042.1 GCA_002690915.1 Crocinitomicaceae bacterium
CATCCAAGAAAATCTTTAAAAACGCGGGTGTTTACGCCCCTTTTTGGTCTTTAAACTGGGCTTAAGGCGCTGATTCCCATGGAATTTCCGGGGTATTGGTCACCACATGTAGGTACCTACTCCACATGAAAAACAGATCGCTCAAGCGGTTCAAGTAGGCAATCAAGCCGTCCGGAGTGTCTTCGTCTCTTCCGAGAGCGATGACTCGACGTTCACCGCGTCTGCAGACTACTCGGCATTTGTGAGCAGCGACAATTGCGGGGTGCCCTCCGGGAAGAATGAACTGGCTCAAGGGGGGGAGGGCTTCGTTTTTGGCATCCATCCAGGCTTCCATTTCGGCCACCCGTGTCTCCGGAATGGGCGGTAAGTGCTTCGCCATTTCGGAATCGATTGTGGCCAGGTGGCTTCCCCAGGAGAACACATCGGACTGGATCACACGTAAGAATGCCGCGTCTTTGGATTCCGAAATGGCGGCGAAGGCACCCAACTCTCCGATGCACACATTGAGCTCGTCCAATGTTCCATATGCCTCTATGCGCAGGTCATCCTTGCGTAACCGTTGGCCACCAAACAACGAAGTGGTGCCATCATCCCCTGTTCGTGTGTAAATCCGCATTTTTGATTCTTTCGTACAAGCAAGCTACAACGCAACGGACAGACCCGTACCTTTGGAGGCGTAAATCACGACACTCTTGGAATCGGTTTTGAATCATACTCCCGAAGCGGTCAAGCAGCTTCGTTACGACGAGGCATACATGCGCATGGCGGCCGAATGGGCTCGATTGTCGCATTGCATTCGGAAGCAAGTAGGCGCCTTGATTGTCAAGGACCGCATGATCATTGCCGACGGGTTCAACGGGACACCTACAGGGTTTCCTAATGTGTGCGAGAACGAGGATGGGGAAACGAATTGGTACGTCCTACATGCGGAGGCGAATGCCATTACCAAGTTGGCCAGATCCAACAATTCAGCCGTCGGTGCCACGCTGTACATTACGTTGTCTCCGTGCCGTGAGTGCTCAAAGCTGATTCACCAAGCGGGCATCAGCCGGGTTGTCTACCGCGATGAATATAAAGACCCCCAAGGACTTGAATTTTTGAAGCAGGCGGGTGTAGAGCTTGTTCACCTCGAACAACAGCGGAAGTTGAGGAGTTAATAGGAGGATGAACGAAAACGGGAAATCACCAACGCCGTCTTGGCAGCCCTTGGCTTATGCCGTTATTTTGATTCTCGGGGTTTACATAGGCCTTCAGTCAGACGGTGGCGCCTCTAATGGCATGCACATGGTGGGGTCTCGCAGTGCGCTGAATGGTGTGCTCGATCGCGTAGAACAGACCTATGTTGATCCGGTGGTGCGACAGGAATTGGAGCAAGTTGCTCTCGACGCAGTTTTGGATAAATTGGACCCGCACAGCTTGTTTATCAGCGCCGAAGAATTGGCGGCCATGGCCGAACCCATGGAGGGTAACTTTGAGGGAATCGGTGTCGAGTTCATTATCCAGCGGG
This sequence comes from Crocinitomicaceae bacterium, assembly GCA_002690915.1. Lineage (GTDB taxonomy): Bacteria > Bacteroidota > Bacteroidia > Flavobacteriales_D > Sanyastnellaceae > UA16. Next base: position 1,508 of record NZGF01000042.1, read on the forward strand.
ATACGTTGATTGTGGTGGCGGCCATTCTAGGCGGCCCTTCAGAGAAAGCCGGATTGCGTGCCGGAGACCGCATTTTGACCGTTGATTCGGTTGCCATATCGGGCTCGAATCTTACCAACCAGCGGGTCATGGAATTGTTGAAAGGTCCTAGAAATACCACAGTTGTCGTTGGCTTGGATCGAGCGGATACGATCAAACACGTATTGTTGCGTCGGGACCGCATTCCCATTCACAGTGTCGTGTGTGCGGAAAACTTGGACAATGAATGTGGTTACGTCAAAGTAATACGGTTCGCACAAAATACCGCTGAGGAATTCGAGCTGGCCATGGAAAAGCTTGCTGAGCAGGGGTTAAGCGAAGTGATTGTGGATTTGCGCGGCAACGGTGGGGGGTATTTAAACGCCGTGGTGCCTATGGTGGAATCATTTTTGGAAGATGAAGACTTGGTTGTTTATACGGAAGGGGAGCATGTGCCTCGCCGAACCTACAAAGCGCGACGAAACGGCAGGTGGAAAGATTGGGACATTGCCGTTCTCGTAGATGAATCATCAGCTTCTGCTTCGGAGATTTTTGCCGGCGCCATCCAAGATCACGACCGGGGTCCTGTAGTAGGCCGTCGAACGTTTGGTAAGGGACTGGTTCAAGAAGAATTTTCCATTTCTAACCTCGGCGCATTGCGCTTGACCGTGGCTCGGTTTTACACGCCCACTGGTCGCGCCATTCAGCGGCCGTATGGTGAAGGTGTCGACTACAGCGACGACTATTTCGCCCGGTATGAGCGGGGCGAGTTATTTCACCAAGACAGCGTTGCCACGGTCGATTCGTTGACCTACACTACGCCCGCCGGCAGAATAGTGCATGGGGCTGGAGGAATTACGCCGGATGTTTTTGTGGCGCTTGATACGATTCGATGGTCAGGGTACCTTTCGGACTTGAGTTGGAGTGGGACGCTTCGGGATGCTGCTTTTGCCTATGTCGATGCCAATCGTGAGGTGGCCGAGCGCCAGTTACAAGGGGCGGGTGATGGGTTGAAGAGTGAAGCGCTGCTGAACTTCCTAATCGAATATGCCCAAGCGGAAGGCATCCCACCTCCGGTCAAATGGACTTCAGAAGAACGCAGGGAATTGAGCAATCGCATGGCCGCACAGGTCATCCGCAACGGTGCAGGAGAGCAAGCTTATTACGCCTTTCTTGCTCAGAGAGATGACGCCGTTGAGCGCGCCGTATATTGGCTGAAAAACAAGTCGCGTATGGCCATCGTTGATGGTCGATTAACTTTGCTGCCAGAATCGCAATAATTCATTAAATCACAACAAATCATGGCTTTTGAACTCCCAACCTTGCCCTACGCATACGATGCATTGGAGCCACACATTGACGCGCGAACCATGGAAATTCACCATGGCAAGCACCACGCGGGTTATACCTCCAAGTTGAATGCTGCCATAGAAGGCACAGAGATGGAAGGTAAGGACATTGAAAGCCTGCTGTCTAATAACTCGGACAACGGCGCGGTTCGCAACAATGGCGGTGGATTCTACAACCACACCCTCTTTTGGAGCATCATGTCGCCCAACGGAGGGGGCACCCCTTCTGGTGACTTAGCAGCGGCCATTGATTCCGACCTCGGTGGATGGGATGCCTTTAAGCAATCTTTTGCTAGTGCAGCCGCCACTCGATTCGGTTCAGGCTGGGCCTGGGTGTGCGTGAAGGACGGTAAACTCGAAGTCTGTTCTTCTGCGAATCAAGACAACCCCTTAATGCCAGGCGTTGGATGTGGTGGAACGCCCATCATGGGATTGGACGTCTGGGAACACGCATACTATTTGAACTACCAGAACCGCCGCCCAGACTACATTGCTGCCTTCTTCAATGTCATTGACTGGGACGCCGTGGGTCAGCGATACGCAGCTGCTCGCACGTGAAGCGTTACTTAATTGTTGTTGCCGGCGGCACGGGGACGCGCATGGAGCAGCCCGTGGCGAAGCAATTTCTTCTTTTGGAGGGTCTGCCACTGATGTGGTGGACCCTTCGGCGTTTTCGTGCAGCGCTGCCCGACCTGCATGTGGTATTGGTGTTGCATGAAAGCTTGTTCGACACCTTTCGTTCGTTGGAATCTACGCACGGACCTGCCGGTGTGGATCAGCTCGTGTCTGGAGGTGCAGAACGGTGGCACTCGGTGGCCAATGGCCTTGCTGTGCTGCCTGAAGAGGGCGTCGTCGGGGTTCACGATGCGGTGCGTCCCTTTGTTTCAGAAGCAACCATTCTCCGTTGTTACGGTGCGGCCGCGGAAGCCGGCAGTGCCGTTCCTGTTGTCCCCGTTAAGGACAGCATCCGGGAGGTCCATGGAGCGGCTTCGCACGCGCTGATGCGCGATCGCTTGCGCGCAGTCCAGACGCCGCAGTGTTTCAATTTAGCCGGCTTGAAGGCCGCTTACGGCAGCGGTTATCGCCCGGAGTTCACGGACGATGCAAGTGTATTTGAGTTCGCGGGCCATCCGGTGCAGCTAGTTGGCGGGGACTTGGAGAACATCAAGATCACGACACCAGAGGATTTGCACGTCGCCCAGGCTTTTCTGAAGGAACAGCGAAAGGTTTAGTGAACGGGATGGTGACGGGACCAATGGCCGGTTTTCCGCACCCACCGAACGAGGTAGACCCCAACGGCGAGTGATACCGCTGCGAGGCCGTAATCTGAAGCAGCCCATTCGGGCGCGGTGTTCATTTCTTTTGCGACCCACTCCGGTCCATAGATTGCGGCCATAAGGATGGCTCCAGCGTTGTTAAAGAAGTGAGCGGCGATGGCAGGCCACAAACTGTTGCTGTAGATCACGAGGTAGCCGAGGCCTGCACCGAGGACCATACGCGGAAGGAAGCCGTGGAATTGCAGGTGAATAGCACTAAAAAGGAAAGCGGCCATCCATACGGCTGCGTGTACGTTGTTCGTCCACTTCGCTACCAACGGTTGGATCACCCCCCGAAAGGCGAACTCTTCACATACGGCAGGAAGCATGGCTACCGTCAACAGCGTTGCGGGAAACTGCCAAGCTGAATCGTACGTGAGCATGGATTGGGTGACCTCTGCCGCTAATTCTTCAAAGCGGTCTGCATTAGCTACCCAGCTTTCCGGAAGGGTTTGGAGCATCAGTCCATTCAATCGAAACGTTAAGTCAATGAGCGGTTGAGCGGCCCATGCTAATCCCATACCGACGGCAATCCATGTGGCTTTGGGCCAATCCAATGAGAGGAAGGTCCGCCCGGTAAAAAGCTTGCTTGCTAACCATGCCATTACGCCGAACGATAGCACCTGGTTAACACCGTTGATGATGAGGTTGTAGACCTTTCCCTCGCTGGAAGTGGCGTCCGAGGCGAAGCCGATTGCCTGCTCCGTGGTGTGTCCGAAGACCGATGCCAATGCGGCCAATCCCATTCCCGAAGCAAGCCCCATGCCCATGAGGACCATGCAGAAAAAGAAGACCAGTTGCCCGAAAGGGTGCATGGTTTGAAATGCGGTTCGGATCATGGTGTAATTTTGTGTGGTGCTTTTGCGTGCAATTTCGCCGAAAAGACACAAAAGCAAAACAAAGCAAAGACGTGGTACGTATTGGTGACATCGACATCGCGGAATTTCCCTTCTTGCTCGCTCCTATGGAGGACGTCAGTGATCCGCCGTTTCGTGCGCTTTGCAAGAAGTATGGAGCGGATGTCATGTACACGGAATTTATCAGTTCGGAGGGACTGATTCGTGATGCCGCAAAGAGCCGGGCGAAGCTGGACATTTTCGAATACGAGCGTCCCATAGGAATCCAAATTTTTGGGAGCGAAATCGATTCGATGCGTCAAGCAGCAGCCATTACGGAGGAGGCGAATCCAGACATCATTGACATCAACTACGGGTGTCCGGTGAAGAAGGTCGCGTGCCGCGGTGCGGGCGCGGGCATCTTGCAGGACATTCCGAAGATGGTCGCCATGACGAAGGAGATCGTCGACACCTGTACGCTACCAGTTACCGTCAAAACCCGTTTGGGCTGGGACGACGATAGCAAGTACATCGTTGAGGTTGCAGAGCGACTGCAAGATATTGGAATTCAGGCTATTAGTATCCATGGACGCACGCGCGCGCAGATGTACAAAGGCGAGGCGGATTGGTCTTTGATTGCTGAGGTCAAGAGCAACCCGCGGATGCACATCCCGGTCTTTGGCAATGGGGACATCGATTCGCCTCAAAAGGCCGTTGAGTATCGCAACCGGTTCGGAGTGGATGGAATCATGATTGGTCGGGCCAGCATTGGTGCGCCTTGGGTCTTCCGCGAGATGAAACATTACATGGCGACAGGTGAATTGCTTCCGGCACCGGGCATGTCCGAGCGGGTCGCAGCAGCTCGTGAGCATTTTGAAAAGGGTGTCGAATGGAAAGGCGAGCGCTTAGGCGTTGTAGAAATGCGCAGGCATTACGCCAACTATTTCAAAGGCCTCCGGGATTTCAAACAGCACCGCCTGCAGTTGGTCACACTGGATGGCGTGGACGACATCCGGGCCAAACTGGACGAGCTGGAGACAATTCCTTTCGAGCCCGCGGTCTGATTAAGCAGCCCCAAAACGGCGCACTAAGTTGCGGACCATCCAGCCGGAACCGATCCCACCAATCAATACCACGACGCCAAGCGTGCCCAACACATCAGTTGGCATGAGTTCGACCGGGTAGGCGGGGATGACTGAACCTTGCAGTTTGACCCATCCAAATTTTTGCTGTCCCTGGACCAGCGCGATGCCAACGGCCGTACCGGTCAAACCGCCCACTGCATTGATCATTACCCCCTGCCAGGCAAACACCTGCTCGAGTCGCCATCCGCTTAGTCCCATGGCATTGAGGACCTCGATATCTTGGCGTTTTTCGAGGAGCAACATGGTCAAAGATGCCATCACGTTGAAGGCAGCAACCACGAGGATGAAGCTCAGGATCACGAATGTTGCCCATTTTTCAGCTCGATTGGTTTGGGTGATGAGCGCGTTCTTTTCGGCGCGAGTGCGCACACGCCATTGCTCACCGGTGCCTTCAAGTGCCAATTGGATCGCGTGGGCAGTAGCCAATTCGTTTGCTTCCGGTGCCAAGCCCAGCTCGAAGCGGGTGACATATTCCGAGCGCTTGAACAAGGATCGAGCGAAGCTCAAGGGGGCCAAGGTGTACTTGCGGTCGATTTCGGCATTTACGGAGAAGACGTCGCAGGCGTAGGCCGATTCCGAATGAAAGGCCCGTTCCTTGAACCGGGTGAGCTTCCTGCCCCGAATGGGTGCGCGAAACTGCAAGGCGGGGAGCCCTTTCTCAGCATCCAGACTTCCAACGCCAAGCAAGTTGCGAACCCCGAGACCCAGGGCGACACAGGCTGCACCTTTTGCGAATTCGGATTTCCAAACTTGGCTTCTCAGGGTGGATTCGATGGGCGTAGCCATTAACATGGTGCTATCAAACCCGAGTACCGTTATCACTTGCGGCTGCGCACCGCCCCAGGCCACGACTGCCTCGTCTTCAATTACAGGAGCTGCACATTGTACCACGGGATTTGTGCTTCCAGGGCCAAAGTTCTCCATTACCCACGCCCCGGCGCTATCGGGCACCACTGCACCTTCAGTGGGCACTATGGCCACCGGGGCATCGAGGGTTCCAAACAGCTCGGTGACGACAGATTCAATTCCATTGAAGGCACTTAGAATGGCAATCATGGCGGCTGTGACGGCAGCGATAACGAACATGGAAATCCCCGAGATTAAATGCGTCAAGCTCCGGTTCCTGCGTGTCCAAGCGTAACGCCACGCGAGCCGAATCGGGAGTCGCATGCCCTTAGTTTTTGAGGGCTTGATCGATGGCTTCGTAGTAATCGAGGCTATCGTCGAGGTAAAAATTCAACTCGGGAACGATCCGGACTTGTTTTCCGATTTTGGCGCCCAATTCCTTGCGAATCCGCCAGCCTTCCTGACGTACGGCCGCCAAGGCGATTTGTTTATCTGGCACGGCCATGAAACTCAGGTATACCCTAGCCAGGCCCAAGTCGGGTGCCATGCGCACCTGTGTCACAGAGATGAACATGCCACCAAACCACACACTGGTTTGGCGCTGGAAAATAACACTCAAATCGCGCCGAATAAGTTCGGCCACTTTCTCTTGTCGAATACCTGCCATGGTCTAAAGGTCGGAAACTAATACAAGAAATTGTGGTAGGGATATCGTTTGACGTGAATGGCCTTGACTGCTTCGAAGATCACTTCACGGAGTTCTTCCATGCCCCATTTTTCCTTGGCTGAGATGAAAATGACCTCGCGGTCGCCCCGTTCGAAGCGTTCACGGATGCCGTCCATTATGTCTTCTCGGGTTGACCCAAACGGCTCGACTTTGATGCGGTCTACTTTGTTGAAGACGATCATAGTGTGCTTGTCGTTGCTGCCAATTTCGGCCAGTGTGGCCTCGACTATGGCCAAGTGGTCTTCGAATTGCGGGTGGCTCACGTCCACAACGTGCAGCAGCAGATCGCTCTCCCTTGTTTCATCGAGGGTGGATTTGAAGCTTTCAATCAGTTGGTGGGGCAGCTTGCGGATAAAACCAACCGTGTCGCTCACTAGGAACGGGAGGTTTTGGAGTACCACCTTTCGCACGGTGGTATCCAAGGTGGCGAAAAGCTTATTTTCCACAAACACATCGCTTTTGGACATCAGTGTCATCAGGGTGCTTTTGCCAGCATTGGTGTAGCCGACAAGCGCAACGCGAACGAGTGCGCCCCGGTTGCCGCGTTGGGTGGCCATTTGCTTGTCAATGGCCGTTAGTTCTTTTTTGAGGTGGGCGATGCGGTCGCGGATGATACGGCGATCGGTTTCGATTTCTTTCTCTCCCGGGCCCTTCATGCCGATGCCACCTTTTTGCTTCTGGAGGTGTGTCCACATGTTGGTCAGTCGAGGCAGCAGGTACTGGTATTGGGCCAGTTCAACTTGGGTCTTAGCATGTGCCGTGCGTGCGCGCTGCGCAAAAATATCCAAGATCAAATTCGGACGATCTAGGATTTTCCGCTCCGGAATTTCGCGTTCAATGTTCCGCAATTGCGTCGGCGTTAATTCGTCGTCGAAGATGAGAATATCAATGTCATGTTCCTCCACGTATTCTTTGATCTCCTGCAGCTTACCGCTCCCCACGAAAGTCCGCGTGTCCGGCCGCCCTAAGCTTTGAACGAAGGTTCGCTTCTTGATGGCGTCAGCGGTTGTTGCGAGAAAGGCGAGTTCTTCGAGGTGCTCAGCGACTTCTTCCCGGGTTTCCCGACCTTGAATAAGACCGATGAGCACACACGTTTCTGGCTCGAGGGCAGTGGAATGGAGCTTTTTTTCGAGCATTACTTAAGTTCTCGGAAGGTCTCGATGTATTCGGCGATGCCGCGAATCGTTGCCGCGTCAAGGACCCCTTTTTGGGGGGGCATGGTGCCTTTGCCATAGGTGATTAATGCGATGCGGCTTTCCAAATCCAATGTGGATTGGCTAAGGTCGGGTGCCTTGGATGCCATGAGCCTGCCATCTGAACCGTGGCAAAGGGAGCACTTCATGGTGTATGCGCGTTTGATGCTGGCTTTTGAAGGGGGCTTTACGCTTGCGTTTTGCGCAGGAGTTTCCGATCCACCACACGCCGCAATTGTTAGAGCCAACACAGTGGCTACGGCGAAGATTTGCCATTCGCTTCGCATCAGAACCAGCTGCACGCTTCTAGGACTAGTCGGAAGGTCACGGGAAAACTCGCGACCAACAGCAGCATGAAAAGTGTCACCTTGAGCAATTCACTATGGATGTCTTGGAATCCAAATGTCATGGCTCAAAGATAGCGCCGCGTGTGAGGTTAAACCACGCCTTGGTCAATCATCGCATCGGCGACCTTGACAAAGCCGGCGATGTTCGCTCCCTTGACGTAATCCACGTAGCCTGAGGCATTGGCACCGTAGGTAACGCATTGCGTGTGGATGTCCTTCATGATGTTCAGTAAGCGTTCGTCGACTTCCTTGCGGGTCCAGTTCATGCGGAGGCTGTTTTGGGACATTTCCAGGCCGCTTGTCGCCACCCCGCCGGCGTTGGATGCCTTGCCAGGAGAGAAGAGCACCTTGGCCGATTGGAAAGCCTCAATGGCTTCTGGTGTCGACGGCATGTTTGCCCCTTCAGCTACGACTTGGCAGCCGTTGGCGATGAGTTGCTTCGCCTCGGCTTCGTTCAATTCGTTTTGAGTTGCGCATGGGAACGCTGCTTCACAGATTTCGTTCCAAGGGCGCTCACCCGCGTGGAAGGTGGCTGTCGCGTGCGCCTCAGCGAATTCTGAAATTCGGCCACGGCGAGCATTCTTGAGGTCTTTAATCCAGTCGAGCTGCTCCGTTGATAGCCCATTTGGCTCATGGACGTAACCGGAAGAATCCGACATCGTCACAACCTTTCCACCCATGTGGATGACCTTCTCCGCAGCGAATTGAGCAACATTACCGGAACCGGAAATCACCACGCGCTTGCCTTCCAAAGTTTGGCCTTTGGTGTCGAGCATCTCGGCGGCGAAATACACCGTGCCGTACCCGGTCGCCTCTGGTCGGATCAAGGAGCCGCCCCAGTTGAGGCCTTTACCGGTCAACACCCCAGTAAATTCATTGCGCAAACGCTTGTATTGGCCGAACATGAAGCCTATTTCCCGGCCGCCCACGCCAATGTCACCCGCAGGGACGTCGGTGTTGGGGCCAATGTGACGGGCTAGCTCAGTCATGAAGCTCTGGCAAAAGCGCATTACTTCGTTATCCGATTTGCCTTTGGGATTGAAGTTGGATCCGCCTTTTCCGCCGCCCATAGGCAACGTCGTCAAGCTGTTTTTGAATACCTGTTCAAAGCCCAAAAACTTCAGCACACTCAGGTTGACGGTTGGGTGAAACCGCAAACCGCCCTTGTAAGGTCCAATGGCTGAATTGAATTCGACGCGGTAGCCTTTATTGACATGCACTAGTCCTCTATCATCGGTCCAGGGCACACGGAACATGACGGTGCGTTCGGGTTCAACCATCCGTTCCAAGATGCGATGCTCCGTATACTTTGGGTGGTCAGCAATAAAGGGAATGACGGTCTCTGCAACTTCTTGCACCGCCTGAATGAACTCGGTCTCATTCGGATTTTGAGCAGTCACTTCGGCCATGAAGGCAAAAATCTGCTCGTGGTGAGGATTGGTCATCAACGTACCTATTAACGTTTAATCAAGGCAAAGCTAATTCACAGGGAAGAAGTTCTGCCACCGTCGACCGGTAAATTGATACCAGAAATGTAACTCGCTGAGGGCGAGGCTAAAAACGCAATTGCGCGGCCAACTTCTTCTGGCTCTCCGGTGCGCTTGAGAGGCACAGCCGCGGACATTTGGGCATGAATCTCGTCCGTTGACGCGTCCATTTTGTCAGCTTTGTTGGCAATTATCTGTTCGAGGCGAGCTGTGTTGGTGGCACCGGGCAAAACGTTGTTGACGGTGATGCCGTGAACTCCCACCTCGTTGGCCCATGTCTTAGCCCAATTAGCGACGGCTCCTCGTATGGTGTTGCTCACACCCAAGTTGGTCAAAGGTTGCTTTACGCTGGTGCTAATGACATTGATAATCCGGCCGTATCCCGCGTCTTTCATGCCAGTTAAAACAGCCTGCGCAAGCAGCTGATTGCAGATTAAATGCTGTTGAAACGTGTTGATGAAGGCGTCGACTTCGGCCTCGACGATGGGGCCGCCTGCCGGTCCACCTGTGTTGTTCACGAGGATGTGGACTGGATGTTCGTTGACCACGGCTTCGATTGCCGCCTTTACTTCCTGCGGACGGCTGAAGTCGGCTTGCGCTGTCATGTGGCGTTCCGGTTGGGACAGGGAGCGACGCGCTTCTTCGAGACGCTCGGCGTTGCGTGCCAAGAGGGTCACCCGCGCTCCGAGCCCAGCTAAGTGTTGGGCTGCCGCCAGTCCGATGCCTTGGGTGGCTCCGCACACCACCGCGTGCTTTCCTTCCAGCCCCAGCGGCATCCAGGGGTTGTTCGTATCGGTCATGCGACGAAGGTAGCTACTCCCCCGTCAAATTGGCTGTATTTTTACGAGCAAACCCCGCCCATGAAACGCATCGAACACATCGGAATCGCCGTCGCTGATTTGCAGGCAGCAGAACAGATTTTCACGGACATTTTGGGTGAATCGCCCTTCAAGCGGGAGCGCGTGGAGTCGGAAGGGGTTGAGGTGAGTTTTTTTCAAACGGGAGAGAGCAAGGTGGAACTGTTGGCCAGCACTTCGCCAGAGGGCCCAATTGGCCAGCACATTGACAAGCGTGGTGAAGGATTGCATCACTTGGCGTTTTTTGTGGATGACATCCGCTCGGAAATCAATCGGCTGACGGGGTTGGGTTACCGGATCATCAGCGGCCCTAAGCAAGGTGCGGACAACAAGGAGATTGCCTTTTTGCATCCGGGTGATACGAACCGGGTCTTGGTGGAGCTCTGTGCAAACCGCGGATAATTACCAACGCTTCTTTTTGGCTCGACGCTTTTGCTTTTTCAATTGCTTTTGCCGGTCTTTCTTCATTTGATCGCCAAAGAGGACCTCGCTAGGGCGGTCCTGAGAGGGCGGTTTAGCACAATCTGCGGGGGGCTTAGAGCGCAGGAGGTCCCACTGGAGGGTAAGGTTCCACGGCTGGTAGCGGCCCTCGTACCGTTGTACACGGCCGTCCCCTTCCTCTGCCAAGGGAGCCAATTGCAACCCATCGTATGTGGCGTGCACACGGAGGTACCGGCCGGAGCGCGTCCGCACCCCGAGTCCTGCCCCTAATTCCAATGCGACGCGGTCCGTTGAGGGAGCTGCTCGGGTGACGAACATGCTGTCTGGACCCGTCCGGCTGAATGTGCTTCCCCATTCCCGGTCCCACCCGATACCGAGCTGGGCTTCGAAGAAGAAGTCGGTTTTGATTTCGAAGGCCCGCTGGAGTCTGAAGGTCAATTCCGTGGTTACCAAGGAACGTGCGCTATCGAGCAGGGTGTTGGGCTGCAAAATGCTATCCGAATTGGCGACCAGCCCATCAAATTTGGAAGCCGAAGCATTGCGGGTTCCCTGCAGTTCAATGAACCATCGATCCCAAATGAGCGGTCTCTGGACGACGCCCCAGTATCCGATTCCCAAACGAAGTGCTTTGTTTCCGCTATGGCTCCACATTCCAGCGTGCAGGGTGTCAACAATGCCCGATGTGCGAATCGTTTGATAAACTGCTGGAATCGAATCGGGCCGGGCACTTAAGGCGTGGTAACCAATGGCGAACGTCCAGCCATTGTTACGAAGCATCGGGCTTTCGGCGTCAAACGGGGTGGACTGAGCATGCGTGTTGTTCAGCAAACCCGCAATGGCCCAAGCGGATACGAAAACCGCCGTCAGGCGCTTTGTGACTCCCATGCGCTGAGGATGGATTCAAAGGTTTCAGGCCGGTCCCAGTCGTTTTCAATGCCTTCTTGGGCCAGAATTTTCTCCATGATTCGGTCTTGTCGCTGCCCGGCCTCCAGGGCTGCTTCGTAGGGCGTGTGGCTGAAGGTTACTTGCGAATAGAGGGGCAGCCAACGTCCAGGGTAGTTCGTGGCCAACTTGGCTTCAATTTTCTTTCGAAGAAGGAACGCCGGATCACCCGTTTTATCTCGCATTTCGATGTAGTTCCGTAAGGCGAGTTCGAGGATGGCATCACCGGAAGGCTTGCGTAACTCCGTATACCGCTGCATGGTATTCGCCCAATCTTGGGGAGATTCCATGCTGTCCAGTAATTCACTCAAAACCGAACAGTCTTCCATGCCACTGTTCATGCCTTGGCCGTAAAACGGAACAATGGCGTGGGCGGCGTCTCCCATCAAACAGGTGGCATCTCCGTGGTGCCAAGGGTAGCATTGGGTCATAACCAACGAGCTTGTCGGGTTGGCCAGCCATTGCGTGGCAAAATCTGGAATCAACGACACTACATCTGGAAAATGGGCGCTGAAGTAAGTTGTTACCGCCGCTTCTGTATCGAGCCCATCCAGCCCATTGGGACCTTCGTAAGGGGCGAATACGGTGCACGTGAAGGTGCCATCCGGGTTGGGCAATCCCATCAACATAAACTCGCCTCGCGGCCAGATGTGCAGGGCGTCCTGCTCCATTTTGAATTGGCCATCGGCAGTGGGCCGCATCTCAATTTCTTTGTAACCGTGTGTTAAGTAGCGCTGCGCAAAATCAAAGCGGTCGGTCCGCATCAGCCTGTCCCGCACTGCACTAAACGCACCGTCGGTTCCGAAGATTCGGTCAAATGCCTGCATGTACGGTTCGCCCCCCCCGATTTCCAGTGTCAATTGGTTCGCATTCAAATCAATGTCAACGCAGCGGTGGTTGAATCTGTAGGAAACGTACTCGTGCTTCTCCGATTCTTCCACCAACAACCGGTTGAGCAAGGCCCGTGAGACGGAGTAAATGCATTGGGGGTCGTTGAATTTTCCCTCTGCATCTGGCAGTCCGTAAAGTTGACGGGTGAGGGTGCCATCTGGCGCATGCATGGTGCGGTGCGTAATAGGTAATGCGATTTCGCGCACCGCTTGTGCGATTCCAGCCTTTTCAAGCGCGCGCCACCCGCGATCGCTCAAGGCGAGGTTGATGCTTCGGCCCCCTTTGTACTTTCCGGTTCGCGGATCGGGACGGCGCTCAAATACGTCGACGTGGTGCCCGCGCTGCGCCAGCATTAGCGCCCAAAGGCTTCCCACCAATCCGGCGCCTACTACGGCCATTTTTTCCGGTGCCAAATTGTGTTTTGCAGGTGTGGACATGCTGTGGTTAGTGAACGGTGGCTTCGATGGCTTGGTCTAAGTCTGCGATTAGGTCATCGGCATCTTCAACGCCAACGCTTAACCGAACGAATCCATCGGAAATACCCAGTTTTGCTCGAATTTCTGCCGGTACACTTGCATGCGTCATGGCCGCCGGGTGTTCGATGAGCGATTCCACACCACCCAAAGATTCTGCGAGAGCAAATATTTTCGTGGCAGCTACGAGGTTTTTCGCTTGGTCCAAATTGTTGCCCTTGATTTCGAAGGCGATCATTCCGCCAAAATCATCCATTTGGCGAGCGGCAACAGCATGACCGGGATGGTCTTCAAAACCGGGCCAGTATACCTTTTCAATTTTGGGATTGCCGCGCAACCAGTGGGCGACTTTTCGGCCGTTGTCGCAGCTGCGTTCCACGCGTAGGTGCAGCGTCTTCAATCCTCGCAAAACGAGGAAGGAGTCAAAGGGTTGGGCGATGGCACCGCAGTTGTTTTGCTGGGTTCGGAGTGGCGCATCCATCGCTTCATCCTTGGTGATAAGTGCACCCATCACGACATCGCTGTGGCCGCCGAGGTACTTCGTTACCGAGTGCATCACGATGTCTGCGCCATGTTCCAAAGGACGCTGCAACATAGGAGAGGCAAAGGTGTTATCCACTGCGAGTACGATACCGCGGGGCTTGGTAAGGTCTGCAATTGCACGGATGTCGGTGATTTGCATCAACGGATTGGTTGGACTCTCGAGCCAGACCAATTTCGTCTTGTCCGAAATGGCCGCTTCCACCAGGCTTGGTTCTTGGGTATCGACAAAATGGAACACAATGCCCATTGGCGCATGGTTGGTGCGGAAGAGCCGGGCAGTACCGCCGTATAGGTCCTGTCCTGCGATGACCTCGTCCCCAGGTTTTAACGTCTTGAGCACCGTATCAATGGCGGCGAGCCCCGATGCAAAGGCCAATCCGTGGGTTCCACCTTCTAACTCTGCAAACGCCGTTTCGAGGGCTGCACGGGTCGGGTTGTGGCTCCGTGAATACTCCCAGCCTTTGTGCACACCAACGGCTTCCTGCACGTAGGTTGAGGTTTGGAATATGGGGGTCATGATGGCTCCGGTTGAAGGGTCCGGTTCAACCCCGGCATGCACAGCGCGAGTGCCTTTGCCCAATTTTTTCAAATCTTTCATTGTGCTCCAAAGTTACGTTCCTTTCGACGGGTTCGTACGAGCCAACCAGGCAATACAAAGGCCCCAGCGACGAGGTAGATGAAGTAAGTAAATGTTCGCCAAATGATGATTACCGCAACGATGTAGGCCAGCCCTGTCAAATCGGCGAGAAAAGCCGGTAAACCGAGTTCTGCGGCCCCTGAGGACCCTGGTGTGGGGCTGATAGAAAGGATCAACCAAAGCACGAGTTGGCGGGCTATGATGACCGCGTGGTCGATGGAAGGGTAAAAAATCAGCAGCACCATGTTCAAGGTAAGAAACCGCGCAGTCCAGCTCCAACAGGTCGCTAAAAACCCGCTAATCCAGTAGTGCCAGGATGCGTTTCGGATGTTTCGGGAAGCCTCGAGCAAGTCGCTTGACCAAGCGTTAATTCGATTGCTCCATCGCCGGAAGAGCCAAGTTGTTCGGACCTGCTGCAGCGCATTGTACGTTCCTTGCGGACGAATGACCAACCCCAGCAAGATTGTGGTGGTCAAGGTGGCGATGAACGCATAGGCCACCCAGAAGAGCGAACCCCATGCGGCTGATTCGAATCCCTCGGGGAAAATCGAGTGTCCCCCTAAGGTCGCCAGCAAGAAAACAAAGGGCACCGCAATCAGGTAAAAGGCCTCATCCATCAGTGCCGTTGCAAACACCGTAGCAAGGCTTTTTCCCCATTTCATACCGTCGCGTTTCAGGATGACCACGGCCACTGCAGAACCACCTACAACGCTCGGGGTGAGGGCAGAGGACAACTCCCAGAGCAGAATGTTTGCGGTCGCCTGTCGCCAAGAAAATGATTGGAAGGCAAGGACGCGCAATCTAACTATGTAGCCAATGTCGCGAACGAGAACGCACGCGATGACGCCAAGCAATGCTAAGGTTGAGCGCTGGGTCCATTCAAACTGCTGGAGCAAGGCCCAGGAGGTGGAGGCCTCTCCGGTTTGGGGGTCCGTCACTTCGTAGTGAGCGCCAAACCACACCACCGCTCCAGCTGCGATTGTGCCAACGAGCAAGGGGACAATCCATTGGGTCCATTTGAAGGGTGCGCCTTCCGCCATGCCCACAAGTTACCTCGAACTCAAGCGTAGGCGTGGCTGCCTTCTGAACAATTTTGGCACATGTCAAGGGCTGATCGATTTGAGAAAATTTGAGAACGAAACGCTTCATATTCTGAACTGAACCAGATTTCCTCGAACGATTGCGTGCTCACTTTTCCCATGGTGTAGTGGGCATCTTTATCAAAGCAGCATGGCACCACTCGTCCGTCCCACGTCATCACGCAGCCTTGCCACATACGCCAGCACTCGTCAGCTAGCGGATTTCGCAGTACCCATTCCCCGGCGGGTTTGCGGTCGTAGCGCCGCAACTCAGGGGCTTCAGTCAGCAAGGGATGTCCGTCTTTGGGCTGGTCAATTTGAGCAGTCTTGATGACCAGCTCATCGACGCCAATGCGCTGCGCGTGTGCTTTGAGGGTTTGAACCTCGTGTTCGTTGGGTCCTACCACCAAAAACTGCCAAACCAGGTGGGGCCCCTTGCCGCCGTTGCTGCGCCGTGCTTCCACCATATTGCGCGTTCCTTCTAATACTTTATCCAGTTGCCCACCGACCCGGTAAGAGGCATAAGTGCCCTGGGTCATGCCGTCGATGCTGATGATAAGGCGGCTCAGTCCGGACTCCACGATTTCCTTGCACCGTTCCGGTCGTAAGAAATGAGCGTTGGTAGAAGTGGAGGTGTACAACCCGTGGGTCGCTCCAATACGCACCAATTCATTCATTTTTGGGTGGAGGTATGGCTCACCCTGGAAGTACAAATTCAAGTAAACAAGGTGGCGCCCAATCTCATCGAGTACGTGCTTTAGCGTTTCAACTTCCAGCATGCCTGTTGGTCGGGTGAAGGACCGCAGTCCCGACGGGCATTCAGGGCACCTCAGGTTGCATGAGGTCGTGGGCTCCACACTCAAACTCAACGGCCAAGAGCCTTGAGGCGTGGACTTGCCGCGCTTGTTCCGGTTGTAAACGCGGTAGGATTTTACGGCATTGGCTAAGCGGTGCCGGTCGAAGGGCTGTAGTCGTTTCCATCGGTCGCGAAAGGCTGCGCGGGTATTGCTCCATCCAAGGGCCATACCCAAATATACTTCGGTTCGCCGTTCTCGAGTAATTTCGTCCCATGATCGCATTGGACGACACGTTGATTTCAGAGGATGTATTTGACACGCTTTTCGCATGCGATCTAAAAGCCTGTAAAGGGGCCTGTTGCGTTGAGGGAGAAAGCGGTGCACCGTTGACAGATGAAGAAGTCGAACGGCTGGAAGAGGCGTTTCAAGTGGTCAAGGGCCAATTGCGACCCGAGGCCTTGGCCGTGATTGATGAGGTCGGACTTTTTGAAGTGGATCAGGACGGCGAGTACGTTACGCCCATCATCGATGGACGCGAATGTGTGTATGCTACGTTTGACAAGGACGGAACGGCCAAGTGCGCATTCGAAGCGGCCTGGCGTGAAGGCAAGTCGGATTGGCCGAAGCCCATTTCGTGCCATTTGTATCCGATTCGTTTAAAAGAATTGCAGGATTTTACCGCCTTGAATGTCCACCGTTGGCCCATTTGTGATGGTGCACGAACCTGTGGTGCGAAAGCCAACATTACTGTGCTGGACTTTTGTAAGACCGCCCTGATTCGCCGGTTCGGTGAAGCTTGGTACGACGAGGCTCAGACTATTTGGAAAGCATGGAAATCCCAATAAGTTTGAGGTTCTTTTTCCAAGTCGTGTCATGTGGGGTGGCACTCGGCTTAGGGCTGGTGGGCGATGGGCTTATTGCCCAACAGGTGGTGCCCTTGGATGCCTTGAATTCAACGAATGATGAGGTCTTGTTGGGTTGGGATGGTAGTTCACTGTTCTACCGAAGCATCCCGCGGACTTCTGATACTGAGAAGGCCGGGGCATGGTTTTTATCGCAGGGTCAAGAGTATATGGCATTACCGAAGAAGGGATGGGCGTCCTTCACCGATGGAAAGCCGATGAACCTGCGGGCGTGGAGTGCTGCGGACTGGCCAGGCATTGGTGAGGTTCAGCACGTCGCCGTTGATGCGGATCGTGGGGTGCTTGTAATGAGCGCATTACAACCGGCCGGGGATTTTGATTTGTTCATGGCTCAGCGTTCAGGAAGTGAATGGACGTCACCGTTGCCGCTTACTGGATTGAATACCACGGCGGATGAAGTTTTTCCAAATTTTGACAGTGGCGCATTGCTCTTTGCGTCCAACGGTCACCCGGGCTTGGGAGGGTTCGATATTTACCGTTCGGAACGCCGTTCGCATTATGCTGATTGCACACCGCTGCAGAAGGGAGTTAACACTGCAGGAGACGAGTTGGCAGCGGTTTCAGATGGATCGCCAGCGAGCCAAGGTTACTACGTCTCGGCGGTGCGCATGGGAGGACAGGGAGTGGACCTGTATTGGGTGGGAACATTTACCGAGGATAACGCTCGGGCGAAAAAGGAATTGGCTGTTGAGGTTGTGTACCGAAGAGTCCCCGTGGAGAGGGCTTTGTTTGAAATTCACGATCGTTCCGGGGTACTGTTGATGAGCGATGCAACCGATGGACAAGGACGCTTGGTGCTTGGTGCCGTGGAATTGGATGCGGCATTGGAGGTGAAGGTGAGTATGGAGTCGGGGAGGTCGATACCTGACGGTGCGGTTTGCCATGTCTACGAACTGTGTGGCCCTGCAGATTGCGGCGAAACCCATTGGCCTGGTTGGAGACGCGTGCGCAGTTATCGCATTGAGGGTGGAGCGGCATTTGTTTTTGATTTGCTGCCATTGGATGCTCTGGAGCGTTGGCCCCGGCCGTCGGGTCAAGACGCCGCGCTTTGGCGAGGCGATTTCCCTTCATGCAAAGTGAACTTTGCAACGGCAGAATTCACCCTGAGTAAAGCGGTGGAAATGCAGATCCTGCAGTGGTTAGAAGGCCTTAACTGGAGCGTAAATGGTGGTTATTTTGAGGTGCGGGGCTTTACTGATGCGCAAGGTGAGGTGGTACGCAACCAAGTGCTGAGTGAGCAGCGCGCTGAGGAAACCGCTCGCGTGCTGGTGCGTCTGGGTGTGAAGTCGTCGAGGATAAAATGGAGCGGTCACGGCGTAGCCTATGAAGGCACCACAGAAGCTGATCAGCGGAGGGTGGAAGTCCGCTGGGTGGAGGCAGTTGAATGACCGGTTAGATTTCCTTTCGCAAGGGCGAATCGCGGCAGTGAATTCGTACTTTTGCGCCCATGTTGGTTACCCTAATGCGATCAAAGCTGCACCGATTGACGGTGACGCAAGCGAATTTAAACTACATCGGTTCCATTACCTTGGATCCTGACTTGCTCGATGCAGCGGGATTGTATGAAGGGGAAAAGGTTCAAATCGTCAACACGAATAATGGCGAACGGTTTGAAACCTACACGATCGTAGGGGAACGCGGGTCTGGCCAGGTTTGCCTTAATGGCCCCGCAGCGCGCAAAGTGCAAGTGGGCGATATCATCATTGTTATTGCTTACAGCTTGATGACTCCAGAGGAGGCAGCAGCGCACAAACCAACCTTGGTCTTCCCAGATACACAAACCAATCGACTCATCCCGTAATTTGTGAGCATGAAGGCCAAGCAAGTCCTCACTTATATAGTTTCCCTCGGCATCGGAGTGGTCCTGTTTTATGGTGCATTTTCATTCATTGATGACAAGGATGCCCTATGGGAGACGATGCGTTCAGTGCGATGGGAAGGGATTGCGGCCTCGTTTGTCATGGGCTACTTGGCCATTGTCAGCCGAGGTCTGCGGTGGGGTATTTTGCTTGAGCCGCTGGGGCGTAAGGCAGGCAAAGCTCGAAGCGTTCACGCCGTGGCCTTCGCGTATTTTGCTAATACGTTTGTTCCGCGCAGCGGTGAATTAGCGAGATGTGCAGCGCTGAACCAAACAGACGACATTCCGGTGGACGAATTATTCGGCACGGTGATCAGCGAACGCGTAATTGATTTTGCATTTCTGATGGTATTGACAGCTGCGGCCGTGATCGGGAACTTATCGGCATTCATTCAGTTGCTCGACGGAGCCGTGCTGCCTGATCTGGGTAAGTTAGTCGCCATGGGCGCAGTTGCTTTGGGAGTTGCGGGCATCGGAGTGTGGAAGCGCAAAGTCCTGATGGCCTCGCCCATTGTCCAGCGGATGGCGGAGTTCCTCACAGGCGTTTGGAACGGGCTGAACAGTATCCGACATATGAATCAAAAAGGCCGATTCATAGCCCATACGTTTTTCATTTGGTCGATGTACTTTTTCATGGCCTGGGTCATCTTTAAGTCGTTCGAAGAGGTACAGGATATTACAGTCCTTCAGGCCCTCTTCATCATGGTGGCCGGAGGGTTTGGAATGGTCATACCTGCTCCCGGTGGCGTAGGTTCTTACCAATGGGCTGTCATGTCTGGATTCATGGCATTGGGCTTCGGGAAGTCCCTTGGTCTAGCTGTAGCCAACATCATTTGGTTCACCCAGACTGCCATGATCGTTACCATGGGCGGTATCGCCTATATCTCCTTATTGGTCTACCGCTTGAGAAAAGACCGAGTATGACCAATCAAGAGAAATCACAGATAGATGCGTGGCGGTCAGCTGGTCAGTCCATTGTCTTTACCAACGGCGTGTTCGACATCTTGCATGCTGGGCACGTCACCTATTTGACAGCCGCGAAGGCTTTGGGCGATAAGTTGGTTGTAGGTCTGAATTCAGATGCGAGCGTTCGGATGCTCGACAAAGGCCCGGAACGCCCTATCAATGAAGCTTCCGATCGCAAAATGGTGTTAGAAGCCATTCAGGTTATTGATGCCGTGATTGTGTTTGAGGCTCAAACGCCTGAGGACTTGATCACGGACGTACAGCCAGACGTCTTGGTCAAAGGGGGTGATTACAATTCCGAGGCTCGAACGGGTGAAGTAGGCTTCATTGTGGGTTCGGAGGAGGTTCGTGGGCGCGGAGGGCGCGTTGTGGTGATTCCGCTATTGCCCGGACGCTCCACGACGAATATCATAAAAAAAAGCCGATCGTAGTGACCGGCTTTTTTTGTGTTGGATGGACGAAAATCAAACGTCTTCCTCTTCCATGAATTTAGTTGTGAAATCCCCGCTTTTAAAACGGTCGTGGCGCATGAGGCGCTGATGAAATGGGATGGTCGTTTTGACGCCCTCAATGACATACTCGTCTAGTGCTCGTTGCATCTTCAGAATGGCTTCTTCCCGGGTTTGTGCGACAACGATGAGTTTTGAAATCATCGAATCGTAGAACGGAGGGATTTGATAACCTGAGTACACGTGTGTATCCAACCTCACGCCGTGTCCGCCGGGGGCGTGGTAATCGGTGATTCGACCGGGGCACGGCGCGAAATTCCGGTCAGGGTCTTCGGCGTTGATGCGGCATTGAATGGCGTGCATCTGAGGGTAGTAGTTCTTTCCGCTGATGTTCTCACCGGCAGCCAATTTGATTTGCTCCTTAATGAGGTCGTAATTCACCACTTCTTCTGTGATCGTATGCTCCACTTGTATCCGAGTGTTCATTTCCATAAAGTAGAAATCACGGTTGGCATCTACCAAGAATTCAACCGTTCCCACGCCCTCATACTTCACGGCCTCTGCAGCTTTAATTGCGGCGTCCCCCATCTTTTTGCGCAGTGCGTCCGTCATGTAAGGTGAAGGGGTCTCTTCGACCAACTTCTGGTGGCGGCGTTGGATGGAACAATCGCGCTCGGATAGGTGGCAAGCTTTGCCGCGTTGATCGGCAGCAACTTGAATCTCAATGTGACGAGGTTCGACCACAAATTTCTCCATGTACATGCCGTCGTTGCCAAAAGCAGCTCCGGCTTCTCGACGGGTGGAATCCCATCCTTCGGCCAAGCCTTCATCGTCATGACACACCTGCATGCCCTTCCCTCCTCCACCGGCAGTCGCCTTGAGCATGACCGGGTATCCGATTTCATTAGCGATTTCCGTGGCCTCTTCCAAGCTTTCCAAGATGCCTTCGTTACCGGGAATCGTCGGAACGCCTGCGGCCTTCATGGTAGCTTTTGCAGAAGCCTTATCGCCCATGGCTTCAATCATCCCGGGACTGGCACCGATGAATTTGATATTATTCTCACTACAGATGCGGGAGAACTCCGCGTTTTCCGAGAGGAAGCCATAGCCCGGATGAATGGCATCCGCGTTGGTGATTTCGGCAGCCGCGATGATCTTAGGAATGGCGAGGTAGGAATCCACGCTTTTAGGCGGGCCAATGCAGACGGCTTCGTCGGCGAAGCGCACGTGCAGGCTGTCTGCATCCGCCGTGGAGTAAACCGCTACGGTTTTGATGCCCATTTCCTTGCAGGTACGAATCACACGCAGGGCAATTTCCCCGCGGTTGGCAATCAGGATTTTCTTAAACATAGCAGGGGATGTTTACGAAGGGTCCACCAATAACAGTGGCTGGTCGTATTCGACCGGACTGTTGTCATCGACCAATATCTTGACGATTTTACCGGTGACTTCTGATTCGATTTCGTTGAAGAGTTTCATGGCTTCGATGACGCACAAAACGTCGCCATTCTTAATGGTATTACCGACTTCAACAAATGGATCTTTGTCGGGTGATGAGCGTCGGTAGAACGTACCAATCATGGGTGACTTAACCGTGATGTAGTTGTCTTCGTCAGTGTTGGCTTTGGGTGCCTCTGGTGCCGCCTCTGGAGTGACAGCCGGGGTAGCAGCAAGAGCCATAGTAGCTACCGGTCCTTGAGGTATGGCGGCCACAGGAACGGAGACTTGATTGATCGCTTCTGCACCCTTCTTTTTCGGCATTTCGGACTTGATGGTAATCTTGAAGTCCTTCTTCTCAATCTCAACTTCGGTTACACCGGCTTTTGCGATGAACTTGATCAGGTCTTGAATTTCAGAAATGTCCATGGTTATGACAATTTAAAGGCCAAAGGTAGGCAGTTTTAATTGGTCTCCTTTCGAGCAAGGGATCGTTTGTTTCAGCTATTGTAAGCCCATTGGAGGTACACCGCCCCCCATGTGAAGCCTCCACCAAAAGCGGCTAGGATGATATTGTCACCGGCTTTGAGCTGATGCTCCCAATCGCGGAGGCAGAGTGGAATGGTGGCTGCGGTGGTATTGCCGTATTTCTGTATGTTAATCATCACCTTTTCGGCAGGAAGGCCCATTCGGCGTTGGGTGGCATCGATAATGCGCAAATTGGCCTGGTGTGGAACCAACCACGCCACATCTTCCGGGGCAAGGTTATTCCGCTGCATAATGTCATAGCTCACATCGGCCATACCTTTCACAGCAGCTTTGAAAACCGGCTGACCGTCCTGCGTGATGTAGTGTTCTTTGGCGTCGACGGTTTCGTGCGTAGGAGGGTTGAGTGACCCACCTGCTTTTTGTCGCAGGAAGCTCGCTCCAGTTCCATCCACGTGGAGTTTATGGTCTATGATCCCATGCCCCTCAGAGGGTTCGAGCATTACGGCCGCTGCGCCGTCACCGAACAAAATGCACGTGGTACGGTCAGTGTAGTCGATGATGGAGCTCATTTTGTCGGCACCGACAATAACCACTTTTTTGTATTGTCCGCTTTCTATGAATTTGGCACCTGTAGTGAGGGCAAAAATGAATCCAGAGCATGCCGCGCTCAAATCGTATCCCCACGAATTCACCGCTCCAACCTTGTCGGCGATGAGGTTGGCGGTCGCGGGGAAGTGCATGTCGGCGGTAACTGTGGCGCAGATGATCAGGTCCACCTCGGTGGCGTCGATTCCGCGCTTCTCCAACAACGCTTTCACCGCCTCGGCACCCATATCCGAGGTGGCCTTGGTTGGATCCTTGAGGATGCGACGTTCTTGAATTCCAGTGCGGGAACGAATCCACTCGTCGTTGGTGTCAACCATCTTTTCCAAGTCGGCATTGGTCAAGACGTCATCGGGCAAGTATCCAGCTACAGCAGTAATGGCAGCGCGCATGTGCTATTGATTTTGATTCGAATAGCCGCCAAAGATAGCGGGTGGATTCATGCGAAAAAGGGCTTTTTTTCCCAGAATCCCGATTGTAATGTGGAAGAATGACACAAAAAAGGAGGCCATGAGCCTCCTTCTTAGTTGTTTTGCCCGCGAGCGGACATTACTGTAATTTAATCGTACGGGTTAGGCTTCCGCCTTCTCCATCACCACTTTGCCTTTGTAGTACAGCTTTCCTTCGTGCCAATGGGCGCGGTGGAAGAGGTGGGGTTGGCCAGTGGTTGGGCATGCAGCCACCTGGGGGGCTGTTAATGCGTCGTGCGCTCGACGCTTGCGCGTTCGTGCCTTGCTTTGGCGTCGTTTAGGATGTGCCATGTTGGTATTATTTCAAGTCTTTCAATGCATTCCAACGCGGGTCAATTCCATCGTTCTCATCTGTTCCCCCATCGTCCGATGACCCATCCGGATCGGACGACGGTTTTCCGCCTCCATTCAAATACGCTGTCATAGCAGGGTCGCATTGGTCTTCAGATGTGTGCAGTCTGCGCGAGGGCAGGTGCAAGTGCATCCACTCGAAAATGGGCTGACTGAGATCCAGTTCATGGCATTCAGGGCCCAATGTCCAAATCTCTTCTTCTGTATTCGTTGACTCGCCGAGCTGGACAACCAGACGCTCATCGAAAGAAAGTGGGATTTGAATATTTCCAAGGCAACGGTCGCATGGAAGGGTTGCAGCGCCGTTGAAGCGCACAATGCAATCCATTTTAGAACCGAGCTTGTCAATGGTCACTTCTGCTTCACCGCTGATTTGATCGGTTTCAGAAGAGGGAAAAGATTCAAAGAACAACGAATCCACCTCCATTTGGAAGTCATGTTGACCGGGCTTGAGTCCCACGAAAGGGATACGAAAGGGTGCCAAGTGATCCACAACCTCCTCATTTTGGGGAGTGCAAAGGTAGTCACAACAACTCGATTGAACAAATTTGATTTCGCAGCCAATTTGCAAACGACTGAAATCTGTTAGTAGCTCTCTTTCCTCTTGGGTTGAGCAATCTCGAGGGGGTTTGCTGTCAACTCCCGGTAATCTATCCGGTTGAATCGGATGTCCCGCGCCATGTAGATCGCAGCGCGCAACGAATCGGGGCTTGCAATGCCTTGCCCAGCAATGTCAAACCCCGTCCCATGGTCTGGGCTGGTTCTTACGATGGGCAACCCGGCCGTAAAATTTACGCCGTTTCCAAAGCTCAGAGCCTTGAATGGTCCAAGTCCTTGGTCGTGGTACATGGCGAGTACGCCGTCAAATTGCCGGTGCGTTCCGGCACCGAAGAATCCATCCGCAGGGTAGGGGCCCATGACAAACTTGCCTTCGGCGCTAAGCGCCTTGATTGCAGGAGCAATGATGCGCTTTTCTTCGTCGCCCATGAGCCCATTGTCGCTGGCATGGGGATTCAGGCCGAGTACTGCGATACGGGGTTGTGTAATTCCGAAATCCCGCAGCAGAGAATCGTGCATCAACCGCGTTTTGGCCATGATTAAATCCGGATTGAGCAAGGTGGACACATCTTTGAGGGCGACATGACCTGTGCACATACCGACACGGAGATCCCCAGAAACGAGCAGCATGAGTACCTCTTCAACATTGGCAAAGTCCGCCAGGTATTCTGTGTGTCCAGGGTGTTTGAATGCTCCTTGCCGCATGGCCTCCTTATGTATGGGGAGCGTGACCAATACATCAACTTTAGTGCTCGCCAGGTCGTTAACCACTGTTTCCAATGCGTTCATCGCGAAGTCACCTGCAGCGCCACTCACCTGACCCCACTGGATGTCCCACGGTTCCTCCTGTATGTTCACCACGTTAACCTGGTCTGGCTTCGCTTTGTCCGCACCTTCCACAACAGACCACTTGACTTCCGGCTCACCTGCCCTTTCGAGGGCGGCTTCAATCAGGTTGCTGGTGCCATAGAATACGGGCTTTGCTTCCCGGAACATCCGATTGTCTTGAAACGCCTTGACGAGGATTTCGGCGCCAATCCCGTTAGGGTCGCCGCAACTGAATCCGATGGTTGTTGGTTTTTTTTTGGAAGCCATTCGAGGGCGTAAAGTTAACGGTTGGCCTCCTTGTCCTAACTTGCATGAAGATGGTTTTTCAACGGTTTTTCGCGCGGTCAATTCTGCTGGTGTTGCCCCTTGTTTTTTGGGTGTCATCAGCCCACGCAACCCACAACCGGGCCGGTGAGATTACCTATACCCACGTGGAGGGATTGACCTACGAAATCCTCATCACAACCTACACCAAAACCAGTGCGCCGGCCGATCGACCCTGGCTGTATTTGTATTGGGGGGATGAGGTAGATGAGCCCATCGATAGCCTCGAGCGGGAAATCGTCCAATTGCTGCCCGATGACATCCAAATCAATCGCTACCGCGGAAACCACACGTACGGAGGACCGGGAATTTTTGAAATCCGTGTGGAGGACCCCAACCGGAACCAAGGCGTGCTCAATATCCCGGGTTCTGTCGACGTCCCGTTCTCCATTAGTACGTTATTGATCATCGATCCCCTCGCTGGGCACAACAACTCGGTGCAGCTTTTGAATCCCGCGCAACAAAACGCTTGCCTCTTTCAGCAATGGATTCACAATCCTGGCGCCCATGACCCCGATGGTGACTTGCTTACGTACGACCTCGTCCCCTGCCGGGGATTCGATTCGGACATCATTCCAAATTATGTACCCCCAGATGAGGTGAGTCCTGAAGACGACAGTTTCACCATTGATGCTGATAATGGCGACGTCGTCTGGGAAGTTCCGCAGATTGCGGGCATTTATAATTTGGCCCTGCGCATTCAAGAATGGAGGGATGTGGAGGGGGTGCTCATCAAGGTAGGCGAGGTGGTGCGTGACATGCAAATCACCGTGGAGTCGTGTACGAATCAGCCGCCCGAAATTGCCAACATCCCCGATACCTGTGTGGTGGCCGGGAGCTTCCTTTCTTTCTTGGTGAATGCTTCTGATCCGGATGGAGACAGCGTGGACTTGGATGCGATAGGAGGCCCACTTTCTGAGGTTGAGAACCCGGCTAATTTTTCCGATCTCGGTGCCGGAATCGGCCAGTTTGTATGGTCTCCTGAGTGCACAGAGGTTCGTGAAGCACCCTACCAAGTTGTGGTGCGAGCGGAAGATAATAGTGGACAAGTGCAATTGATGGATTTGGAGACCTTTCAAATTCGTGTGGTGGCACCCGCCGCTGAAATGACAGCGGCAGAACCCGTTGGAAATGCGATTCTCTTGGAATGGAATGCGCACGAATGTACCGGAGAGTTGCCCGGCTGGAAGTCCTCCACAGGCCACTACCACGTCTACCGCAGGGTAGATTCTCTGGACTGGACGCCCAATGCGTGTGAGACGGGCATCCCCGACTCTTATGGCTTCACCTTCCTCGGGACGGTCGAGGGGTTGGACAACACAGTGTACATCGACGAGGACTTGCTCTCGTTTGGTGCCACATACTGTTACCGTGTGGTTACGGAGTGGCCGGGCAGCGGTGAGTCAATGGCGAGCAACGAGGTCTGCGCTACGATTCGGAAGGATGTCCCCGTCATCACCCGGGCATCCATCGAAGCGACGGATGAGGTGAACGGAGCTGTGGATCTGCGGTGGTCGCCACCCACCGATGCAGACACCGTGGTCTTTCCCGGTCCTTACCGGTACCGGGTTTTAGGCAGTGCAGTGGGCTCGGTATCCATGGAGGTATTGCACGAGACGGCTCCGGGTCCGTACCTCAACGCACCGGACACAGCGTGGCTCCTCGAAGGCGTGGATACCCAAAACCTAAGCTGGGTCTTCAGGGTGGAATGCGTAAGTTCTGCTGGGGAAATGGGTGTGTCTGCCCCTGCTGAGACCCCTTGGTTGGCGCTGGAGCCCAACGACAACGCCTTGACGTTGACCGTATCCGGGGCCTTTCCTTGGTGGGTCGATGCCTACGATATCTACCGAGAAGGCGATGCAGGCTTTGACTGGCTTGCGACCACGAGCGAGCCGACCTTTACCGATACGGGGCTGGTTAACAATCGCGCGTACTGCTACCGCGTCGAAACGGTTGGGCATTACGACGGGGATGCTCTGCCCGGACCGCTCTTGAATTGGAGCCAGCGAGCCTGCGCGAAGCCGTTCGATTACACCCCGCCATGCCCGCCTGACTTTGCGATGGAACCGGATTGCGTCGAGGAGCAAAACAATCTGGCATGGAGCAACATCGCCGGGTGTGCTGACGATGTTATGGCGTACCAATTGTACTGGGCTCCAACGCTCATTGACACGTTGCGGCCGGTCGAAATTTTCAGCGATCCCACACAATTGACCTACACCTGGAACGAGGAAGGTGAGCGTGGGACCATCGCTGGCTGTTTTGCCGTGACCGCGTTGGATAGCTTGCAATCCGGACCGGACGGAGCGCTGCGTCGAAACGAAAGCGCACTCAGCGACACGCTGTGTGCGGACAATTGTCCGTTTTACTTTTTGCCCAATGTGTTCACGCCCAACCTCGACCAGGTGAACGATACCTTCCAGGCTTTTCCATGGAAATTCATCGACTCCTTGGAAGTGCGGATCTTCAACCGCCTGGGCGAGGAGGTTTACCAGACGAACGATCCTGACGTCAACTGGAACGGCATGCACAAAGAAGGACGGATGTGCGCTGACGGCGTTTACTACTACACCGCTCGGGTGTGGACGATTCGGCTCGTGGGCTTGGTAGAAGAGCGGTTCAGTGGTGAACTTCACTTAATGGGAGGTGTTGGACCACTAAGCGAATAATATGTTTACAGGAATCATTGAGCAGAACGGCCGGATTGAAAACGTGGCGCACGAAGGGACAAACGTGCACTTCACAGTATCCGCACAGTTTGCAAGCGAGTTGCAGGTCGACCAGAGCGTGGCGCACGATGGAGTGTGCCTCACGGTCGTGAAATTGTTTCAAGGGTCGTACGTGGTGACTGCTATCCAGGAGACCATGGAGCGAACGAGCTTGGGCCAGTGGAAAGAAGGCAGTGTGGTCAACTTGGAGCGTTGCACACAACTGGGGGGACGCCTCGACGGGCATCTCGTGCAGGGCCACGTTGATACTACCGCGATACTGCATCATGTTCAGGACGAGGGCGGCAGTTGGGTGGTGGAGTTTACCCATGAAGCTCACCCCGAATTTGTCACAGTTCCGAAAGGCTCCATTACGGTCAATGGGATCAGCCTGACCGTAGTGGATTCCAAGCCCGAAGGGTTCAGCGTGGCCATCATTCCCTACACCTGGGAGCACACCAACCTCCGCATGCTCGAGGCGGGTGACCGGGTCAATTTGGAATTCGATGTGATCGGGAAGTACGTTGCCCGAGTGCTCAGTCAGCAAGGACGGATTTAGGGCGAAGCACGAAGTTTTGCCCAAGGTACACGCGCCTGACTTGTTCGTCCGAGGCCAACTCTTCTGCGGTGCCGTGCTTCAGGATACGGCCTTCAAATAGCAAATAGGCTCGGTCGGTGATGTGTAGAGTCTCCTGTACGTTGTGATCGGTGATGAGAATTCCGATGCGGCGCACGCGTAGTTTTTCCACGATGCGCTGGATGTCCTCTACGGCGATCGGATCTACACCGGCGAATGGTTCGTCGAGCAGGATGAACTGAGGATCCGTTGCCAATGCCCGAGCGATTTCCGTTCTTCGGCGTTCGCCTCCGCTTAGCACGTCGCCATTGGATTTACGCACCTTTTCCAATCCGAATTCTCGGATCAACTCCTCCAACCGCTCTTTTTGCTCCGACTTGGACAAGGATTGCAATTCGAGGATGGCCATGATATTGTCTTCCACCGTGAGTTTCCGGAAGACCGAAGCTTCCTGCGGCAGGTACCCGATGCCCATGCGCCCTCGCTTGTACATTGGGAGGTCCGTGACTTCTTGGCCGTTGACGTAGACATGCCCCTCATCTGGTTGCACCAGGCCGACCACGGCGTAAAAGCTGGTTGTTTTGCCCGCACCGTTAGGCCCGAGCAATCCCACGACCTCGCCGGGGTTGACTTCAAGGGAGACCCCGTCGACTACCCGGCGTTTACCGTATTGCTTGACCAATCCTTCCGCGCGAAGGGTAGCAGGGGTAGCGGGTTTTTTCATGGGTCTAAATTAAGGGCACTACCGTATCAAATACCTACAGAGAATCCAATTCGAATGCCCCGGCTGGCTGGATCCGACAAGCGCAAATCGGAGCGCCACACCCCATCAACGCGCAAAACGCCAAAGATGTTTTCCAAGCCGACGCTGTACTCGGTGTAGGTTCCGTTCAGTCCTGTGGTTTCTTCTGGCAGTTCCAGCAGGGCTTCGTGCCGCACGTCCCAGCTGCCTGCGATGCTTTTTACGCCCACGACCTCGCGCAGTTCGAGTCGGCGAATCAAGGGAAGGTGGTTGAATAGGATGCCTTCTCCGTGCCACTCGACATTGGCACTGACCCATTGGTCTGTTACCTGCTCGAACAGGCGAAGCATGTTGAAAGCTTCTTCCGTCATGAAAAATGTTCCGCTTGCCGGCACTACCTCCATCAAGGGGAAAGGTGCCGTTCCGAAATATTTTCCTGCGATCGCGAGCCATTCCAATTGCCCCCACCAACCAAGGCGGATTTCATCGTAAGCTTCCAACGTGCACCGGGTGTAGTTGTATTGAGATCCCATGACGTTGGGCATGGCCCAGGTAATGGTAGCGTCTAGCACCGGCCACTCTGTCCCCAAGCTGCGCCGAACGAATTCCCCCCCTACGAATTGTTCTCCTTTGGCGAACCGAAGGGCACCTGTTGCTTCGGTGGTGATCAAGCGTTCGATGGGCAATCCCGTCTCAGGGTTGAGAAAATTCCATTCGCCACGCATGCCGACTCGGCGGTGCCGCCATTCGAAAAACGCTGTGAATCCGGTGCCGAATTCGTGCGTAATTGACGCCTCGCTCCTGAAGACTTCCGACAGCAGGTTGACGCTATCTGTGCGCAGCGCTGAGGTAAACGCCTCGCCTTGCTCCAACAAGCCTACCATACCGAATTGCTCGATGTCGTGTTTGATTTCAAAAAAAGCCTCTGTTCTCGGCGTCTTACGGAAGATCAGATCGGACGCTACGCCGGCTTTCCACCGTTGGTCGTAGGTGCCGTAGGCCAAGAAAACCGAAGGCATGAACCGGGTGCTAAAGGCATTGGAGGTTTGAAGGTCCAAACGGAAGCGGTTGCCTTCAGTGGGGTTTTGGGTGTACGCGGACCACCATGCACCTATTTCAAGAGGCCCCGCCAGCACAAACCCGGAGCCAAGGAAGTACCCCGCGCCCTTGACGAACCGCCACTGCGGCAGGGACATGACGGAGTCGGTCATCTCGAAAATACCGGATTCGATATCCAACAGTGGCACCGTCCGCATGCGGTCCCACTCGGCATCGGTTCGCCGGATGGCGAGCGAATCAAAGGTCATATTGCGGCCCTTAGCGAGTGCTGTATCCTGAACGGCTTCAGACCAACGTTGGTCCGAGATGGAGCTCTTACGACGGAGGTAGGCCCCAAATGTTCGATTGGCGATGCTCATATCGAACACCACCGAATCGGCGTCGAGCATCCATCGGTTTTCGCCGTTGTCTCCAGGAATGAGCCGGTACGATTGGGACCACTCCATGCCCCGAACAAAATTGATGTTCGCGGACGGGCTCAATTGGGCATCCACACGCGCCAAAGCCAGGGTTAATGTATCCACCCAGAGTTCTCCTTCGAAAGTCATTTCGCCCTTGCGTCGAGGTAGAAACGCCATGTGAAAAGTCCTGCGGTCGTTGAAATCCAAGGTATCGAGGATGTAGAACCGGTAATGAGCATTGGCCCGGTCGTGCAGCGGTGAGGTGAACATCCGGTCGAGCATCAACAATTGGTTGTCGTAAAGGTTGATTTCCGGAAATCGGCCATTCATGGCAGCGGCAGACAGATCCCCGCCTGAACCGAAATCACCACTGACCTGGGAAGCGAGCACATGGGTGGTTTTCCGCTTGGGACGCGATTGCCATTCCTCTTCCGCGATAATTTCCCCTAACATCACGGGCAATGCGCTTCGGTTATCGTTGTGGTGCATGTAATCAAACACGAATCCAAACGCTCCCCAGTACCACGCATCTGCTTGGTCCTCTTCAATGTCATTAAAGTCGACCTCAATGCGGCTGTGGATGCGCTGCCAACCGGCGGGCAATGTGGCGGGGTTATTGGAAGGTTTTGCGTCGATGATGCGCTGTATGAGGGGCTTTGCCGGATTTTCTTCTTTTCTATTGGGTCGTACTTCCGCTGCCCCAAGGTCAAAAGCTCTCGGTTCCAAGCTGACGTTAATTTGCTGGGAAATACCGCGGACGACAGTAAAGCTTTGGGAAGCAAATCCCAAAAACGTCACCGAGAGGCGTCCCGGACGATCTATTGTTGTAAGGGTGTACCGGCCTTGGACGTCCGTCATGGTTCCGTTTTCACCCGATCCAAGGACCACGCTGACATACGGCAGCGCTTGGCCAGTTACGGCGTCGAACACCCTGCCTTTGACCTCTGTAATCTGCGCAGAACTCACGACCACGGATAACGCCACAGCAGCAAAAGCCAATGCCAAGCGGGGAGCGGGGTTATGCATTTTCCCTTTTACGGTAGACACGCTTCGCGATGAGAATGCTGAGCTCATACAGCACGAGCACGGGCAGGGAAACCAACACTTGACTGGTCACGTCCGGT
Organism: Crocinitomicaceae bacterium; assembly: GCA_002690915.1. Classification (GTDB taxonomy): domain Bacteria; phylum Bacteroidota; class Bacteroidia; order Flavobacteriales_D; family Sanyastnellaceae; genus UA16. The sequence goes on from NZGF01000042.1 coordinate 33,299, forward strand.
GGGGTGATCAAGGCGGACAAAATGAGAATGGCGACCAGCGCATGCCGTCGGTAAGTTTTCAAGAGGCTCGGCGTGATGAGTCCTGCTCGGCTCAGAAAGTAGACCACCACCGGCAGTTGAAATACCAGTCCGGAGGCTAGTGTGATCGAGGCGACCGTCTTCATGTAGGACATCACGGAAATCCTCGACTGGACATCCCCTAGCTCGTAGTTCCCGAGGAACTGCAGCGACAGCGGTGCGATCACGTAGTAGCCGAAGCCCACGCCCAAAAAGAACAGGATGGATGAACTAAAACCAATTCCCCGTGCTGATTGCCTCTCACGCTCTTTTAGTGCAGGCCTAATGAACAACCAGCCTTGCCAAAACACCAAGGGGAAGGCTGCGATGAATCCGGCGATGGCAGACACCAAAATATGCGTTGTAAAATTTCCGAGCATGGTGGTGTTGATCAGCTCGTAATTGATGCTGTCAACGCACAAGGCTCCTCCAGCTCCTATCCACTCGGAGAGTTGGCACCAAGCGCGAAAAGTGATAAAATCCACGTGACGCGGCCCAAACAACACGACGTCGAACAACCAGTCTTTGGCCAAGAACAAGCCAATGCCCCCGATGACGATAAAAAACGCCGCATAGAAGAGGCGCTTTCGCAATTCTTCCAGGTGGTCCAGGAAGCCCATTTCAATATCCTGTGTGGGCTGGTCGTCTGGTTGATCCAATGGCATTGAACAAAATTAGCCCTAAATGATCCCTTCTTTAATTAGATCGTGCAGGTGAACCATTCCCGCATATTCACTGCCTTTGGTCACAATAAGCTGTGAAATGGCGTGCTGTTCCATGACCTGCAAGGCATGTACGGCCAGGTGTTTTGATTCCAGTGTTTTAGGATTAGCTGACATAAGTGCCGACGCGGAAGTATGTTCCTGCTCAGGAGCTTCTAGGTGACGGCGCAAGTCGCCATCGGTTATGATGCCAACGATACGTTTAGAGTCCATTACTGCTGTTGCGCCGCAGCGGCCTTGGCTTATTTGCAGTACCACTTCGGATAGAGGTGAGTCCGGTTGAACTCGGGGCGCGCGTGCCGAATCGAGCAGATCCCCAATTCGAGTGTAAAGCCGTTTGCCTAGTGCGCCCCCTGGGTGCATTTCAGCAAAGTCTTCTGCTTTGAATCCTCGGGCCTCCATCAAGCAGGTCGCCAACGCATCCCCCATGGCCATCTGCGCTGCTGTGCTTGATGTTGGCGCCAAATCCAAGGGACAGGCTTCTTTCGAAACAGTGGTGTCGAGGATGAAATCTGCGTGCTGGGCAAGGTGTGAAGAGCAGTTACCGACCATACCAATCAAAGGAATGGAGCGGCTCTTGATTAGAGGAGTGAGGGCTTTGATTTCGGGTGAGTTCCCACTTTTGGAAATGCACATCACGGCATCATCGCTCTGTATCAATCCGAGGTCGCCATGGATGGCATCTGCCGCGTGCATGAAGATTGCTGGGGTTCCGGTGGAATTGAACGTTGCGACTAGCTTTTGTGCGATGATGGCACTTTTACCGATACCAGTCATGATGACCCGACCATCCATTCGAAGGATCAGTTGGCCAACGGCTTCAAAGGATTCATCCAATTGTTTCACCAAATGCGCGATCGCTTGGCTTTCGAGTTCAATGGTGTGGGTTGCCCGTTCTATCCAATTCATAACATGCCAGAGTGAAAAAACCGTGAATTTCAGCTTCTCAATCGTGGGTTTCACGTCGAGTGAGCGACAAAACACCTTATCTTTAGTTAGCGCAAAGCTACGCTTTTCGCCCGGCTTGACCGGAACCAAACGTCTGATTGATGAGTACCGTAGAACTGATGCCCGCCGAGGCGCTCAAGCATTTTTTTGGATTCGATGAGTTCAAGGGAGAGCAGGAGCAAGTGGTGAAGTGTGTGCTAGAGGGGAGTGATGCATTTGTCATCATGCCGACAGGGGGCGGAAAGTCGATGTGCTATCAATTGCCGGCGTTGATGATGGAGGGAACGGCTATCGTAGTGTCCCCACTTATCGCTTTGATGAAAAATCAAGTGGATGCCATCCGCGGGCACCATGAAGGCGATTCCATAGCGCACTTCCTCAATTCTAGTTTAACAAAAGCCGAAGCAGTCCAAGTACGAGAAGATGTCAGCACCGGTTTGACCAAGTTGCTTTACGTCGCACCGGAAAGCCTTACCAAAGAGGATAACATCAACTTCTTGCGCAGCGTCCGAATCAGTTTTGTGGCGGTAGATGAGGCGCACTGTATTTCCGAATGGGGCCATGATTTCCGTCCGGAATACCGCCGCATACGGACCATTGTGAATCAAATAGCTGAAGTACCCATTATCGCACTTACAGCAACAGCAACACCCAAGGTCCAAGCTGATATCCAGAAAAATTTGGGCATGAATGACGCCCGGTTGTTTAAGGCTTCCTTCAACCGCGAGAACTTGTTCTACGAAGTTCGGCCCAAGAAAGATGCGCTAAAGCAGATCGTTCGGCATGCAAAGACGAACGTTGGCAAAAGCGGCATCGTCTATTGCTTGAGCCGAAAGAAGGTGGAACAAATTGCTGAGGTTTTGCGCGTGAATGGAATAAAGGCCTTAGGGTACCATGCGGGCATGGACGCGAACCAACGAAGTCACATACAGGATCAATTCTTGATGCAGGACGTTGATGTCATTGTGGCGACCATTGCATTTGGTATGGGCATTGACAAACCAGACGTTCGGTATGTCATTCACTACGACATGCCTAAATCCTTGGAGAGTTACTATCAGGAAACTGGACGTGCAGGACGGGACGGCGGTGAAGGCTATTGCATTGCTTTTTACAGCCACCGGGACATCGAAAAACTGGAAAAGTTCCTGCAAGGAAAGCCACTTGCCGAACAGGAAATAGGAGCTCAGCTCCTGCAAGAGGTCATGGCTTATGCTGAGACGTCCATGAGTCGTCGAAAGTTCTTGCTCCACTACTTTGGAGAGGCTTACGACGAAGTCAACGGTCCTGGGGCACAGAATTGTGACAACATGGCGAACCCGCCCAAATTGCGGGACGGCCAAGAAGAAATCCACTTGATTCTGAGTGCAATTCTCGAGCACAAGCAAACGTTTCGGGCACCCTTCTATACGGGTATGCTCTGCGGTCATGAGAACCGCGAAATCCAAGACTACAAAGGCACCACCAGTTCGTTCTGGAAACGGGGTCAGGAACACGATGAAAAGCACTGGAATGGAATCATTCGGCAAATGCTGGTCCTCGGATTTTTGCGAAAGGAGATTGAAACGTTTGGCGTTTTGAAGATTACGGACCGCGGCATGGGATTCTTGACCAGTCCCAAACCGGCAATGGTTGCGAAAGAACGGGATTACTCTGATGTCGATGCCATGGACAGCATGAGCCAGACGCGCTCTAGCCAAGGTGGCGCTGCCGATGTGAAATTGCGTGATATGCTGAAGGCATTGCGCAAGGAGGTAGCCGATGCGGAATCACTTCCTCCATACGTCATCTTACAAGACATCAGTCTCGATGAGATGGCCATTCATTATCCGCTTGACGAAGACGAGCTCCTTCGCATTACCGGTGTTGGCTCCGGCAAGGCAAAGAAATACGGGACTCCTTTTTTGGAGTTGATTGCTGATTACGTCAAGGAGGAGGGTATTGACCGGGCAAAGGATTTGTTGGTGCGGTCGACCAGTGCGCGCTCCTCGTCAAAAGTTCACATCATTCAGCGCATCGACCGTCAGATTGAATTGGCTGACATCGCGCGGGACCTCAATTTACCCCTAGAGGACGTGCTGAATGAGATAGAGAACATTGTCTCGGCGGGTACCAAGGTTAACTTGGATTACATCATCGGCAAGACCTTGGATGAAGAGAGTCTGGAGGAATTGTTTGATTTCCTTAAGGAAAGTGAGGATGAGGGGACTGCGGAATTGATAGCCGAGTGGAACGACGTGTACAGCGAAGAGGAACTGCGGATGGCCCGCATCAAATTCCTGAGCGAATACGCAAACTGAGTCGACTAAGGATACAGGTCGTTCCAAGAACGAATAATTAAGCGCGCTGATGCCAAGAGCATGAATATGCCGAATACCAATCTGACCACGGAAGGATTGATGCGAAGGGACCACTTGCTCCCTAGCCAAGCGCCCAGAACAAACGTCATGGCCAAAACTCCAGCATACTCCAATTGAATCTGGCCTGCTTTGTAATAACTAATAACTGCGAGGATACCAATGGGCGGGATCATCATCGCTAAAGAAGTGCCCTGAGCCATGTGTTGATTCAGTCCCAACCCGAGAACCAGAGCAGGAACGATAATCATTCCGCCTCCAATGCCAACGAATCCACTGGCAATGCCAGCAAGGAGTCCGATGCAGAGCAATAGAAAGAGTGTTTGGATATCCATAGCTTAGAAATCGAGTTGAAGAGAAAGGTTGAAAATACGGTCTTGCCAGCGCCCGTCATCTACGCCCCAGCTCCAATCGGCGCGCAGCCAATACCCCAACACCTTGCCCCGAAATCCGAAGCCCGTGCCCCAGATAACAGGCTCACGGTTGTTATCGATGGTGACTGTGATGGGGTTTTGTGTCACGGTCACTTGATTGAACGTATTGGCATTGTCATAAGGGTGTTTGCCATTCCAGGCCGAACCCACGTCAAAGAATCCCACGCATTGGAGGGTTCGCAGTAATTCGGTGTCAACCGCTCGTGAACTGAAAGTGCTCCAAATCGGAATGCGCAATTCGCTGTTGAAGAGTGCCATGTGTGAGCCGTTTCGTGCATTGGCGTTGAATCCTCGGAGCGGTGCAAGGCGAGTTTGGTACGCATAATTGATGCTTGGATCAATGGGAGATTCTGTATTGGCAATCAGCGACAACGTATTGTCGACACCCCCTACCATGTGCAGCAGGCGTTGTTTGCCGATGGACCAATCAGCTGCCAGTCGGTTAGCCCAAATCACATTCCGCCACAGCGGCTTGTACGTACGAACGTCGAATCCAACGGTTCCAAAGGTGGACTCCGGTGCATTGGGATTGATGAAATACTCCGCCCAAATTCGGTAGCGCATTCCTTCGGGGATGTTGATCATCCGTTCTCTGGTGTTGTCGAATACGTAGGCAACCAAGGCACCTGCTTGCCCTGCGAATTGGGTGGATTTGGTCAGGTTGAACGCATCCGTCGACAAGGGGGTGATGCGGTCGAGCCGGCAGACGCCTTGCAGGCGAATGCTGCGTACTTCATCCAAGGCGTATTTCCATTGACGGCGGAGTATATGAATGTGGGTGCGCACGAAGGTTTGGTTGTTTTCAATGCCTTGTGTCACCCCTTGACGTTCAATCATCCAGGTCCTGTCCCACCTTCCTGTCAGATCAGAATAAGCAAACAAATACCTGCTATTTTCGAGAGATCCGGCCAATCGAAAACCTGCCGTGAACCTCCGGTTTTCGAATAAATCGGCGATGGAGATTTGGGATAATCCACCCAGGCCGGGTTGCACAGCTATGTTGCCACTGTACGCTTGATAAAAGGTAGACCCAAAGGAGTTGTCCAATTGACCCGTGATGGATTCGATGGCGTAATTCAGGCGATAGTTTCGGGGTTTGGGCAATTTGAAAGGCACCCACTCTTCAAGTCTGCCTTCTGCATTTTCATTTATTACTTGGGGTTCTGTTTCTTCATTGTCGGAGTTTGACCACGGCCCAAAGGTGTAATTGCGAAAATCGGCTTCGGTCGGCCCCGGTGTCCAGTTCCAGTCCAATTGAACGTCTGAGGCCTCAACTGCATCGGCACTGCCCGGAGCGATGTCTTGCCAATCTTCTTTGTTTTCGGTCGTTTCCACCCAGAATGGATGCCCGGTCAGCAGGTGAGAAAATCCGGAGGCACTGCGCGAGGGGATCCATTGGAAATGCGAAGCGGGCTGTTCCAATTTTGCAGCCAGTCTTTGCTGCGTGAACCATCGGTAATGGATGGTGGTGTCGATGTACGCCACAGCGCTATCGCGCCATGAGGTCCACCGCTCTTGAGAGCCGTCTTCCAGTTCCACTAAGAATGTCACGTGTTCGTCGGATTGCAGCTGAGGGAAGCGTTCATCCCGCTGTGGTGTTTTAACCCAATGGATGAGCTGAGGCTCGTCATCTGTCCATTGCAACGCAAACAAGTCTTGGTTGGGGTTAACCGGTTCACCAAATACGAATTCTCTCTCTAGATTGGCGGTAGGGCGATTGGAAGCGAACCAGATGGTGCTGCCGTCCTCACTGAAAATAGGGTTTAAGTCGTCGTACGGATCGCTCCACAAGGCGGTGTGGTTGTTCCCTAGAATTTGATACCGATACAAGTCTGACTGCCCGTCTTTGACTCCGCTCCAAACCATGGATAAGCCATCCGGCGCGTAGGACATTGATAAGATTTTGTCAATCCGAAAGACCTCCTTTTCGACCGATTCAAACGATGTCAGGTCCACAGAATAAATCAGGTTGCGCGAGCCCTGTTCGAGTGCATAGGTGAGAACATTACCATTCGGATGCCAAGCCATTGCGGGTAGCGTGCGGTCTTGGATGCGGTCAATTTTGTGGCCGTGGCGTCCTACACGCCGCACGTCGCCAGTGCTGCGGTTTCCCACCCAGACCTCCAATTGCCCTCTTTCATCACGTGCCCATGCGTACTGGTTGCCATCTGGATGCACCGTCAGTGCTCGGAATTCAACATTGGGTTGGACTGGGAGGTGAAGTAATCCGGTGTTATGCCGAGCCTTTCGCAGGTCCCTTCGCGTGGCCAAGGCGGGGAACTGATCATCGGGTCCGGCGGTATCCATGTGGTAACGGCTCGCCTCCTCCAACAGCAAAGTGAGATTCATGCCGGTAGCGTATTGAAGGCCTTTTTCGAGGTTGCTCGAAACCCTCACCATGTAAAGGGTATTTGATATTACGGCTTCACCAAACACATCGGCGATGTACTTCCACACTCCGTGGCCGACCCAACGGGCTTTTTCTCCGGTCGTCCTGTGCGCATTGGTGATTTCCCCGCAGCGAGCGGCGTCCCAAACGTGCAGTGCCGCTTCGGCCGACCAAGGTTGGGCGACATAGCTGTGCAGGCCTGCTTTGAACCAATCCGGAAAAGAGATGCCTGTTGTCGATGAGCGGAGCGCTTCTTGCCAATTGCCACCGTATAGTATTTGGTTGAAAAGCAGGCTGGACAAGCTTCTTTTGATGTCCTCCTCCGTATGTTTCCAGATGCCGTCGGCGTACACGAATAGCTTGGAGCCGACAAGGGTGGCGGTTCCGCCTATGTTTTGGGCATTCAGCTGGCCGCTGCCGATATTCGATTGACGGAATTCAGCTTGTTTGTTGTACACGAGAATCTGGACGGTTCCCTCAATGCTGCGATCGTAAAGCCCTTCAACCGCTTCAATCCAACCTTTGATTTCTGAAGTGATGCGGTTAGCGTATGCCTTTCCCCCCTGGTAGTAGTAAACCTCCGCCCGTGAGGTAGGAAGATACTGCCATTCGAAGGTTCGGTGCTGAACACGGTTCTTGCCAAACTCCATGTTAGACCCGTCATAGAACTGGCCCGACGCCATGCTAGTCGCACAGGCCATGAGTGCGCTAGAAATGAACCGTATGAAATAGCTTTGCCGCAGCATTCCATTCGAAGTTACACCGAGATGATAGAACTCCACACCTTCACGTTCAACACGTTTTCAGAGCAGACTTATCTTATTGACCACGGAAACGGAGAGGCGACGGTAGTTGATCCGGGAATGAGCAATACCAACGAGCACGAAACGTTTGCAAATTTTTGCTCCGACAGGTCGCTGAAGCCCGTCCAATTGGTATTGACTCACGCCCACTTGGACCACGTTCAGGGGGCAGGATGGGTGCACGAAAAGTGGGGGTTGACGCCGCGGTTGCACCCCTTGGATCGGGCGACGTACGAAGCAGCCCCCCTGTCAGCCATGGTTTACGGTGTCCTCATGGATTTCCTTCCTCCACTGGGTCCCGAATTGAAGGCCGATGAACCGATCCGTTGCGGCGAGGAAGAATTGGAAATTCGATTCACGCCGGGCCACGCTCCTGGTCACGTCGTTTTCGTATACACTCCGGGCAAATGGGTCATAGGTGGAGACGTCTTGTTTCAACGGAGCATCGGTCGAACGGATCTCCCTGGAAGCCACGCCCCGGATTTGGTACGCAGCATTGAGCAGCAGCTGTATACGTTACCGGACGATTTCGAAGTGTGGCCGGGACATGGCCCGTCGACCATAATTGGGGAAGAGAAAGCCGCGAACCCCTTCGTCAATGCTGCCGGAACGGGGATGCTACAGGCCTAAATGAGATAGCGTGCGTTAACCGAGCTCCGGGGTATCAAGCTGAATGTTTCGCCTTTCAGCTTCTGCATCGAGGTTCACGAGTTCGAACGAGAAGGAAGTGCCTTCATTAAGTAAGGACTGCACTTGGATGGATTGGCCGTGGGCTTCGATGATGTGCTTAACAATGGCTAAGCCCAATCCCGAGCCACCGGCATGGCGGGAGCGGCTTTTGTCGACGCGATAGAAGCGTTCGTAAATGCGGCTAAGGTCCTCATTGGAGATGCCGATGCCGTTGTCCTCGACCGTGATTTGAACGGTTTCGCCCTCGGCTTCGAGGCGCAAGGTGCTTTGACCGCCTTCCTTGCCGTAGTGGATGGAATTGACGAGCAGGTTGGTGAGGACTTGGCGAATTTGGACAGGACCACACAAGACGTGGAGGCTCTCCATCCCGGGTTCGGGCAATTCGAGTCGAACGTCGATGCCCATTTTTTGCGCCTTGGCTTCAACGCCGTCGATGGCCTCCTTGCACGTATCAATGATGTTGCACGGCGCGAGGGTTAGGGCCAGGCTGTCCGACTCCAACTTGGTGATTGTATCCAAATCTTCAATCAACTCGGTCATGCGGCTGACGTTGTTGTCGGCCTTCTCCAAGAACCGTCGGACCAGTTCTTCATCTTTGAGGTCGGATTCAATGAGCGTCAAGATGAAGCCTTGAATGTTAAACAGGGGTGTTTTGAGCTCGTGGGCGAGGTTGCCGATGAATTCTTTTCGGAACGAATCCTTAGCCTCGAGTGACTTGATGTCGGCGATTTGGCTGTTGGCCCACACCAGTATGTCATCAAGGGACTGCTGTTCGAGCTGGCCCTCCTCCGCGCTGGAAGATTGGGTGATGGCTTCGGACAGGTCCTTAACCCTCCGCTGAAGTAGTTTTTTGACCGACCATTCAATGATCAACATGCTCAACGTTTCCGTGAGCAGCGCTGCGAGAATGGCCAACGCCCAGAGGTGCATGGCGTCCAACGCCCGCAACAACAATAACGTTGATACACCCGCCAACACGGCGAGCAGAGGCGAAGTTTTATTCGCCAGTTCTCTTGGGGTCGAATCCGGGCTCACTTGCCAAATTTATACCCGACACCCTTTACCGTGGTGAACAGGCCATCTCCGAGTTTGCTTCGGAGCTTTCTAATGTGCACATCGATGGTGCGGTCGCCTACAACCACGTCATTGCCCCATACCGCGGAAAGGATGGCTTCTCGCTTGAAAACCTTGCCCGGTTCTGACCAAAGTAGGTTGAGCAACTCAAATTCCTTTTTGGGCAAGGCTAGCTCTTTTCCTTGCACCAACACGGTGAACCGTTCAAGGTCGATTGCAACACCGAAGCGCTCATCGGGCAGCGAGGTCTTATCTGAACGTGATCGACGCAACAAGGCTTTTACCCGGCTGACGATTACTTTGGGCTTAACTGGTTTGGTGATGTAGTCGTCGCCCCCGGCATCGAAACCGGCCACCTGGCTGTAATCTTCGCCTCGAGCAGTTAGGAATGCAATGATGGTGTGGGAGAGTTTGGAGTCGGACCGGATGATGTTGCAAACTTCCATGCCGTCCATCTCCGGCATCATCACATCAAGGATGATGAGGTCGGGGTTGACGCTGCGGGCCATTTCGATGCCTTGCTTGCCATTTTTAGCAGTGAAGACGTCATACCCTGCCTGGCGCAAATTGTAACCGATTAACTCGAGGATGTCCGGTTCGTCGTCTACCAGAAGGATTTTCTTGTTCATGTTCATGATTCAGGACATAAAAGTGTTGCCAATTCCATTCCTCACTGTGAACTCAATGTAAAGGAATTGTGACAGAATGTTAGTCCTTCAGGCGGCTGAAGCGCAGCGCTTTGAGCATCCATCGGGGCAGTGTTTCGTCCGCTCCGCGTTTCTGGACGTCTAAGAAGAGCCCCCATTTTTCAATAATCGGGACCTTGTAGACTTCAATCATTTCAAGCCAGCATTCGTCTGGGTCGTCGATGTAGGTGCAGTGCACCTTGGTCTCGCCCATTCCAATGGCATCCGACGTATCGCAACGGAAGCCAAACCCTTTATTGTCTAAGGCGACTCCCAAATCCGCCATGCCGCGAACGTCGAAGCCGAGGTGGGCAAACCCGATGTCGCACCAAATCCGGTCTTTAAAAATAAACGCCCCCTTTCGGTCAATGGCTTGCACCAATTCGATGTAGGTGCGTCCCGTCAACTTTCCGAAGCCGCCTGCTCCGGGAGCGGATTGCGTCAATCGGACCCGGCGGAACGATTCAGCACCGTGGGACATGCCGTCCCAATCGGCTTGCGTTCCCGTGGAGTCGTACAGCACTTGGTCAAACCCCAGCACATCGGCGTACAGTTTCAGCGCCGCTTCTATGTCCGACACCCCAATGGTGCAGCCCATAACACCCCCGGACGGGTGACCGTTATTTTCGAACCAATCGTCGGCTTCCAGCACCTGGAATCGGTTGCCGTCGGGATCCTTCAGATAGAAGGTTGCAGCGCCCCAGGGCGTTTTGCCCAGCGCTTGGTCGCAGGCATCGCCCGCAATGGAAAGGGCATGAGCGTGCATCTTTTGGATGTCCCGGGTTTTCATCTGAACCGCGGTGATCCCGAGATCGCCTGGTGCGATTTCCCAGCCTGCCGGCACCGGTTCGAACGAGTTGGCGCGCAGCACCTCGAAGGCGCAACCACCTTGCAAGTTCATGACCATGCTCGCACGTTTGGTGATTGTCTCACCACGGGTATGGCTGTCCATCAATGGGGCCTCTTGAATGGAATCGAAAAAAGGAATGTCCATGCCGAACAGCCGCCGGAAAAACTTCAAAGAGTGGTCCATGTCCGAGGTCGCAACACCGATGTGCTGCATGCCTTGGATGCGGTAATCAAGGGAAGAATTACTCATGCGTTTAGGTGGGTTTTGACCGTAGCGATGTACGCAGACCAGGCCGCGGCTTGTGTGGGATCAGAGTAGACATTTTGGGCGCGGCGTTTGCCATTCCAATCGAGGTACAGGCCATACCACCATCCGGCAAATCGGCTGCCAATCAGATTGAATACGTATGCGGCGAGAACCGGCCAGCCGCCCCATTCGCCGGATGCTAGTCGCGCCATGGGCCAAGCGAGGATGAAGAGGTAGATGGGGAACAGGAACATTCCCACCGAAACCTTAAACGTGCTGGTGAAGCATGGGTCTTTGACCCGCTTTTTGGCTTGCGCTCCGATAAATTTGGCGAAGGGGTAGGCGCATGCGCCGCCGATTACGGCAAGTGGAGCGAGTGGCCATAGCCACCAAGGCATGCGACGCAGTTGGTCGGGGCTTTGTCCTAAGTCCTCCGGACGCGCACTTGCCATGACGTCGGCAGCTACGGCATTCGCGTGGGCATTTTCAATGGCCGTAAGGGCCTCTTCGTCCAACGATTGAAAGCCTCGGATTTCGTCGCGAGTGGCGATCCAATCTTCTGCTTCGGTCGTTCGCGCGGCTTGAACATAGGGGAGTAATACGTCGTAATGCGATTCGGGTTGAATGTTGACTAGTAATTTGTCCATCGCGTCTTTGAGGCGTTCAAGCAGAGGTCCAGGAGGGATTGCTCCGGTGGATGGATCAATTAGGTCGTCAAGACTGACCGCAGGGCCTACGCGGTAACTCAACCGCCGCCGGAAGTCAGTCATTTGCTCATAATCGATTCCGACGGGCACTAGTTTGAGCCGCTTCAATTCTGGGTTCAGTTTGATCGCGCTGTTGACCATATCTACAACTCCTCTGCGCAGTGGACGGAGGGTTTTGACAGCTCTGTGGTTTCCTTCCGGAAACAAGCCGACCGTTGCGCCTATGTTCAATCGTTCGGCACAGATTTCAAAAATACGCTGGTTCCGTTCCCGAGCATTGGCTAGCTTATCCCTTTGCCTGAAAATCGGCATTTGATTGAATGCGAACAGCAAGGCACGTGTCATTTTTTGGTAGAAAACATCCGCACGGGTGAGGAAGTGGATCTGGTTGGGGATAAGCATCGCACTTTGGACAATAGCGTCCATCAATCCGTTTTGGTGATTGCCTACGATGATGGTAGGCTCATCCTGCTCAGGCAGGTTTTGCAATCCTTCTACACACTCAATGCGGTGAAATCGATTGAATCCAGATTGGACCAATTGTACGGCCATGCCGTAGCCGATGTGACGTCGGTGGATGGGCGGTTCTACGAATGATTTGTCTCTTTTTTTCGCCACGGTGGATGGGTATTAGTCTCGCAGTTGCGCTCCAGTTGCTTTGACGATACCATCTAGAATGCGTTGGACGCTTTGTTCAATGCGCTCTTCGTTCAAAGTTTTCTCCTCATCTTGTAAGATCAAGGAAACTGCATATGAAAAGTAGCCCGGTTCCAATTTGTCGCCTTCATAAACATCAAACAGCCCCACCCGCTTTAATAGCTTTTTTTCTGCTTTCATGGCCGCATCTCGAACAGCGCCAAATGGGATGCCTTTCTTAAGTACCAGGGAGAGGTCGCGGCGTACGTATGGGAATTTAGCGAGTTCTTTCACCTTGACGCGAGATCGGCCTGAGATTTTGGTCAATGTCCGCACCGCCAAGTCTGCCCAGAAGACGTCCTGCTTGACTCCATGAGCGCTCGCCACGGAGGAACGAACCTCGCCAATGCGACCAATGATTTGGCCTTGGCAGCTCAATTCGATGCCTTCGCTGATTAGGGCGGTTTGAAGGCTCGACTCTTTCAGGGATGCTGGGGAAATGCCAAGCGATGTGAGCAGGTTGTAGACTTCGGTTTTGAGGTGGTACGCGTTGACGACTCGGCTGGCGTTATTCCAGTTTTCGGGCGAAGCGGTACCGGTCATAAACACTGCGAGCCGTTCGGTTTCTTCATAACGCTGTGCAGCGTTTTCGGATGCAGCACCGGCGTTTTGTCGGTGTTGGTAAACCTTTCCTAATTCAAATAGCCGAAGGTTTGGGCGCTGGTGATTTGTATTTCGAACGATTGCTTCAAGCCCTTGGAAAAGCAACGATTGTCGCATCACCCCCAGGTCCGAACTGAGGGGGTTCATGAGCGTGATTTGGCGAGAAAGATCCCAGCCGTCTCCATTTTCGCCGAGGTCTTGCGTGTAGCTGGCCCGCGTCATGCTGTTGTTCATCATTTCTTGGAAGCCTCGGCTAACCAGGAAATTGGCGGCCTGCAGTCGGAAAGCTTCTGCGGGCACACCGGCTTGATGTTCAGCGGTTGAAACGAGCCGCTGGGGCAATGGAATCTTATCGAAACCATATATGCGAAGGATTTCTTCTACGACATCTGCAGGGCGGGTCACATCGTGACGGTATGCTGGTACGTGCAAGACGAGTGTGTTGTCGTCGTCGCTTATGACCTTGATGTCGAGGTCCTTGAGGATGGCGTGGACCGCGTCCTTTTCCAAAGATATCCCAATGAGTTGGTGCATTTGATCCCATTCCAAGGCTACAGGGTGTCCTTCGGGTGATTTGCCAGCCGCTGCATCGTGCATAGCTGTTGCTGTGCCTCCGGCCCATTCTGTGATGAGCTCCGCAGCTCGGGCAAGTGCGGTTTCCAGCATTTCGGGATCGACCCCTCGTTCAAATCTGAACGAGGCATCGGTGGATAAGCCGTGTCGCTTGGCCATTTTTCTCGTCACAACGGGGTTGAAGAAGGCCGACTCGAGGAACACCCGTGTCGTCGACTCGGAGACTCCGCTGGAGTTGCCTCCGAACACTCCGGCCAAGCACATGGGGTTGTTGGAGTCTGCGATGACCTGGTCGTCTGTGTGCAGGGTTCGTTCCTCTCCATCCAATGTAGTCAACGTTTCTCCGGCTCGAGGATGCCGCACAATTACCGTACCCCCTTCGATTGCGTCCGCGTCGAAGGCATGCAAGGGCTGGCCCAATTCGTGCAAGACATAATTGGTGGCATCAACTACGTTGTTTTGCGGATTCACTCCGATGGCTCGGAGGCGCTGCTGAATCGAATCGGGGGATGGCTCAACGCGAACCCCTTCAATCAACAGTCCCAGGTATTTGGAGCACCCTTCGCTGGATTCAATTGACAACTTAAAAGATCCATTTTCAACGGGCAAAGGCGCGGAGTTGGGCGTCTTGACAGCGCCGACGGATTCTTGAATTCCTTCAACCGTCTCATGGAGCAATCCAGCCCGCAGGTCTCGAGCGACGCCAAAATGGCTCATTCCGTCGGTTCGATTGGGGGTCAGCCCGATTTCGAGTATTGCATCTGATTCAAGGTTGTAAACGGAAGCGACAGGCGTACCCGCGGTCCATTTCTCATCCAGTTCGATGATGCCTTCGTGGGAATGCCCAATGCCGATTTCGTCTTCTGCACAAATCATTCCCATGCTGACTTCACCTCGGATTTTTCCCTTTTTTATGGCGAAAGAATCACCTTGAATCGGGTGCAACGTAGTCCCAACGGTAGCAACCACAACCCGCAATCCACGGCGGGCATTCTTGGCGCCACAGACAATAGGCAAGGGTTCGTCAGTACCAATATTCACTTCGCATACTTGCAGCCGATCGGCATTCGGGTGCGGACCGCACGCCGTGATTTCTCCGACAACCAATCCCTTCAATCCACCCGGAACGCTGTCAACGGTTTCCACACCTTCTACTTCCAACCCTGTCGCGGTGAGTACAGCCGCTGCATCTTCCACAGAAGTTGCAGTAGGAAGCAGTTCGGTGAGCCAGTTGAACGAGATTTTCATCGGGAGGTGATTGGTATGCGCAAAGTTAGCAGGAGCGGACGTCCTGACCATGGCATTGCCCCTTCTTTTGATAGAATCAGGCGCAAAAGTATTCGGCCAAAAAAGAAAGTTGAGTACCTTCGCCGTCCCTAGCGCCAAGCGTTCGGGAATCGGGATGTAGCTCAGTTGGTAGAGTACGCGTCTGGGGGACGTGTGGTCGCTGGTTCAAGTCCAGTCATCCCGACACCAAAGCCCGGGGCCAATGCCTCGGGTTTTTTGTACGTAGGAACCTTTAAACATGGATTATGCTTTCGAAAAAGAATGGATTAAACTGGAGCGCCTCATGGAGGAACGCTTTGGCGAACCTCCGGATTTGACGACCATGATTTTTACCGTAGGCCTTCAAGAATGTGGACAGGGTTTTAAGAAATTCAAGAAAGACGAGAAATTGGAGGTGATGCACGTTGGTGTGTGCACCTTGCTCGAGCCACTTGGCTTTTATAAGTCCTTAGGTATGGATAACGATGGGTGGCCACATTTTGAGCGCACGGCTGAAATCCCTGCAGTTTCCAAGATGGAGCAGGAATTGCTCATGAAGCGAGCTTTAGTAGAATACTTTGCAGCTTGGATTGCTGGCGACTGATTGGCAGCGTTTACTCAATGTAAACGGTGGCATCATTGGTCCTCTCCTCCTCAATTTTGATTAGTCCCGTGCCAAAGAGGGCAGCTTTGGATGCTTCGATGTCGAGCACCGCAAAACCGGCTTGCCCTTCGACATAAAATTCTGAGAAGTTGAAGCTCACTTGGCCGGCAGCGTTCGAGACTGCGGTTGTATCAAAACGCGGTTCTCCAACGAAATCTTGGTCCACAGATCCGAAAGCATACAACCGAACGGTCGCTCCTTGAACGGGCGCACCCAGGTCGTTCAGGACAACGACATTTGCAATGGTCTCTTCCACTTCATGACAGCTGGAGAGGCTTAAAACAGCACTTAGCGCTATTACACCGAGGGAAAGGGAAACATTTCGCATGAGGTCGTCTAACTTTGCAGGCTTAGGTTGAACTCCAAATATCTTCAAAAAGTCATGAATTTCAATAAGTCATTGCATTATATCGTTGCGGCTTTAGCAATCGTCGTGGGATTTGGGCTAGCAGGCTGCGGTGAATCTGCACCTGCGGACGGCGAAAAAATGGGTGCGCAAGCGCCGGTTGGGGAAGCAGAAGATTTGCGTCAAGTGCTCGTTAAAACAGAATTCGGTGACATGGTGGTGGAATTATCCAACCAGACACCACAGCACCGAGACAACTTTATAGAATTGGTTGAAAACGGTTTCTACGACAGCTTGTTGTTTCACCGCGTGATGAACGAATTCATGATTCAAGGTGGCGATCCGGTGAGCCGGACGGCATCACTCTCCACTCCTCTCGGCTCAGGAGGTCCAGGGTATCAGGTTCCCGGTGAGATTACCACGGATCTGCTTCACTTTAAAGGTGCCTTAGCCGCTGCAAGGCAGGGCGATGCCGTGAATCCTGAGCGCAAAAGCTCAGGAAGCCAATTCTACTTGGTGCATGGTCGGCAATACTCCAAGGAAGAAATATTGACCATCGAGGCACGCAATTTCGGTCCGGGTGTGGATGCGGGAGAGCCATTCAAGTACACCGAAGAAGCAATTGAACGCTACATGACGGACGGCGGCACCCCGTTTTTGGATAATAACTACACCGTTTTTGGATATGTAGTAGAAGGTTTGAACATCATAGATTCTGTGGCTGCTGTTCCCACGGGTGCGGGCAACCGTCCACGAAGCGATGTGCGCATGGCGATTGAGGTAATTCGATAGGATGGGATTGAAGGAACAATTGGCTCAGTGGACAGCAGAAGTTGGAGCTGTTGAGTTCAACACCGCAGATGAGGTGGAGGCTTTTCGCATCCAATGGTTGGGTCGGAAAGGGAAAATGAAGGATGTTATGGCCGACTTCAAGGCGGCTCCGAATGATCAGAAGCGAGAGTTGGGAAAGCTCATCAATGAGTTCAAACAGTTGGTCGAGCAGCGTGTGGCGGAAGGGGCTAAAAGTCAAATCCAAGCTAGCAGCGATGACGCTCCTCAATTCGATTGGACGCGGCCCGACGGGGGCATTCCAGTCGGGGCCCACCATCCCTTGAGCGTGGTCCGACGAGACATCATTGGTATCCTCGAACGCATGGGGTTTGTAGTGTCCGAGGGACCGGAAATCGAAGACGACTGGCACGTGTTCAGCGGTTTGAATTTCCCAGAAGAACATCCGGCACGCGATATGCAAGACACATTCTTCGTGGACCGAAACCCTGACATGTTGCTTCGGACGCACACCTCGTCCGTGCAGGTGCGGGAAATGGAAAAGCGCGAACCACCGATGCGCATCATCATGCCGGGTCGCGTTTTCCGCAATGAGGCCATAAGCGCTCGTGCGCACTGCATGTTTCATCAGATTGAAGGATTGTACATCGATAAGGGCGTATCGTTTGCTGATTTGAAGCAGACCTTATTGCGTTTCGCTCAAGAGTTCTTCGGTGCCGACACCAAAATCCGCCTCCGGCCTTCCTACTTTCCGTTTACTGAGCCCAGCGCGGAGGTGGATGTTTACTGGGGTTTGGAGACCGAGGTGGACAAGCGCATCACCAAAGGCACCGGGTGGCTAGAAATCTTGGGATGTGGCATGGTAGACCCTGCGGTCCTCGAAGCTTCGGGCATCGACTCTCGGGAGTATTCCGGGTTTGCCTTTGGCATGGGAGTGGAGCGTATCACCATGTTGAAATACCAAATTGGCGACCTGCGCGCATTCTTCGAAAGCGATATGCGGTTCTTAGAGCAGTTCCAAGGCCAGCGTTAGCCCCGCAACTTCAGATGTAAGGTAAGGTCAAGGTGAGTCGTTCCTCGAGAGGGGAAAGCCGCTCAATGTTGATTTTGCCTGTAAGCGTGCGCAACTGGGCGTGCAGCTCATTCCAGCGCGAAGATGCCAATGCATCCTTCCCATAGAACAGTCCTTCAAATGCCTTGGAAGCTCCGGTGTGCTGACTGTCCAGTTGAAGAATCCAATGAGATTTGGCAGTGGCCTCTACATCCAATGCAATGGGTCGGTCCTCCGCTGTGATGTCAACAAGCCCTCTAAGTAGGTTGCGCAATACGACCCGCACTTCGGGACCGATGCTGAATTGAACATCCTCTTTGATATTGAACTGAATGCGGTTCTGCAGATCGGCGTCCAGCTCGTTTAAAAAGGCCTGAATTGATTGAGACCGCGCGTCACCGTCGCCGGTTTGGATGAATTCACCGTTTGGCATCAAGCTGCTCGTACTTAATTCGACATCGGTCTTAGATGGGCTTGAAGAGGCGCTGGGTAGTCGGTCTGCGGGTACCAAGGAGCGCAGGCGGATGATTCGCCGGCGCTCTTTGTGAAGGGCTGAACGGAGGGAGCGCTGTTGACGCGCGAACGCAATGACGCCGATAGCTAGTATTCCAGCAATCCACGGCCAGCCGGTTGAGCGGTAAGGAGAAGCCTGGGCGCGTTCGAGTTCGAATGCAGCAATGTCAAACGGGTCTATTACAGGAAGTACTTGTTCTTCGAATTGTCTGCGTTCTCTTCCTCTGGATTGCGACTGCTCGGCCAATCGTTCTGAGTGGATTTCGTCCAATTCGATGAATGCTTGCAAGGCTTCGGCGTGATTGCCTCGGTTTTTTTCGAATAAGCCTTTTTGGCGCAGAGCTTCAGCAAGCAAGGTAATATCGTTGGCTTCCCGAGCCGATTTGATGGCTTCATGGTAGCCAATCAAGGCATCGATGGGCCGGTGCGCGAATTGCGCACTGTTGGCCGTTCGGAGGTGCGCTACAGCCATGCGATCGGCATCTTCAGGCGATGTCTCCTGCAAGATGGTTTGTGCCCATTGCAGCGCAGCCATGTGCAACCCCTGCATGGAGAGCACAAGATGGATTTGTTCTCGAAATCCTTGGGCAACGGGCAGGGATAGAAAGGCGACTTCGTACTCAAATTGATCGTGGAGTGAGTCCGCGGGTGTCAGGCCTTGCACGCCTTCAATTTGGATGAGCGAACTGATCCAATCCGCCCGAAGGTCATGGGCTTGCTCTGGGCAGAGGCGTATGCACTCGGTATATTGAGCGCGGGCCTTTTCCCAATGGCCTCCTGTGAACCACAGGTCGGCAAGTTTAGAATTCAATTGGGTACAGCCCGGATTGAGGTCCAATTCTCGCTCAACGAGCTCAATCGCTCTGTCTTCGTAATGCAGTTGCAACCACAGGTCTGCGGCTTGCACCACAATCCGTTTTCGCATTTCGGCTTCGCAGGCGAGAAAGCCGTGTTGGGCCCGTGCGAGTGAAGCCAATGCCAGATCAGGGTTGTTGCTGTCCGTGTAGATCTGTGCGATTCCCACACTTGCTCTTGCCTGCTGACAGGGGTCAAATGTTCGTTCCACGGCTCCACGGTACATGGATAATGCAGCGACCGGTTTATTGAGTTCGAGCAATGAATCTCCGCGGTTGAGCATCAAGTCGGCCTCTTCCGTTGACAGTTCGTTCGACGTGGCTTGCGCTTTCCCCTCTTGGGCTGCGCATGGAAGAATTGCGCCAGACCAGACCCATGCAACGACCAGCGCCGATAGCATCCGTTTCCGTTTCTGCGCGGTAGAGCGGAAACAGTTCGAAAAGGAGGGTCTGCGCATCATGGAACCAAACTAAGCGCTGGCCTGACCACATCGCTAAAGCACCTCCCAAATTGTTCACACGATCGGGAGCATAACCAAGACCATCGGAATCAATCGTTCCAAACGACGTCGAGCACCGTGCTTCCGACAGCTTCGAGGGTTGTGGTACTGATGATGGACAGGTTGTCTGCATGGGTGTGATGAAATGGACCATAACCCATTGGGAGCACTTGAACCTGGTAATGAACGATGTTGGCCGACGGGATTCCGGCAAACTCAGAGACGAACAAATTGTCGTCAATGGTCTCGGGTGTAACATCCCGTTTGAAATAGTCTCCATATCCCAGACGCTCGGCGGACGCCCAGAGTCGCTTGACCACCATTGGCGCATAGGCCATGGAGGTGCCTTCTTTGTTGAATACCGCTCCCTTGGCCCCTACCATGTCAAGGAGGATACCGTATTTGGCCTGGTATCCAACGCGGTGCGGTTGATTGGCCCAGTATTGGCTGCCAAGGCACCAGGTTAGGGCGGAGTTTTGGTTCTTCTCACCCCATTCGGGTGTACCGTAATCTTCCGCATCAAAAAAGACGATATCGACGCCGACATCAATGGTGGAATCCCCTCCAAGAAGGCGGGCAATTTCTAGTAATACACCCACGCCTGACCCGCCGTCGTTGGCTCCATCGATGGGCTCGCGCATGCGCAAAGTGTCTTTGTCTGCAAAGGGCCGTGTATCCCAGTGAGCGAAAAGCAAGATGCGCTCTCGGTTCTCTGGGCGATACTGGCCGATGACGTTTCGGATTCGTAGAATAGTGCCGTCGTAAGCCCGAACCAATCCAGGCTGTTCGATGACTTCGGCTCCATGCCGGGTTAATTCGCTGGAGAGCCAATCCCCGCAGGCGACGTGCTCAGGGGTGTTGGGAACACGCGGTCCGAATTCCACCTGTTGGGCAATGTATGCGTAGGCTGAATCCGCATTGAACCGCGGAGCATTGATGTGAGTCTTTTCAACTGCATCTGTTCCTGGTGTTGAGCGTGGAGAAGTCGGTTCGTTGCCGCAACGTGCAAGGGAGAATGCTACTGATGCAATGACGAATACGGATATCAATCGCGTTCCCATGTGCTTCCTTCTTTGCTGTCCTTGATGGAAATACTCAATGCCCCGAGGGCATCACGAATGGCATCGGCCGTGCCCCAGTCCTTATTGATTTTTGCGTTTCCGCGTAATTCTACTAAGAGGTCGAGCAGTGCGCCGGATTCGCCTTCACTTTCACCGGTTGTTCCGTCTTCCCGAACCAATCCGAGCACCTCGGAAACATAGCCATTGAAGAGCATCACCAAAGCTGCCTTTTGCGTCTCATCAACGGCAATTCGATCGGACGCTATGCTATTGATGAGTTTGACGGCATCGAACAACACGCTAATTAAAATGGGGGTGTTGAAATCGTCGCCCATGGCCTCGCTGCACCTTTTGGACAAGGCGGCAACATCCACGTCAGGATTCGGTAAATCCATGGCCGTGGGCAACATTTCCAGAGCGCTCATGGCATTCATCAAGCGATCCAACCCTTTCTCTGCGGCCTGAAGGGCTTCATTGGAGAAATCCAGGGTGGACGCGTAGTGGCCCTGAAGCATGAAAAACCGCACGGTCATGGGTGAATATCCCCGTTCGAGCAAGGCGTGGTTTCCGGAGATTAACTCTTCTGGGGTAAAGCCGTTCCCTTCTGATTTGGCCATTTTGCGGCCGTTTACGGTCAGCATATTGCCGTGCATCCAATACCGAACAGAATGTGCTTCGCCGGTGGCGCAAGTGTTCTGGGCGATTTCGCATTCGTGGTGAGGGAACTTCAAATCCATTCCTCCCCCGTGGATGTCAAACTGGGTTCCAAGGTACTTGGTGCTCATCACCGAGCATTCAAGGTGCCACCCTGGGAAACCCTCGCTCCACGGCGAAGGCCATTTCATTAAGTGCGAGGCATCGGCCTTCTTCCACAGGGCGAAATCCAAGGGGTCACTTTTCTCATTTTGTCCGTCGAGCAATCGCGAATTGTTGATGAGGTCGTCGATTTTGCGTCCGGAGAGGGCACCATAGTCGTGGTCTTCGTTGTATTTGCGAACATTGAAGTAGACGCTGCCGTTGGATTCGTAAGCGTACCCGCGGTCGAGGATGGCTTTAACCATTTCGATTTGCTCGACAATGTGTCCAGTGGCGCTGGGCTCTATGGAAGGCGACTTCATGTTGAAGACGCGCATCACGTCCTGAAAATCATTCGTGTACTTCTGCACAATTTCCATCGGCTCGAGGTTTTCGAGCCGTGCTTTCTTGCCAATTTTATCCTCCCCATCGTCGGAATCGCCGGTTAAGTGTCCCACGTCCGTTATGTTTCGGACGTACCGAACTTGGTAGCCGAGAAACGTGAGGTAACGGTACACGACGTCAAACGTCAGGAACGTTCGGACATTGCCGAGGTGTACGTTGCTGTATACCGTTGGGCCACAAACATACATACCGACGTAGGGTGCATTCAGCGGAGTAAATAACTCCTTTTTGCGGGTCAAGCTATTCTGAATGTACAGCGGGGGGAACTTGGCCATGTGGATTCTTTTTTTAGCGCTCGCGTGTTTCGAACAGCGCAATTACAAAGAAAAGGCATCCACTGCTATTCGGCGATGACGATGCGCGAATCAGTGCACAGCCGTTTGTGTCTTTTTTTCGATAGCGAGGAGCATGGTCGTCGTCATCTCCGGCAGAAGAACCTTCGGCTTCCATCCCCAATCTGCTTGAGCTGCTGTATCCTCGATGCTCTCTGGCCAACTTTCGGCAATGCCCTGTCGGTGGTCTGGTTGGTAGTGCACTTGAAAATTGGGCAGGTGTTGTTGGATGCTTTTGGCCACCTCGCTCGGTGTAAAGCTCATTGCTCCAAGGTTGTAAGATGTGCGGACTCGAATCTGGTTCGCAGGGACCCTCATTAATTCTAAGGTGGCGCGAACGGCGTCATCCATATACATCATTGGCAAAGCCTGATCAGCCCGTAAGAAGCACGTGTAAGCCTCACCTGCATTGGCAGCTTGGTAAATCTCCACCGCGTAATCCGTGGTACCCCCACCTGGCGCAGAGCGGTGGCCAATTAAACCGGGGTAGCGGATGCTACGCACGTCGACTCCGTATTTTTCATGGTAATAGCGGCACCAATATTCGCCAGCCTGTTTGCTTATACCATACACCGTAGTCGGGTCGAGAAGTGCATCTTGTGGTACCGATTTTTTGATCGTTTGTGGACCAAATACAGCAATGGAACTTGGCCAGAAAACCCGGTCGATCCATCCTTCTTTTGCTGCTTCGAGGACATGCAGCAAGGATTGCATGTTCAAGTCCCATGCGGCTATGGGGTTTTTCTCACCCGTGGCGCTCAACATGGCGGCCAGGTGATATACCGCATGGTACCGGCCTTCCTCCAAGACTGTACTCATGGAGTCTTCATCCGTTGCATCTAGGTGCAGAAAGCGGCTTCGCATGACGCCTTCATCATTGGGAACCCGGATATCGGAGACGTCCACTTCTTCCACACCGTATTGGGTTTGGAGTGCGAGCACCAGTTCGATGCCCAATTGTCCAGCAGCTCCGATAACTAGGATTTTGGCCATGTTCCCACGAAGGTAATGCACCCCTATTCAATTTGATTGAACGAATGGCGCGTACACCTGCTATTTTTACCGGGATGTTCAAAAATTCTATTTATGCAAACCGCTGATTACGCCTACGATCTTCCTGAATCAGCCATCGCTATCCATCCGGTGACGCCCCGCTCGGGCGCGCGTCTTCTAACGTGGCGGCAAGGCGAAGTTGCCACGCATCAGCGATTTACCGACTTGCCAGTGGTGTTGCCCCAAGGCACGCAATTGTGGGTAAATAACACCCGCGTGATACGGGCGCGATTGCTGTTGCAAAAGCCCACCGGCGGACGGTTGGAAGTGTTCTTGCTTGAGCCGCACGAAAGGTCGATGGAACAAGCCTTAGCTTCGACCCAAGCGGTAGTTTGGAAATGCATGGTTAGGGGAGGAAAACGATGGACTGCGGGTGAGGCTGGACTGCAGGTGGAAGACACTGCCGGAAAGTGGGAGATCGCTGCGAAGCGAGTAGGCATGGATGAAGGAGTGCGGTTCATCGAATTGCGGTGGACGCATCGATCCGCTGCAACCGGTGATGTGCGAAAAGCGAGTTTTGCCGAACTATTGGAGGCTATGGGCAAGATGCCGCTTCCGCCGTACATGCATCGTCCAGCGCAAGAGCAGGATGCGGAGGATTACCAAACGGTATATGCCGAAGTGCCTGGATCGGTGGCTGCACCTACTGCAGGCTTGCACTTTGATGCTCTTTTGATGGCGGACTTGAGCACAAGCACGTCATTGCACCACGTCACACTGCATGTGGGCGCTGGGACGTTCAAACCCCTCGGTGAAGGGGACGTGACAGATCACGTCATGCATGGCGAACATTGTTCGGTTTCCTTTGATGCCATCCAAGCCCTTGCCGCGGAGGGTGTTCATCGGGTGTCAACGGGGACGACCAGCTTGCGGACCTTGGAAAGCTTGTACTGGCTCGCCATCAAGTGGAAGGAGACGGGTGAACAGCCAGTTGAACTGTACCAGTGGGAATGGCGTCATGAACTCGGTGATGCGGCCGAGCACTTGGGGTGGACGATGGAAACGGCTATGCAATGGTGCGTCAACGCCTTGGACGGGGCCGACTGGCATTTCAGAACGTCGGTCATGATGGTACCGCCATACCGCATCCGCTCGGTGCAAGGGCTCATCACCAATTTTCACCTGCCTAACAGCACGTTGCTTTGCCTTGTGGCCTCAGCCATTGGCGACGACTGGCGATCGATTTACGACCGCGCTCTTGCGGAAGGGTTTCGCTTCCTCAGCTATGGCGACGGAAGCTACCTCGAATGGGACCCGCGGTGATCGGGAACAAAAAAGCCCGCTGTGGAGCGGGCTTTTTAATGCGGTCGTGATGGCCGCTTAGTTTCGGTTGTCTTCTAAGCCAGCTGCGTCCATCATGGCATTCGAGATGCGGATGGTTGCTGCGCCACGTGCACGTGACAACAAAGTCGTTTGTTCCGTCAGGTAATCAGACTTAGCCGCTGCGTCGGTGCTCGAAGTGGGTGCGATAACCCATACGCCGTTGTTGCCTACGATGGGAGCTGAAACGTTTCCGACAGGAATGGCGAAGGCCATGCCAACCACATCGGGTTCTGGCAACGAGCCTGCTCCGCTGACGGTGGGAAATTTCAATGCAATGTTTGTAGCGCTCGCAACTGAGGAGCCCACCGCTGTGGCGATTTCTTCCATAGAACCGGTGGCCATGCGCTCAATGTAAAGTTGGCCTTTGGCTTCCTTCACAGCGCCGGTTCGCATTTCGTTTTCGACGTATTCGAACAACGGAGCTCCCTCTTCCGTGATGCGGTCGAGGTAGCCTACGACATAATTCTTGTCCACGAGAATGGGATTCGAAACCTCTCCAGCTTCAGCACCGTAGGCCCAAGCAACAAGCTCGGTAGCGTTGCGCAGACCGGAAACAGATTGGGCATTGCGGAGCACGTCAGTGGCAGAGTTTGTAGCGTAGCCAGCGTCTCCAGCAGATTGCATAAAGGTTTCACGCGACGTCGCTTGAATAGCGAATTCGCTCGCTGCTCCGTAGGACTCTCGGGCCGTTGCAGGGGAGGGCTCAATAACACGTTCAATGAGTGCTACACGCACTTGTTCAACCGCGTCAGTGTGTTCCATGACTTCAATTAAGTGAACGCCAAAGGAGGTTTTCACAGCTTCGATGCTCCCAGGCTTGTTTTCAAAACAGAAGTTCTCGAAGGGCGCGACCATGCGTCCGCGCGGGAACATGTCATAAAATCCACCCTTGGACTTGGAACCTGGATCTTCGCTGAAGCGTTCAGCCAAGTCATCGAAAGAGGCGCCTCTGCGCAACGCTCGCTTGAGGCTGTCGGCACGTTTCATCAAAACGGCCATTTCTTCTGCATTCTCCGCATTGTCCGCCTTGAGCAAGATGTGGCGGCACGCGGCACTATCGGGCTCGCTGAAAAACTCCATTACCTTGGCCAAGCGATAGCTTGTCTTTTTCAGGTAAGGACCGATGAGGTCGCCTTCTTTCGCGTCGAAGAAGGTTGCTTCATTTACGTCGGTCTCCACATCGCTCTTGCGCAGTACGGTCGCTGTGAATGGCGCTTCGTTTTCGTTAGAAACGAACAAGCTGTCACTGGCTTCGGTGTTTTCCCACACGGTCTTGATCGTGTTTAAATCTTCTTCGATCAGCGCAGCATCTTTCGCAGACGCTTGCAGTGGAATTCGCGCAAACGTGATGTTACGTCCTGCGTTTTGCTTGAATTGGGCTTCGTCTTTGTGGGCCTTATAATAGGCTTTTACATCACCATCCGTCACCTCGACTTCGGTCTCGTCAATTGAACTGAAGGATTTGAAGACATAGTTGAAGGTTACCTTACGGTTGGTGCCTGCGTGGTCGTATTTGCCTTCGAGTGAATTCGAATATATGCCAGATACCACGAGGTTGTCGTACTTCTCACGCACGCGCTTTGCCCCAATTAGGCGTTTGTACGACATGAAATCGGCGATGCCTCGGTCGGTACCCAACATTGCATCAAAATTCTGTTGCCAGAACCCTTTGGTTTCAGCATTTGAGTAAAACGCACGGTTCATATAAGGCGAGAAGACTGTTCCAAACAGCATTTCTTCGTACTCCTCGTCGCTTACGGTCAATCCCAAATCGGAAAAGTCGTCTCCAAGTACAATCGAAGTGGTAATGTCATTCCACACTTCTTCCGTTAGCTGATCACCGCTGAATCCCAGTTGACGACGCTCTTGAACTTCCATCTGGTACTGCGCACCGGATACGGCCACCCCGTTTACTTCGCCGACATCGCGGCTTCCGTTTTGGCTAAACAAAGCCATCACGGCATCATAGGGAACCAAAAACCCGACCATGCCGATGCCGATCATCACAATCAGCAAGCCTTGTCGGTTTCGAATTTGTTGAATCATTGACATGATAAACGGGTCTAATTTTAGGTTTGCGAAGATAAGGGAAATCCTATAGCTCCGCGCGTTTTTACGTCTCGAACCTTCTTCAACGGGAAACCCGTCGCTGAGGTTTCAATTGTTCTAATCAGAAATCACATGCAAAATCACGGTTTGGACCTTATTACCGCTCACTTCCTCCACCTCGATATTGAATCCGTCGAGGGCAAGTGTGTATCCGGCTTCGGGGATGTCTTCTGTATAGTGAATCACGAGTCCGCCGAGCGTTTCGTAGGCGTCATTCAACGGCAGCCGAATCCCGAATTGCCCGTTTAGGTCTTCCACATCGAGCCGCGCGGAGAATCGCCATTTTCCGGCTTCAAGAGCCTCTTCGATAAGCTCCTCTTTATCATGCTCGTCCTCGATGTCGCCAATCAATTGTTCCATAATGTCCTCCATCGTCAAGATGCCTGACGTGCCTCCGAATTCGTCCACGACAATGGCCAAGTGCCGCTTCCGCTGCTTGAACCGCTTGAGCACGTCATCGGCGGGCATGGGTTCGGGCACGACAAAAGTAGGATGCAGGATTGCCTTTATGGATTTGGGG
>NZGF01000043.1 GCA_002690915.1 Crocinitomicaceae bacterium
GAGGTCTTTCGAGTGGGCGTACCCGATCGTCTGATCAATATCTCCTCGGTACACGACAATCTTACTCAGTCCTTTGGATATGAACAGCTCACGTACCTCCTCGAGGGACGCCTCCACGTCCACCGCGACTACCTCGTTTCGCGGAATCAAACAGTCGCGGGCGAGCACCTTGTTAAACTCCAGCGCGTTCTGCATGATTTGCAGCTCATGTTCGAGCTCCTGCTCGGGTTCCATTCGGCCGCTCATTTCGCGGATGAAATGGTCGAGGTCGGTTGCACCAAGCTGCTCTTCATCTTCATCGCTTCCGGTCGAACGACCAACGAGTCGAATGGAGAAATTGCTCAGCCCGACCACCAGTAATCCAGGCAGTACAAGGAGGTAGTGGACAGCGACCAGCGGCACAGCAAAAAACTTTAGCCAGAAATTCGCGTTGCTGTGGAACAGAGCTTTGGGGATGAATTCGGCCACCACCAAAATGACGAGGGTCGTAATTAAAGTCTGCACGGCAAGAACCAAGATTGGTTGGGCGGCTTCCGTCCAATCGCTCACCCCAAAAATGCCATGGCTTACAAGTGCCCCCGATTCCAAGCCGCAAAAAACCAAGGCGAGGTTGTTTCCAACGAGCATTGTGGCAATGAATAGCTTGGTGCGCGCTGATAGATGGGTGAGAATGCGTCCCTGCCAACTGGTTTTGGAGTCCAATTCCAGTTGCAGGCGGTTAGCCGAAACGAAGGCAATCTCCATTCCGGAAAAGAAGGCGGAGGCGATGAGTGCCAATCCGATAATCAAAAGCGAACTCGAAGGGTCAGGATCCATGAGGCAAGGCTAGAGCAAACCTAATCATTCTGCGCGTTACTTCCGCGTTCGAGGCGTTGGCGAAAAAACCGGCGGAAACCGTACCACGCTGCAGCCATTGCAGGTAGGACCAAGGACTGCTTCTGTTGCGCCCAACCGTCCTCCCAAATGAAATATCCGGATGCCGCGAAGCAGCATACGATGATACCTATCCAAAAGCGTTCGGCCATGCGGTTGACGCGGTTCAGTTGTTCTTGGTTCATGAACAGATAATCCGATGCAAACCTAACGCAATTGGGTTCCCTCAAGCACCATTTCGCCGCGCGGCTTCATTATGCGGTAGGTTTCGAACCGTGCATCCGACTCCATCCCTTCGCCGTATATGACTCCATCCGAAGTGCGGATGGTCACGGGCCGATTTGTCCACACCCTGTTTGAGTCCTCCGACCACACGAGGTATTCGGTTTCGAGGACATCTCCTTCTGCATTCTCGAGTGTGACCGCGTGCTTTGCAATGAGCCGCAGAGTCTTTTCGTCCAACGTTGCCCAGTCGGCGGTCATGTGCGCTTCGTGGTTGGCAGCGTCTCCGCCGATAAATAAATCAAATCCGTTTCGGACCTCCACAATATCCTCCGAGACCTCGGCGTTGCCACCTTCTTCACGACGCATCTCAGCCGCGTGTAGCTCGTGTAGAATCACGCCGCGCTCGCTGTATCGAAATGTGCCGTTTGTAACCGTCTGGACGGGACTCGTCTCGTCCGCCATGACATCGGAGACATCAGCATCGGAGTTCGCACAGCCGAGCAAAAAGAAAGCCGCACAGACCACCATCCAAAAGGAGTTCAGTATTGAAAGGCAGTTTTTTGTCTTCGGTGTGAGCACGTGCCGGTAATCAACGGGGCTTATCGCACGCGTATCGTAGTGGATTCACCCGCACACGGACACCCGCTAATGGATGGAATCTTGATGGCGTCCCCCGTGGACTTTCCGACCGCGAAGATTTCGTCAACGCTTGGGAACTGTTTGCTGTTCGCGTTGAGTTTTTTCTTTGCAGTGGCCTTGATGTCTTCGTCGCCACTGCTGATGGCCATGCTGTAGTAGTCGCATGCACGTAAGTAGGCCAAGCGGCTGCCCAGGGCGCCGTCGTCGCATTGCTTTGCCGCACCGGCAATGGCGTCACCGATAAGCATGTAGGCTTCAGAACTTTTCGGGTTCTCCGCGAGCACTTTTTGAGCATACGAGCGCGCCGTGCTTGATTTGCCCAAGAACGAGGCGATTTTTCCTGCTTTCAGTAAATACTTCTCCATTTCCGCACAGTCCGAGCATAGCTCAACGGCTGCTTCCATGTAAGAAAATGCCTCTCCGAAGTTTTCTACTTTGGCTTGCTCATTTCCAATGGCATAGGCCGAAGGGTGACTCGGGGATTCGTTGTGGACTTCAATGGCCACAGGTAAGTAAAGATCGTTTTCGGTGCAATCTTTTTGATTCAACAAGCGCAGGACCTTTTGCTTCAATTCGAAGTTGGCCGAATCAGCAGCGATTTTGTCGCTCAATACCGGAACCATGTCTTCGCATTTGGCAATGGCGATAAAGACTTCGTCGATGTTTCCTTTGGCCTTTTCGAATTTCTCAAAGCCTTTGGTGTCGGTTGAATCTAGCTGGCCTTGACCTTGATCGATGTACTCAACAAGGGTGAGATACTCTGTCAGCATTTCTCCTAATTTTGCTTTGGCTTCTGCCTCTTCCTCCAGGCGCTTCATGGCGTAGAAAGAAGTCACGTAGTACGTGCTCAGCGTTGCAGGGGAGGACGCTGCGCCAAGGCAGTCGATGCTTTCCTTGAACAATGCATTCGCCACTGCCGCTCCGTCTTTTTTGTAGATGCGGTAATGATCGGCGGCCTTCAGGGATAACACTGAGCACCGATTATTTGGATTTCTTTTCGTCTCGGGAAAGAGCTCCATTCTCAAGTCATAAAACATGAAAATGCTATCCTGAATGGCTTTTGCGCGGACGACATTCTCAGGCTTTTTTAACTCTCTCTTGAGAAACGTTACCCCATCTCGGACGAGGTTTTCTGTAGCAGTGAGTGGGCATACATTGCACGCTTTTTTCCATTGCACGTATGCTTCGGCATAATCTTTCTGCTTCTTGTAGCTGCGGTATACGCTGATTTTTTCTTGGCATTCGAGCTGCTGTTCCTCTGTCTCTCCATAGCGGTCTTGAGCGCATACCAATGAGGGCGCCAAAATCAACAACGCGACGATTCCGCGGACAATCAATTTCATGGTGGTGGTTTTTTCAGTCATATAATCTCGGTATCAGCCAATTGTTCTTGAAAAAGGGCATGAGGGAAACGCCGATATGAAACCGAACGAATGTTTCCTCCAATGCACCTGCTTGCGTTGAGCGTTCCCCAATTTCCGTGCCGAAATGCAATCGGCTTAAGGAACGGCTCCCCACAAGGGGAAGAGTGAACCCGCCTGTGATGGCCTGGGTTTGGACCTGGTGACCGTTGATGGCGTAGGGCTGAAGCTGGCGGTTCAAACCCAATCGATACGTCGTTTTGCCCCACGTAGGGTGGCGTTGTTCGGGATTACCGGGGTTGAATTGCAGCCCCAGGTGCATGGATTCGGCAGCCATCCAGTTAAAACCATCTTTCATTTCCGGTGCAAATTCGGATGCCACGGCTCCCCAAGCGGATGTTTTGTATTCTATGCCTGCCGCGATGCGCATGCCATTGTTCCGATCGAAGTGGACACTGCTTCCCAGGCTCAGGGTCCGGGGCATGCGCGCCCGATGATTCAGGCGTTCACTATAAAAAGCCGTATCCAGCGGTACAGGGATGCCGCCCAAAGTCTGGGTGGTTTCGTCGATACTGGCCAATGAACTGTGTAGGTTAGTGGACGGCGTAAAGACCCCTCCAACTCGAAGGGACACGCTTTGCTCAAAATCGCCGCGGTCATCGTAGCGCACACGCAAGAGTTGGTCGTAGACAAGGCCTGCAGTGGCTGACACGCTGCGGTGCTGTGCCGTGAAACGGCTGCGGTGGTCCAGGAACGTCGGGTCAATGATATCGAGGGTTGAAACCCGGCTAATTTGTCCAAATATGTAGTGTGATTGGATGCCGAGGTGCAGGGCATTGTTTTGAATGCGAATGCTGTCGCCTCCCGCCCGAACAAATTTTGACCCTTTGAAGACCCGGGCCCATCCGATGTTCATAGCAGTTAATCCACCGTTGCCTTCGTACCGTTCATTGGCCAAACCGATGCCGTCGTGAGTATCACTTCGCGAAATGGAATACCCGGAATTGCTGTATGGCGACAGGTTCAGGATGAGTGCGTTTTTCCCATTGTTTCGTTTGACGACAATGCCCAGTGGTCCGGGAGAACCATATGCAGCAGTTGCAGATGCATCTCCTTGTTTAAGCTGTATTTGGTTTCCAATGCCAGAGGCCTGGAACGTCGTTTGATTGAGGTAGGTGGCTGAAGCCGGATTGTTCGGATGGAATTGGTAACCGTTGAGCATGGTAGTTTCCATGCCGCCAAGGCCTGCATAAGACGGCGCATGCAGTTGCCCAATCAACCCGAAACCATACCTAGAGTAGGGCGAGAGCTCCGATTGTTGAGCCGCACTAATACCAGGAAACAGGTGCGCTGCTAAGGCAACCACAACGACCAGCCTTCCGAACGATGGGTTTTTGGATGGTGCAGGGTTATTCATGTGTCAGCATGCGATTTAGCAAATGGAAGTAGCCCTTCCATGTCAGGTTTGGGTCGGCAAAAGTCGTCAAGTCCGCTTGGAGTTGCAAGAATTTAGCGTCTCCACCGGTCAACGCAACGCGAATGGAGGGAATTTCGTGTCTGAACCGGCGGATTCGCTCAGTTATTTCGGCTTGCGCGCCGCCCACCGCACCGGCGAGCAACGATGTTATCGTATCATCTCCGACATCCAAACCAATCCCCTCGGAAGCTTGTTCCCGCCAGTCTTCGGGGTAAGGCAAACTTGCGGTGCCTGCAAACATCGCCCGTAACCGCAGGTCGATGCCAGGTGCAATGGACCCTCCGCAGAATTCCCCGCCTTCGAGGAGATCGGCTGTGATGCATGTGCCTGCGTCGATGATGAGCCAATCGGCGTGTTCATCCTCTGCTGCGGCACCAGCTGCGTTGGCAATGCGATCCAATCCTAGCGTTTGCATGGAATGATATGAAGCCGGGAAGGGAATGTTTTCTGCACTTTCTAAATGCACAACAGAACCGGGTTGTTTGGCCTTCAGCTTTTCGACCCAAGTGCTCCAGTGGTCCTCCATGGGACCCGAAGCGGCAATGAGCCATCTGGCATTTTCATCCCATTCTTGAAGTGCTTCCCATGCCTCATCGTCTTGTTGTACGCAGTCGAATTCGCCGTGGACAAACCGCGCCCATTTTACACAGGTGTTGCCAAAATCAAGAATGCATGTTTGGTTCATTGGATTGTTCTTCATTCAGTCCACACCAACGTTTCAATGAGGTTTACAATGTCCTTTTCGATGTGTGCTAACGATGGCCGAAGGCTATCAGGATTTGGTGCGTGATCGAAGTAGAGACTGCCGCGTAAGAAATGCGCCGTGCTGTCTGTGGCAAAAAATTGGATAGGACTTGCCACCGGGCCTTGCAAGTTGTAAAGCACACCGCTGACCTTGCGTTCCGGAAAATCAAATTGCTGGGTTCGAATCCCAGCGGCCTGTATTTCATGGGAAAAGACCATCTGGTGTGCATCTTCGACAAGCGCGACAAATTGTGCTTCGTCGGCGACCCGCATCAATGTGCAATGGACTTTGGCGGAGAAACGCGGAACCGCGCAGTTGAACCAGCAGACGTCGGTTTCCGGCGCGTCGCGGGCAATGCGCTCAATCTTGCTGTAGACGGGGACCTCGAACGATATGCCGCAGGGATGCGCATAAGTGGCGTATTCGAACGCGGGCAAATCAATTCGGTGGTACCCCCTTGGTTTCGGTACAGGCGGATCGTCGCACCCGGATAAGAAGGCAAATGCGCATAACAATACGAATCCCATGCCGAGCGGCTTATTCATCTGCATATCTCTCTGGTAGCGCGAGCTTGATGCGCAACAGTTTACGCGGGGTTGCGGCATCAATTTTCATTTCAACTCCTTCAAAAGTCATGCCTTCACCGTTGCGCAAAATCCTCCCGGCTTGTTCCGTAATGAACCCGCCGAGCGTATCACTTTCTCCTTTCGCAGCTTCCCAAGGTTCATCTGGGATGTCCAGAATGCGGTAGACGTCGATGAGAGCAGTTTTAGCTTCAATTATAAATGTGCGTTCGTCAAGGCGGGAGTAGGCGATTTCTTCCGCATCAAATTCATCGGCGATTTCTCCCACGATTTCTTCCATGACGTCTTCGAGAGTAATGATGCCACTGGTGCCTCCATACTCGTCTACCACGATGGCGAGGTGCGTCTTTCTCTCTTGAAATTCGCGCATCAGGTCATCGATTTTCTTATTTTCTGGGATGAAGTAAACGGGGCGAATCAGTCTCAACCAAGCGACATCGGATTCGGCTAGGTGAGGCAGCAGATCCTTGATGTGGAGGATGCCTATGATTTCGTCCTGTGAGCCGCTGTGCACTGGGATGCGGGAGTATCCTGATTCTACGATTTGAGCACGAAGCTGGTCCCACTGCTCTTCTGAACTGACCGATTCCATATCCGTTCGAGCAGTCATAACTTGTTTGGCGTCCTTAGTGCCGAGGGCCGCAATTCCCTCCAGAATTCGCTGCTCCTCGTCGGTG
Source organism: Crocinitomicaceae bacterium (assembly GCA_002690915.1). Lineage (GTDB taxonomy): Bacteria > Bacteroidota > Bacteroidia > Flavobacteriales_D > Sanyastnellaceae > UA16. Next base: position 6,582 of record NZGF01000043.1, read on the forward strand.
CGGTCCTCGTCGGCAGTCAGTTGAAGTGCCTGCTCCAGGTCAGAAGCGGAGAGGTCGGCATTGGGAACGTCCACGCCTTTATTCACCCAATTCCCGAGGCGCACTAGCGGTTTCCACACCGGGCTCAATATTTGTCGTCCTACGACAAGCGGACCGGACATGAACTGGGCAAATTGCAAACGGTTGTTGGTGGCATACACCTTGGGTACGACCTCACCGAATAGCACAATTAGGAACGTCACGGCACCAACGTGCAAAGTCCAAGACACCCATGGTTCAATTGAATTTGCGGGGATCAGCCGTTCCATGGCGACCGTCGAAATCAAGATGATGATTATGTTAGTCAAGTTATTCAAGACCAAAATGGTAGCCAGCAAATGGCGTGGAGCCCTTTCTGGGTTGGGCTTTTTGAGCAGGTCAATGACCCGATCGGCTGCGGCAGATTGCTCGGTTTCGCTCGCATTTTCCAACTCTTGGATGTCGGCAGGTGTCAGGCTGAAGAAAGCCACTTCAGAGCCAGAGACCAATGCACTGAGCAACAATAGCCCTGCAATGATAACAAAAGGCACCCAGGTCACGGTGTCGCCGGAATCAGCTGAGAGAAGGATGGAAAATAAATCAGGGTCCACAGAGTCGTGTTCCTTTTAAAAAGGGAGGTCATCGGCACTATGCGGACCTCGCTCTGCTGGGGCAGCGGCTTGCTCTTTCGCCATCGGCTGCGCTTGCTGAGCTGGTTGGGCCGAAGCTTGCGCTTGCTGAGCTGCTGGGGCAGCGGCTTGCGCTTGCTGAGAGGACCCGCTAGATGAATTGGGCCTATCGAGCAACTGCATCACGTCGGCTACGACTTCTGTCGTGTAGCGTTTCTGGCCCTGTTGATCTTCCCACGAGCGGGTTTTGATTTTGCCTTCGATGTAGACCTGCGATCCTTTGTGCAGATATTTTTCCGCGGTTTCAGCCATTCCACGCCAAATGACGATGTTGTGCCATTCGGTTTGGGTAATGCGTTCTCCTGTGTTGCGGTCTTTGTACGTTTCCGACGTTGCCATGGGAAATGAGCAAACGGCTACACCGTTCGGGGTGTAGCGCATTTCGGGGTCCTTGCCCAAGTTGCCTACAAGGATTGCTTTGTTGATTCCTGCCATTCTTCAAAAATAGCGCACGCTCTCCTAGAGATTGTCCAATGTCAAGCAGGATTTTTCAAGACGCTCCCAACACCGGTCAATTGCGCGGGGACGGGCTTTGGCTTCGGCTTCCTGCCACGACAGCCATTGTCCTTGGTCGAGAATTGGCTCGCTTTCGATATGCCATACAACGAACCGGCAACGAAGTCTACGGTGGGAGAGGATGTGCTCGAATGGCTCTCCCCACTGCGATCTGCTTCGGATAGCTGTGGGGAGGATTTTGGCTTCGCTTGGAGGTTGCTCGGGCAGTTCGGACCCAAGCGAAAGCTCTTGAGTGGGAAACTCCCACAGCCCGCCCCAGATTCCCTTTGCCGGGCGTTTGCGCATCCAAACATGGGTGCCGTTAGTCACCACATTAAAAATCAGGTTGACCGTTTTGACTTTGGTTTTGCCCATTTTAATCGGTGGGATGGGTGTTGTTCCCAACGCAGGTTGAGCATTGATGCAGGTGGATTCGAGCGGACACTCGGGGCACAAGGGGGATTTGGGTTTACAGACCAGTGCCCCCAATTCCATCACGGCTTGGTTGTGAGTTCCGGCTTCTTTTGGATGGATCCATTGAGCGGTGAATGTGTCCACTTGTTTGCGGCCGATTGGACGGTCAATGGGATCTTTAATGTCCACGTACCTGCTGATTACGCGGAGCACGTTGCCATCCACGGCGGCAACAGGTTCGTTGTAACAGATGGAAGCGATGGCCGCGGCTGTATACGGCCCCACGCCGGGCATTGTTTTCCATTCTGTTGCGCTACGTGGGAATACTCCGTCTCGTTCAAAGGCGATGGTTTGAGCGGCGCGGTGCAGGTTGCGAGCTCGGCTGTAATAGCCCAGTCCTTGCCACGCTTTCAGGACTTCGTCCAATGGTGCTGAAGCGAGAGCATGCACATCGGCCCATGTATTCATGAAGGTGTGCCAGTACTTCAGTCCTTGTTCGATGCGGGTTTGCTGCATGATGATTTCGCACAGCCACACGGCATACGGATGCGGTTTTTCCCGCCAGGGCAGCGCGCGGTGGTTCACTCGGTACCATTCGATGAGTGCCCGTCGCCCGTCCGCCCAAATGGCTTTGCTCGTGCCCGCCAAGTTCTCTTGCATCACCTTTTTCGTTTTCAGCGGAATAGCCCTATTTTTGCACCCCTTTTTTGGGGTTAATGAGAGTTGTAACAAAGAGACAAACCTAGGAAGTAAGATGACCAAAGCGGATATCGTAAACCGGATTGCAGAGGAGACCGGTATGGAGAAACACGACGTTCAATCAACGGTAGAGGCGTTTATGCGCTCTGTTCGGGATAGTTTGGAAGAAGGTGAAAATGTGTACTTGCGTGGCTTCGGGAGCTTCATCATCAAGACGCGCGCTGCCAAAACTGGCCGGAACATTCTGGCCAAGAAGTCCATTCAAATCCCTGCTCACAACATTCCTTCTTTCAAGCCAGCGAAGGAATTTGTCGAGAATGTAAAGACGCAAGTCAAAGTCGACTAACCCATGAATCGCCAAACGGGTATCGGTGTTACAGTTGCAGTCGGAGTGGCCTTGGTGGTCCTCGTGCTGTGGTTGCCTCGTAAGTCAGTGGATGCGGAGCAGCTTTCAGCGCTGCCTACTGAAGCTGTTGCGACGGACGATCCCGTAGAGGCAGCGGTACAGAAAGTTTCCGGAGCGAATCCTATGGAGGGCATTCTTGCACTTCGGGAGCTTGCTGAGTCTGATCCACCAAACGTGGACGCCGTTGTATGGCTTGGCATCTTTGGCATTCAAAGCGGTCAAATGGATAAGGCACGCGAGCGCTTCTCTGATGCACTCATGTTGGACCCGGGCCACCTAGAAGCCACGTGGCAATTGGCGATGTTGGACATGGAAGAAGGCGCTTACGATCGAGCTGTCGTTGGTTTTGAAACAGTCATGGGCGAGGATTCGACCTACGCCAATGGTCTCTTCTTCACGGCTCGCTGTTATGAATCGATGGGCAAAACAGAAGCGGCGCTTATCCGATACAACGAATACTTACCTTACGCTCCGGACACAGTTGTGGCCAATCGAGTACAGGACTTCATCACAAGATTAGAATTCGGCGCACTTGCCGGAACAAACGAATAAAATTCCATTATCATGCCAAGCGGTAAAAAACGTAAGCGACATAAAATGTCGACACATAAGCGCAAGAAGCGATTGCGCAAAAATCGTCACAAGAAGAAGTAAAAGTGCGCCGGGAGTTCTTTCCCGGTGTTCTTTTCGCTTCTTCTGTACTAACTCAATTCCTGCGTGAGCAAAGAATTGGTCATCAACTCCACCACAGGAAAGGTGGAGATAGCTTTGTTAGAGGATGGACAGCTTGTTGAGCTGCACAGAGACTCAGGAGACAAAGCCTACTTGGTCGGGGATATATTCCTGGGCCGAGTCAGAAAAGTAATGCCTAGTCTCAACGCTGCGTTTGTCGACGTGGGACACGAGCGCGATGCTTTTCTGCACTATTTGGATTTAGGACCCCATTACCGGACGCAGCAGAAATACTTGAAGAGGGCGATGCAGGGAAAACAGCCTGTGCCTGATTTGGGTAACTTCAAGAAAGAGGCCGAGATTGACAAGAAAGGCAAAATCAAAGACGAGGTATCTGCTTCCCAGCTGGTGCTCGTGCAAGTGGCCAAGGAGCCGATCAGTTCCAAAGGTCCTCGTCTGACGGCGGAAGTCACACTGCCCGGACGGTACATTGTCTTGGTACCCTTCAGTGATAAAGTCTCGTTGTCTGGCCGAATTAAAAGCGAGGAAGAGCGGAAACGCTTGAAGCGCCTCATGCAGAGCATTCGCCCTCCCGGTTTTGGGATAATTATCCGAACTGTAGCTGAGAACAAAGGCGCCGCTGATTTGCACTCGGACCTTGAAGATTTGGTAACCCGGTGGGGAATCATGCACAAAAAGTTGCGCAACGCCAAGGCTGGTAAGCGCGTTTTGGGCGAGCTGAATAAAACCAACGCCGTATTGCGTGACGTGCTCACCCCCGATTGCACAGGGATTCGGGTCAACGAAGCCAAATTGGGCGATGAGGTCAAAACTTATTTGCAAAGCATCGGTTCCAAGAAAACGGACATTGTCAAGGTCTCGCGAGACAAAGACCTGTTCAATACCCTTTCCATTCACCGCCAGATCAAGGCCACTTTCGGTAAGCAGGTCAACCTGCGAAGCGGTGCGTATTTGATTGTGGAGCAAACCGAAGCGATGCACGTCATCGATGTCAACAGCGGCGGGCGAAAGGCAGGGGCGAAAGACCAAGAGGAAAACGCTCTGCAGACCAACCTGGAGTGTTGCAAAGAAATCGCTCGCATTTTGCGGTTGCGGGACATGGGAGGCATCATCTGCATTGACTTTATTGATATGGCCAAGCGTGAACACAACAAAGAGCTCACGACGGCGATGAAGGAGGCGATGAAAGGTGACAAGGCGAAGCACAACATCCTTGCGCCAAGCCGTTTTGGTGTCGTGGAAATGACGCGTCAGCGCGTGCGTCCGGTGGCAGACATGAAGACTTCGGAGGCGTGTCCGACGTGCCAAGGGTCGGGTGCTGTCCAAGCCTCCATCCTGATCACGGACACGATCGAATCGGCCATCCACCAAGCCATCGAAAAAGAAGCCCATAAGCGACTCACGGTGATGATGCATCCAATTATCGAGGCTTACATCAAGCAAGGGTGGTTCAATAGTACCCTGCGTCAGTGGCAGCGTTCTCTCGGCATCAAAATCCACGTTGAGTCCAATTCGTCCATGGAGATTTTGGAATTCCACCTCTACAATGCAGAAGGTGTGGAGTTGGAGTGAGCGTTAGGAGGCGCCTAACTCTTTTGGATAGCAGACAAACGATTTAGCCACCGTTCTCATTAGGATTTCTCGGCTCAATTGGTCCGAGGCATCTGCAAAATCTGCTTTTGCTCCATTTTTGAATCGAATGGTGATTCCGCCTGCCTCGTACAGTTTGTTATCGATTCTGTCGTTGATGACGAAGTATTCCGCCTCTGCTTTCGGGATGCCGTAATGGGCGGCGGTGCGCTCCACGAGCGAGTGCAACTCTCCTTCACCAAAAGCTTCGGGGCGAAGGTCAATTCGGAGGAGGTCGCGGTGAATGATGCGTCGGCTCACCTCGCTGAGAACGAAGTCTTCGTGAAACTGCCAAACCTTCAATGCGGCGAGGATGTCACTGTCATCGAGCAGGCAGAACTGATCCAGGATGGCCTCATCAGCAAAAAACCGAGTGCCGTCAAATGACGTGTAAATGAACGCCCGCAGGGCTGGAGAGGCATGGATTTCTGCTCCTTGTTGCGCGAGGTCTTTCGCACGTTTTAAGGCCGTCATGAGCATGAACTCGGCGCATAGCACGGTGCGGTGCAGATAGACCTGCCAGTACATTAGCCGCCGGGCCATCAGGAATTTTTCAATTGAGTAGATACCTTTTTCCTCCACCACCAATTCGTTGTCCTCCACTGCGAGCATTTTGATGATGCGTTCGCTGCCGATTTTTCCCTCCGCAACACCACTGTAAAAACTATCTCTGGCGAGGTAGTCCATGCGGTCCATGTCCAGCTGGGAAGAGACCAGCTGGTGCAGGAATTTCTTGGGATGGTGGTCGTTGAAAATGGCGATGGCCGTGTCCAATGCTCCGTTGAAAACCTCATTGAGCCGGGCCATAATAAGGGTGCTGATGTCCTCGTGGTGAACCCCTTTGACGATGCTGTGCTCGAGGGCATGGCTGAATGGTCCGTGCCCGATGTCATGGAGCAGGATTGCCGCACACACTCCTTCGGCCTCCGAGTCGCTGATCGCAGTTCCTTTAGCCCGCAACACCGCGATTGCCTCTTGCATCAAGTGCAGGGAACCGATGGCGTGGTGGAATCGGTTATGCACCGCGCCGGGATACACGAGGTGGGAAAGTCCGAGTTGGCTTATGCGTCGCAAACGCTGAACGTAGGGGTGGTCCATGAGGTCAAAACTCAGCGTGTGCTGGATGGTAATGAAACCATAGACCGGATCGTTCAGGATTTTGTGTTTGTTGTGATTTGACATGAACTCAGGGCATATGAATTCCCTTGGCGGTGCGTTTATTCTCGGCGCAAGTTAACCTGTCGAAAGCGGTAGGGCGTATTTTTGAATAGACGATTTCATTCATGCAGAGAACTCCACGAATCCTTTGGGCGGACGACGAAATAGATTTACTGAAACCACATATCCTGTTCCTAGAGGGCAAAGGGTTTAACGTAACGGCTGTCAACAGCGGCGTTGAAGCGCTAGAAAAGCTCGGAATAGAGGTGTTTGACTTGGTATTTTTGGACGAGCAAATGCCCGGCTTGAATGGGCTGGAAACGCTCGCCCGTATCAAAGATCAACGGCCGCATCTACCGGTCATCATGATCACCAAGAGCGAGGAGGAACACATCATGGAGGAGGCCATTGGTTCAAAAATCAGTGATTCCCTTATCAAGCCGGTCAACCCCAATCAGATCTTGCTTGCTATCAAGAAAAACCTTGACGAGCGCCGGTTGGTGAGTGAGAAAGCTATGTCCGATTATCAGCGTGAGTTCCGCGAAATCTCCATGCAGCTGATGGACCGATTGGACGCTTCGGATTGGACTTCCATCTTTCAGCGCCTCGTGCACTGGAAACTTGAATTGGAGCAGTCCGAAGATGCGGGTATGGTGGACGTGTTGGACATGCAATTCAAAGATGCCAACCGTCAATTCGCAAAATTTTATGAATCGAACTACGCCGAGTGGATGGCCGGTCCTGGGGAAGAAACCCCAGTCCTGTCGCATCGGTTGTTGCCGACCAAATTGCCGCGGGTTTGGTCCGAGACAGGTGACGAACGTCCGGTGTACCTCGTCGTAATCGATAACTTGCGTCTAGACCAGTGGAAAATGATCGAGCCATTGCTTTTGAACCGGTTTCGTGTGGCTCACAACGAAACCTACTTCTCGATGCTTCCGACTGCTACGCAGTACGCGCGGAATGCCCTCTTCTCAGGGCTTTCCCCAGCGGAAATTGCGCGGGTATTTCCCCAGTATTGGGTTGGAGAAGACGAGGAGGGGAGCAAGAATAAATTTGAAGGGGAATTGTTCCAGGCGTTGCTTAAACGCATGGCCTTTAAAGGCAAGGCGTCCTACCACAAGATTACCAACCTGACAGCGGGTAAGAAATTGGTGGACCAATTTCACCAAACGCATGGTAATCAATTGACGGCCGTCGTTTATAACTTCGTTGACATGCTTTCGCATGCCCGCACGGAGATGGAGGTCTTGAAGGAGTTAGCTGAAGATGAAGCGGCTTACCGGTCGTTGACCTTGTCGTGGTTTGAGCACAGTGCCTTGAAAGATCTGCTGAATCTTATGGCGGAACGTGGAGCGCGCGTAATTATAACCACCGATCACGGCACAGTGCGCGTCGCCAATGCGCTGAAAGTAAAAGGCGAGCGCAGCACCAACACGAACTTGCGGTATAAGGTGGGAAGAAATTTGGGCTACGACGGGAGCGACGTCTTCTCCATTCGCCAGCCGGAAGAAGCCGGGTTACCTCGGCCCAATGTGAGCAGCGCCTATATCTTTGCACGGGAAGATGATTTTCTTGTCTACCCTAATAACTACAACCACTTCGCGCAGTACTTCAGGGATACTTTTCAGCACGGGGGCATTTCCCTCGAAGAGGTGATCATTCCCTGGGTCGAATTGGACCCGATTTCATAGCAATTTTCCATGTCAGAGTTGCAACCGCTGCACCGCGTATGGTCCTCTGGGCCTTTCGATTTGAAAGGCTTGCCCGCAGCAGCAGAACGGTTGATTCCTGCCTTGACGAAGGTCCTTCGTCCGGTTGATGATGGGGCGATTCCTGCAGGCGTGGTCGCACTTAAGGGCGAAATGGGAGCGGGGAAAACCACCTTGGTAAAGGCGTTGTGCGAGGCATGGAATGTTGAAGAGGATGCTGTCAGTCCGACGTTCGGACTGGTTCAATGCTACAAAGGCGAGGGCCGTTCGATTTACCACTTGGACCTTTACCGATTGGAGGACGAAGAAGAAGCCTGGGACTTGGGCCTCACGGAATACTTTGACGGGGACGGATTGAATTTTGTGGAGTGGCCGGAGCACGCTCCGGGTGTTCTGCCTGCAGATGCCGTGTTGCTCGAAGTGTGTGTGTGTGGACCTCAGTACGATGGAATGCGCGAGCTTTCTCTGTCCATTCCGCATCTACGCGGGATGTAGTAATTTGTGCAGCGATGAGCGACAACAAGAAACGGATCCAGTCTTTGGCACGGGAGGCAGCTTTACTGCCCCAAGAGGAGGTGCTCCAGATCTCCGAGCGCACCAGAGAGCTGGTCATCGGTATCCCCAAGGAGGAGAGCTTCCAAGAAAAGCGTGTCGCGTTGGTTCCCGAGGCCGTTGCCTTGCTTGTCGCTCGTGGTCACCAAGTTCTTGTTGAATCGGGTGCTGGGGAGCAAGCACATTATGAAGATTCGGACTATAGCGAGTCGGGAGCGCGCATCGTTTACGACCGGCGGCAGGTGTTCCAGACCGGCATGGTCATCAAAGTCGAGCCACCGACTCTCGAGGAGGTGGGTTTGATGGGCTTGCGCCAAACCTTAATAAGCGCCTTGCAATGGACTGTCCAATCCGAAGGTGTTCTCGAGGCGCTTGCTGAGAAGAAAACCACCGCTATCGCATGGGACTTCCTCCAAAATGCGAACGGAATTTTTCCATTGGTACGGGCTATGGGAGAAATTGCCGGTAACTCCTCGGTCCTCATTGCAGGCGAACTGCTCGCGGGTCCTGAAGGAAGTGGGACCTTGTTTGGTGGGGTATCCGGAGTGCGTCCAACCGAAGTGGTGATTATCGGAGCGGGCACCGTGGGCGAATTCGCGGCGCGTGCTGCCATTGGCCTCGGAGCTACTGTCAAGGTGTTTGACAACAGCCCGCACCGCCTCATTCGCTTGCAGAATGCGCTGGGTCAGCGGTTGTGGACCAGTACCGTCCAGCCTTCCGTCTTACAGGAGGCCCTCAAAACAGCGGACGTCGCTATCGGGGCCATTCGTGGCACCGGCCAACGGGCACCATTGGTTGTCTCTGAACCCATGGTTGCAGTGATGCGCCGAGGTACGGTCATTGTCGACGTCACTATCGACAGGGGCGGCTGTTTCGAAACCAGCAGGGTGACGTCACACGAACGGCCCACCTTTACGGAATTGAATGTCATTCACTATTGTGTACCCAATATTCCTTCACGGGTGAGCCGAACGGCATCGAAAGCCCTGAGCAATATTATGGCCCCGTTGCTGCTGGAATTTGCGGCCGATGGCGGTGTCGACGGTGCGATTCGCAAGAATCCTTTTGCGCGTTCTGGTATTTACATGTTTCAGGGCAATGTCACCCATGCGGAATTGGCGGAAGAATCGGGCTTGACCTACAAGGACCTGGACTTGCTGCTAGCGACGTTCTGAGTTTGCTACAGCAGCACTGCCAGACACCACTTTTTTTATTTCATTGAGCTTCATAAGAGCTTCGAGGGGTGTCAAGTTGTCAACGTCCAAGTCGAGAATCTGCTCACGCACCTGCTCCAAGACCGGATCGTCGAGTTGGAAAAAGCTGAGTTGGACGTCCGAAGCCATTGGAACTTCTGCGGCATGGGATGCGGATGCCTTCTCGTTCGTTTGATCCAGCTGCTTGCGGCTTGATTCTAGCTGCTTCAATACCGCTTTGGCCCGGCGTATAATCGGAGCTGGCATGCCGGCCAGCTGCGCGACGTTGATGCCAAAGGAGTGGTTGCTGCCGCCTTGGGCGAGTTTACGGAGGAATATGATTTTGCCATCAATTTCGCGAACCGTGACGTTTAGATTTACGATGCGGTGAAACCGCTCCTGCATGGCGTTCAGTTCATGGTAGTGGGTGGCAAAAAGGGTCAGGGCTTTGTGCGCGTGTTCGTGCAGGTACTCGGCAATGGACCAGGCGATGCTAACTCCGTCATATGTGCTCGTTCCCCGCCCAATCTCATCCAGAAGCACCAAACTCCGCGACGTCAGGTTATTCAGAATGGAGGAAGTTTCATTCATCTCAACCATAAACGTGGATTCTCCTGAGGAGATGTTATCCGAGGCTCCGACCCGCGTGAATATGCGGTCGAGGATGCCGAGGTCCGCGGACGCTGCCGGCACGTACCCGCCCATTTGTGCCATCAGGCAGATCAGAGCCGTTTGCCTGAGCATAGCTGATTTACCGGCCATATTGGGCCCCGTGATCATCAAGATTTGGTTACTCTCTGGATGGAGCGCAACGTCGTTTGCGATATACGATTCGCCAGACTTTAACGCACGCTCGATGACGGGGTGACGTCCGTTTTTGATTTGAATGCCTTGGGCATTGCTCAGTCGGGGCCGCACATAATCGTTATCGAGGGCCACCTGTGCCAGTCCGGTGAGGGCATCCAATTCGCCAATGACGGTTGCGTTTTGTTGGAGGTCCGCGATATGCTCAGCCGTGGCTTGGACGAGGGCGTGAAAACAAGCTAGCTCTAAGGAGGCGGTACGCTCCTTCGCATCCAAGATCTTGGCTTCGAGTTCTTTGAGTTCCTCGGTTATGTAGCGTTCGGCTTGGGTCAGGGTCTGCTTGCGGATCCATTCCTCAGGCACCTTGTCTTTGTGGGTGTTTCGGACTTCGAGGTAATATCCAAAGACATGGTTGTAGGCGATTTTGAGCGATGAAATTCCTGTGCGTTTGGTTTCCCGTTCACAGATGGCGTCGAGGGTGGCTTGGGCGTTGCTTTTCAATGTGCGCAGCTCATCCAATTCGGCGTGGATACCCTGTTCGATTACTTGACCCTTCGCCGGATTGATTGGTGGCTCCTCGACCAATTCCGATTGCAAACGCTGAAGCAGCTCATTGCACGGGGTCAACCTTTCGAGGTAAGGCAAGAGGGGCGCTTCGCCGGTTGCAAGCGCCGCAAGGGACTGGACGGCTTCCAAGCCTTTGCGCAATTGCCACAGTTCCCGTGGGTTAATTCGTCCAGTGCTGGCTTTCGATGCCAGTCGCTCGAGATCACCGGTGCATTTGAAAAGTGACTGGAATCCTGAGCGCAAGTCCTCGTCCCCATTCAGACATTCCACAGCGTCTAAGCGTTGGTTGATTGCACTAAGTTCGGTCAGCGGCATGATGAGCCACCGGCGCAGCATGCGCGCGCCCATGGGCGAACCGGTTCGGTCAATGGTCTGAGCGAGCGATGTGCCATCGCTGTGGTTGGACTGAACGAGTTCGAGGTTGCGGATGGTAAAACGGTCCATCCACAACGTGCCGTCCTCTTGAAGCGTTCGGATGGTGCGAACGTGCTTTGGCCGATCATGCTTCGCATGGTCGAGGTAATGCAAAATGGCTCCGGACGCGAGCAAAGCGAGTGGTCGATCATCGAGCTTAAATCCTTTGAGGGATTTATTTTCGAATTGCTTCTGGATGCGCTCTTGGGCGTAATCAGGTTTGAAGACCCAGTCGTCCAGCCGACTCAAGTGCCAGTCGCTTCCAAATGCTTCTGAGAATGCTTTGGCGTGGCTCTTCAGCACCAAGACTTCAGCGGGTTCGTGTGCGCGAAGCAATCGATCGACGAGCGCTTCATCGCCTTGTGCAGTGGCGAAATCTCCAGTTGAAATGTCGAGCAGAGCGATTCCGAAACTGGTCTTATCTCTGTGTACCGCTGCGAGGTAATTGTTGGTCCGGGCGTTGAGCACTTGGTCATGAAAAGCGACTCCCGGCGTGACCAGTTCTGTGACGCCACGTTTGACAATGCCTATCGCTTTCTTCGGATCCTCGAGTTGGTCGCATACCGCAACGCGGTGGCCGGCTCGAACCAACCTTGGCAGATAGGTGTCAAGCGAATGGTGTGGGAATCCCGCAAGTTCTACTTCACTCGCACTGCCGTTTCCCCGCTTGGTCAACACAATATCCAGGACATCAGCTGCCTTGACGGCATCGTCACCAAAGGTTTCGTAGAAATCACCAACGCGAAAAAGGAGCAGCGCCTCAGGGTAATCGCCTTTGACCCGATTGTACTGCTGCATAAGGGGTGTTGCTTTCCTGGCCATGGAGATTAGGCCACGCGCAACCCAGACTGCTCATTATCGGAGAAATGTTTTTCGGCAAATGTGCGCGTTACAGTTAGTGCCGTTTGTTCGGTTCCTGGCAATTCGAACATGGAATCGTTCAAGACCGCTTCCATGATACTGCGCAAGCCGCGGGCACCGAGTTTAAATTCGACTGCTTTCTCCACCATGTAGTCCAATCCTGATGCATCAAACTTGAGGTCGATGCCATCCATTTTAAACAGCTCGATGTATTGCTTGCACAAGGCGTTTTTGGGCTCCGTCAGGATTTGCCTGAGTGCCGAGGCATCGAGTGGGTTCAGGTGGGTAAATACAGGGAAGCGTCCGATGAGTTCCGGAATTAATCCAAAGCTCTTCAGGTCGGCTGGAGCGGCATATTGTAGAAGGTTTTCGTCGTCGATGCGGTCCTCGTCCGTTTGGTAGCCGATGGAAGTATGATTGACCCGTCGTTCGATGATTTTTTCGATGCCCGAGAACGCCCCGCCGCAGACGAACAAGATGTTTTTGGTGTTGATGGCGATAAGCTTCTGTTCAGGGTGTTTTCTACCACCCTGAGGAGGCACACTGACCTCTGCGCCTTCGAGCAACTTTAGGAGCGCTTGCTGGACTCCTTCGCCGCTTACGTCGCGCGTGATGGAGGGATTGTCACTCTTTCGGGCAATCTTGTCCACCTCGTCGATGAAGACAATGCCACGTTCTGTTTGCTCGACGTTGTAGTCCGCCGCTTGGAGCAAACGCGAGAGGACGCTTTCAACGTCCTCGCCTACATACCCCGCTTCAGTCAGCACGGTGGCGTCAGCGATGCAGAAGGGGACATCGAGCATCCGTGCTATAGTGCGCGCTAACAACGTCTTTCCGGTCCCTGTTTCTCCGAGCAGGATGACATTGGACTTGTCGATTTCGACCTCGTTGTCGTGCGAGGGATTGAGGATTCTCTTGTAGTGGTTGTAGACCGCAACGCTGATGGTCTTCTTCGCTTCTTCTTGCCCGATCACGTAGGTGTCGAGGTGTTCTTTAATTTCTTTTGGAAGTTTGAGGGACAAGGCTGCATCGGCCGGAGCTACCTTTTTCTCCTCGCGCAAAATGCCATCTGCCTGCTCAATGCAGTGGTCACAAATATGGCCGGTAACGCCGGCGATTAAGACGTCAACGTTTTCCTTGCTTCGCCCGCAGAAAGAACAGTGGATGGGGTTATCACTCATCGCAGTGATGCTTACTTACGTTCGAGTACTTCGTCGATCATGCCGTACTCCTTGGCTTCGGACGCGATCATCCAGTAGTCTCGGTCGGAGTCTTTCCACACTTTCTTCTCGGTCTGACCGCTGTGGTGTGAAATGATAGAGTAGAGTTCTTTCTTGAGTTTTTGGATTTCACGTGCGGTGATTTCAATATCAGAAGCCTGACCGCTCGCGCCGCCGAGGGGCTGGTGAATCATGACGCGGCTGTGCTTCAAGCCCGTTCGTTTTCCGGCCGCACCTGCGCACAGCAAAACGGCTCCCATCGACGCGGCCATACCCGTGCAAATGGTAGCTACTTCCGGACGTATGTATTGCATGGTGTCGTAAATACCGAGTCCTGCGTATACGGAGCCGCCTGGGCTGTTGATGTAAATCTGAATGTCCTTGCTCGCATCGGTGGACTCTAAAAAGAGCAATTGCGCCTGTATGATATTGGCGATATAATCATCGATTCCTGTGCCCAAGAAGATAATGCGGTCGGCCATCAATCGTGAGAAGACGTCCACTTCACGGAAGGGCATTTGACGCTCTTCAATGACGGTGCGGGTTAGGTTTTCAGGTCCGTAAGCGTGGGAGATAAAATCCCGGACGGTTTGGCTACTCATGCCGCGGTCTTTCACGGCATACTTGAGAAATTCGTTGCGATCGGTCATGTCATAAAAGTACAGACGATTCCTATTGTCGGCGCGTGCTTTTGCGACCGATTAGCAATCTTTTGTGAACGGGTGTTCTTGATAAAATCGAACTGACCCTAACCGCCAGCCATCAGCTTACTTCAGCGGCTAATTTGGCGAAATCTTCGAAGGAGACACTCTTGTCTTTGATGTTGACCCGTGGTTTAAGATTGTCCACCACCTTTCGCTCGATGATGATGTCTGCAATGCGGCGTCGCTCGTCATCGTTGGCAAGGGCGTTTTTTGCAAAATTATCGAGCATTTCGCCCTCCAATGGCATGCCATATTGAGCGTACTGCGCGCCGATAACTTTTTTGGCTTCATCCTCTAATTCCTCACCGCTCACACGCATATCCGTTTCTTTCATAACGGCCTGTTGAAGCAATTGCCAACGCATGGAATCGGCGTAGCTAGGGTATTCTTTATTCAGTTGCTCCTCTGTGAGAGGATTCTCGTTGTTCATCTGGATCCATCGTTTCAGAAAGGCGTCGGGCATCTGAATCTTCATGTGTTCGATGAGGTCGACGACAAAACGGCGGCGGAAGATGTGCTCAGCGTCGCGATCGAATTGAGCGGTCAACTCGTCGGCTACTTTCGCGCGGAATTCCTTTTCTGTACTGACAACATCCTTGCCGAGCACTTTGTCCCATAACCCTTGGTCATTTTCTGCAGGAGTCAGGCGCTTAATCTCTTTGACTTCGAAAAGGAATTGCCCTTTCAAGTCCCGGATTTGTTCGTCTTTGATGCCGAGCATCTTCCCGAGGTCATCTTGGCTGTGAGAGATTTTGTGAGGATCGACGGTAAACGTGTCGCCCACTTTCGCTCCGATGAGGGCCTTGCGGGTTTTTTTGTCGTCTAGATGTTCGAGCGCGATGTTGGAATCGCTCTCGATGCCGCCCTCGAGGGGTGCGCCGGCATCATTTAATTGTGTAAAGTGGCCAATAAGCAAGTCCGTATCGGATGCGACTTCTTGCTCGCTGATGCCACCGTGGCGGCGGGTGTGGTCCGTTACCGCCGCTTCAATGGCCTTTTTATCGACCTTGATGACGTGTCGGGTGAACTTAGCACTGCGTCCAAAACTCAAGTTGATTTCCGGAGCAAGGCCGATTTCATAGGCGAAGGTGAAACTCTCAGGTTTTTCCCAGTTCCCAGACGCGTCGTTGCTTGTTTCGGGGATGGGGTTGCCAAGGATATCGATCTTTTCTTTCGAGATGTATGCGCTCAATTCTTCGGAAATGATTTTGTTCATTTCGTCCGCAAGCACGGGTGCGGCGTATTGTTTCCGGATTAGCGCCATGGGCGCCTTTCCTTTGCGGAAGCCGGGGTAAGTAGAGCTTTTGCGGTAGTCATTGAGAATCTTCTCAATGCGGGACTCGTAGTCCACGGGTTCAACAGTTATGGTTAGTCGAGCGGAGAGCTCGTCAATGGGGTTTCGGTCGATTTGCATGTGCGATGTAAGAAAGCTTGTGGGATGACGTTAGCCTCTGCTGATGGTCTTTATTCAAGCGTTTTTGGTTCATGCTTTCTGAATGGTGCGGGTGGAGGGACTCGAACCCACACACCTCGCGGCACTAGATCCTAAATCTAGCGTGTCTACCAATTTCACCACACCCGCCCAATCAGAAAGAGGTGCAAAGGTAGGAATACGAATATTTCGATGGAACTTACAGGCGATGAAATTCGGATGTTGCCTTCAAATTTGGTCTCGCTCCCTCGTTTTAGCACTGATCGGGGCTGCTCCAGCAATTGCATTGGGCCAAGAAAGCGAGCCCATTCGCATCCAGATTTTGAAGGCCGATGCCATACTACGTGATCGTTCTCAGCCGGATGTACAGCGACTCATTGGCGGGGTGGTCCTTGGCATGGAAGAGAGCCGCCTCCGTTGTGATAGTGCATGGCGGTACGATGATGGGAAGTTTCGGACCATGGGCGGCGTTTTGCTAACGGACGGCCCCCAAACCTTGCGTGCCGACGAAATGGAATTGAATCCGGAAACCCAATGGGTCCGGGCGCGTTCCGACGAGGACCGCCGTGTTCAGCTCGATGCTGAAGCTGGGCAGTTGACTTGCGCCCTACTGCGCTACCACCTGAGGCGCGAAGTGGCCCTGCTGCCGTCGGGCGGTCGATTGCAAGACAACGGTCGATTGATTGAATTTCAACGAGGCCAATACGAGGCGAAGGTGTCCTTGCTCATGCTCGGTGGCGAAGTGCGGATGGACAATGCGGACTACACATTGGACTCCGACAGCTTGCATTGGCTTGAAGCGGCCGACCAATTCTCATTTTATGGACCCAGTCACTTGCGCACGACAGATGAGCGATTTGAATTGATATGCAGTAGCGGCGAATTCGATGTGTCGACTGAGTCGGGTTGGTTTGGTGGGGCTGGATCTCCAGGGGTTCAATTGCGCAATGATGAAGTATGGCTTGAGGCTGATAGTGTGAACCTTCCAGCGGACAGTCTGCTCCCTGCGACCGCAGTAGGGGAGGTAGACATCACGGATACATTGGAGCACTGGACGTTGTCGGGGCATTATGCGGAGCGATTGGGTCGGGGGGAGGAATTTGATGTGTGGGTGGCCGGAAAGCCCGAGCGTCGTGCGTGCTGGGTCGAGGCAGCGGCAGAAGATACTTTGAAGTTGGTCGCAGATACCATTTCGGTCGTTGGCGGTTTGACCATCGTTTGGCCAGCTGTTGAGTTTAGTCAAGGCGATGCGTCGGCTTCTTGTGACACGCTCCTATGGGACACCAATACAGACCGTGTTCAACTGAAGCGGGTGCCAAAAATGTGGATGGAAGGCTGGTTGCTTCAATCCGATTCTTTGGAATGGACAATATTGGACAACCGACCCGAGTCATTGCGCGCAGCAGGCCATGCGAGTTTGATGTTGCCCGTGGACAGTGGGTTGTGCTTCCAACAAATTGTTGGTCGGGAAATCACAGGTCGTTTTCTTTCGAGTGCCTTGGAGGTCGTTTGGGTAAACGGCAATGCGCAGTCCGTTTACTTTGACGCCGAAGCAGATGTCCCTTGTGCTGAATTTAACCAATCATTGTGCAGCGAGATGCGTTTGGACTTTGATTCGGGTGAAGTCAAGCAAATTGTGTTATTGGATCGACCGGAAGGCCAATGGAAATCTGGAGATGCCGCTGCGCCCGTTTTGGAGGGGTTGAACTGGGTGAGTGCGCCGCAGGTTAAGCGTGAATAGCCGTCTATGCATTCCTTGGCCCGATGGTGCCATATCGCTCTACATTGCTCGAGCGGATGGAATGTGCGATGTGGAGAATGAGCGGGGTGTTATTGGGGATCGCTTGGCCACTGGTCGGTCTCGGACAGCACCCGGGGTGGGTGCAGGAATTGCCATGGATCCGTGCGAAAGCGTTGCATGTACAGTCCTGGAGCGCTGGGGAGACGTTCTCCTTTCAGCAGCATGTGCGCCTGCCCACAGATTGGTCACTGGTAGCGGACTTCACCAAAATCGGAAGCTTCAGCCGTTTGGCGGTTTGCACCGGTCCTCAAGTCCCGTTGGCTCCTCTAGTTTCTGCGCAATTGCGGTTGGGTTTTTTAGCCCGAAGGTGGGCTTTAGCTCAGGAGGTGCGGAGTGTTTTGCGTCCAAACTTGCACTTGCTTCTTCGAGGCCGAGGAAACGATGGTGAGGCCGTAACGTTGGGCTTTGGATTTGCACCGGAAGGGCCTTTGCCTCGCGTTCAAGCTCGGGATGAGTTGGTGATTAAGCTGGAGGTCTTTTCCGAGCGCAATGGACAGCGGCTCCAAGCGCGGTGTACGAGGACAGCTGCGGGATTGGCTTTGGAGTGGCAGTGGATGGCCAATGTACACGGGCAGTCGAAGTTGGGGCTGATCTGGCGAATGTTACCCGGATACTTGGGAATCCACGGTAGCCGGGAATTTGAATCGTACCGATGGTCTGTTGGTTTACTCCGTGGGGTTCGCCATGGTGGATTCTGTTTGGTGCTGGCAATGGAGGCGTGTTGAAGGTAAATACAGCACTGCTATTTCGATGGGCGCTACTGGTTTTGAGTAGTTGCTTTGCTAAATCCCTGGAGGCACAATGGCAGGAGCTAGATGCTGAATTGACTGAGCAAGTGAATTTGGGGTGGCTCAGTTTACAGGAGCGTATTCGTATTTTGGATCATCTGGAACGTACAGGCTTGCCCATCGCGGTCGAGGAGGCTTGGGCCATCGATGGGCTTACGCACGGTGCTGCTTGGGCCTTGATGCACAGTTTGGAGTGGCAGCACCTGGTCAACCGAACCCAACGCCATGCCATCGGACGAGGTCTATCGGCTGAAGTGCGGTTTACCCGCAGCCCTGGGGCACATTCCCTCCGCCTTCGTAACCCGGGGAAATGGGGCTTGCGCTGGGATCAAGGAGAGGCCGGGGTGTCGGGCTATTTGCAGACACCAATCGTTGGTGGAGGGCGATGGAGCGCTCTGGTTGGGGGGCATCGATTGGGATGGGGCAATCGCACGTTGGTAGGCGAGAGCGTATTGTTTGCCGGGTTGGACACCCCGTCGTTTGCCTTACCGGTGCAGTATGGATTTGCACCGATGTGGGGCCCGGCGACTCAGGATTCGAGGCATGGTTTGGTACTGCATCGAAGTGGTAGGGTGGCTTCTACCTTGAGCATGGACCGCAGCGGTAATCTGGCGATGGGTATCTGTGGCAAAGGGCAGCGGGGCATCATTGCTCGCATGGATGGCGGCAAACCGGCGGCTACTGCATTCGCAAGGGGATTCCTTGGTATTTGCCAATGGATTATGGAGGCCGGCCGTATGCAGAACGGATGGGCGTGGAGTGGTGCATGCCAATGGATGCATCACCGCAACAGCGAAGCGCGGATGAAGTTTGAGGTGTTTAAGCATCCCGAGCTCAAATTTGATTGGGAAGCTTCTGCGGGAGGAGAATGGCGGAGAGCTCAATGTATCCTTCGATGGCATGTGGAGTGGGGCAATCGAAGCGAAGTGCATCCTTTGTGGGTTAAGTGGAAAAAGGTGTGGTCCGAGAGCCATACGGCAGAAGTACATTGGCGCACAGCCCAATCTGACAATAAGGACGTTCGGGCCAGGCAACGGTTGGAACTGCGCTGGCAGTGGAAAGTGGAACCGTTGGTTATTCGCTTCATGGTGATTCCGTATGCAGATGAACGGGCGCCGGGTGCAGCGAGTGCATTCATTTCTCATCAATTCGGTTCCTGGAGACTCAAGCAAAGTTTCACGGTTTGGACGTTTAATACCGGCAGACGCGCATACATTCCCGAGCCTTCATTGGCTGGGACACCGTACCGGATGATTACAGGGTCAGGGTATCGCTTGGCTTCGGTATTACAACGCAAGGTTCTTTCTGGTTTCACCTGGCTTGTGGCTGTTGCCTATTCAAATCGTCCGGGCAATCCGGAAGTCAGCGAGAATATGTTGACATTGACCTCTGCACAAACTGAGATTAGCCTGTCAATCCGCATGAACTTGTGACGCTATCTTAGCCCAAAGACAATCGACATATGGCAACAACCTCTGACATCAAGAATGGCCTTGTTTTGAACCACAACAATGGCCTGTGGCAGATCATTGAGTTTCTGCACGTCAAGCCGGGTAAGGGAGCTGCATTTGTCCGGACGAAGCTGAAAAACCTTCAAACGGGGAAGGTGGTGGACCATACATTTAACGCTGGTGTAAAAATTGATCTTGTTCGGATTGAGACGCGCGAGTATCAGTATTTGTACAATGACGATCAAAGTTTTTTCTTCATGAACCTCGAGTCGTTTGAGCAAATCCCAATTGAACGCCATGTTATCAATGCTCCAGAATTTTTGAAAGATGGACTGATTTGCCAGCTGCAGTTTCATGCAGATGAAGAACGTGTACTGAGCTGCGACTTGCCGACTCATGTGGAAGCAGAGATTACCTACACCGAGCCGGGGATAAAGGGGGATACAGCGACGAATACGCTCAAGCCGGCAACCACAGATACAGGGGTTGAGATACGCGTGCCATTGTTCATAGACATTGGTGACTTCGTGAAGGTGGATACCCGTAACAAAGTGTACGTCGAGCGCGTCAAAAAGTAAGCCCATGCCCCACAGCGTCGAACGGCTCGAGCAACGGCTTGAGGTCCAGGATTATAAGCTGAATGCGTTGCTCGATGTGACGCAGGGCATAAACGCGCGCGCTACAGAGGCCGAATTACTGGAACAGTACCGCGTCACGTTGGCGGAAAATTTAGGTATTCATCGGTTGGTGTTATACGCCAACGACGAAGGATGGAAGTGTTTACTTACCAATGGTGTCGCCGGGGAAATTCCAGCTGTGTTGGAAGCTTCCTTCTTTGAGGAAGGCGGCCAAGTACGCCTGCATTCGTCAAAAGGAAATGAGGATTTTGACGTGGTGATTCCAGTAGTGCACAACGAAGAACCACTGGCGTACTTGCTAGCCGGTGATACTGAGGAAGGCACAGGGGTGAGTCCGGTGGTCAAGCACTTGCGCTTCATCGAATTGCTGACCAATGTGTTAATCGTTGCGCTCGAGAACAAACGGATGGAAATCGAGCGAGTCAGGCAAGAGGCGACGCGGCGTGAGCTGGAGTTGGCCGCTGACCTACAATCCATGCTCGTGCCGGCGGATTGGCCCCGCGATCGGGACGTCGACGTTGCTGCGTTTTATAAACCTCATCTGGAAGTAGGTGGAGACTATTACGACGTTTTCTCTGTCGATGAGGACCGTTTGGTCTTTTGCATGGCAGATGTCAGTGGTAAGGGGATTGCTGCAGCTTTTCTAATGTCAAATTTCCAGGCCAACCTTCGTGCAATTTTCCAATACGAGCCGAGCGATTTAGCCAAAGTGGTTACGCAATTAAACAAGCGTGTGATGGACAATGCGAAGGGCGAGAAATACATCACGCTATTTGCTGCAGTCTACAACCGCAGAGACCAGACCTTGCAGTATATCAATTGTGGTCACAATCCGCCGGTTTTGATGTCCGCGGACGGATCGACCCAGCAACTTGAACTGGGTTGTTGCGGCTTGGGGATGTTTCGAGACATCCCGTCCATCGAATCGGGTACGGTAAATATTCGACCGGGGACGACCTTGCTGTGTTACACCGACGGACTCGTGGAGCAAGAAAATTCCGACGATGTCCCGTTTGGGATGCAGCGGATGGAAGAGGTGGTATGCGAACGGCGTGGTATGCCCGTTGAAACAGTTCAAGAAGCGTTAATCGAAGCCGTTCGGAAATTCAAAGGCTCGGAGCCCAGCTTTGATGATACCGCCTTGATGGTCGTTCGCTTTAAGTAACCGCAGCGGGCTGCTCTTCGGTATCCGCATCACCCGTGAGGTTCCACACCATAAGTAAGGCGAAGAAGCCCCAAAAAAGCGCGCTGGCTTTGTCGGTATCCAGGTAATTGTTTAGGACTCCGTGGACAAAGTAGGTCATGAGTCCCAAGAAAACTCCCATAGCGAGGTTGCGCTGTTCTCGGTCGCGAAGTTGGATTTGTACCCTGAACCCCAGATGCAAACAGAACCCCAGCAGCCCTACAGCGAAGAACATACCCAGGATGCCTTGTTCGGCGAGTGGACCGAGGTATTCGCTGTGGGCATTGCCTGCATCGGCGTTATTGGTGCTGATAATGGTACGGTCTGATGATCGCTGAAATGGCGCGTATACGAACTGGTATGTGCCTGGTCCCCATCCACTGAGCGGGCGTTCTTGGAACAAGGCAATGGCGGCATTCCAGCGGTTGAGCCGCTCTAAGTTTGATGCGTCACTGGATACGTTGGAGATGGATTCCACGTGCTCGGCGAGGTCGTCCGATGAGTCCTGCTCGTTGCGTTGAAGCTGAATAAACAGTGCGTCTTGGGCCACCCAAAGGAATCCAAGAACAAGCACTGCCGCGGAGATGAGGGTCCGTAGTCGAATCCCAAGTTTCATTACCCCAAACAACGCTGCGACCGCCGCCAATGAAACCCACGCGGCTCGTGTATACGAGAAGATCATTCCCGTTACCAAAATTCCCAACACCCCAAACAAAACCGTGCGAACAAAGGCTGAGAATCTCCGCCAGGTTGCGAGGGCAAGTACCGGAGGGATGACCATTGCCAAGACGGCGCCGTAAGAGGTGTGGTCCTTGTAAAATGGCTTCATCACCCAGTGTCCGGCATCTTTTTCGAAGCCAAAACTTGCATGCCGAATTAACGTGTATACGATGACAATGCACAGTGGAAAGGCGTAGGCCAAAATGAACTGATGCCGGCGTTTGGGCGTTTGC
>NZGF01000044.1 GCA_002690915.1 Crocinitomicaceae bacterium
ATTTTACTGAAATTCACGCCGTACAATTGAGTCAACTTAAAGGCCCAGAAGGAATAATTTAACCCTGGGGGCATCGGAATACAAAGCGTTGGACCGAAGATTATTCTGGCAATAAACGTGCGAATCAAGCTTCTTGAGGGCACTCGGTATTTTCTGGACAGACGAATCCAATCTATAACAGACGCGACAGAACGCCGAAAACAACTTACGCCTTTCACACCTTCAATACGAAGCGATTGGTAATGGGGCTCAACAGCTAAAAATGGACAGCTTAACTCAGCGTAATCGATTGGCGATTCCGAACCTGCTGCACCGAATTTAAAAACTTCAGCAAAAAAAAGGTCCACCCAGAGCGGCAGACCTTTGAAAGGGGAGATTCGACGCAGGATTCCAACGAAAAGTGTCATAAATTTTCGGAGTGACACTTCATTAGTCCTTGCGGCGAAATCTTAAGTTACAAAATTTATTTTAATAAACACAACTTTCGTGGGCATAAAAAGCCGTTTCGTCGTCTCATAAATCAATCACAAGAAAAGCCATAATCCATCAGAATTAAGAGCAAATCATTGGTTCCAACCACCCCATCTCCATCAAGATCACCTGGGCATGAAGTGTCTTCCACGCACAATTGGAAATCTTCATTCCATACCGTGCCTTCACCGCAGTATTCCGGGCCGCCTGTGCATTGGGACAAGCCAAACGCTATCCCATCATCGTATCCAGCACCGTACCCCTCTGAATATTCATTGAAGAGCAGGTTATCAATTTCATCGCAAACGCCATTGCCGTTGGCATCATTGATGCACTCACCAGAGCAATCGTAGTAAAGACCAGCGATGTAACACGTACCTGGGTCCGTCGCCAGGGTATCGTAATTGCACGCCTCCGGGTTCTGACAGCCCACGACTTCGTCCGCATCGCACACACCATCTGCGTCTGCATCGTTTTCTACCACTGTGCCTGTACCATCCATTTCTCCGGAGCACGAGTCACAATCCTCGGGATAGTCACACGTTGCAGGATCGGTAGCCAGTTCGTGGTAATTACACGCTACTGGATCTTGGCATCCCGCGACTTCATCCGCATTGCAAACCCCGTCTCCGTCATCATCATTCGCCACTACGTTGCCCATTCCGTTATTTTCGCCTGAACACGTCTCGCATCCAGTCGCGTAGATGCAGCTTCCGTCGCTGTCCGTAGCAAGCCAGTTGAAGTTGCACGCCAAGCTATCCTCGCAACCTGACACCTCGTCGATGTCGCAGACGCCGTCGTCATCCAAATCCAAATCATTCACATACCCCGTGCCGTCCGATGCATTCCCTGCGCACACATCGCACCCCACCGCGTACGTGCAATTCCCAGCCTCATCCGTAGCACCAGCGTTATAATTGCAAGCCATTTCATTTTGACATCCGGGTACTTCGTCTGCATCGCAAACGTCATCCCCGTCCAAATCGTTGGTCACAACCGTTCCCGTTCCGTCGATTTCACCGGAGCAGATATCGCAAGGTTGCATCACATAAAGGCATGAGGCTGCGTCGGTGGCCAGTTCATTGTAATTGCACGCAGCACTGTCCTCACAGCCCAAGACTTCGTCCGCATTGCAGACACCGTCACCATCGTCATCATTGGCCAATACTGTTCCAGTTCCGTCTGTTGCGCCGGAACACGACTCACAGCCTGAGGGATAAATGCAGTTAATTCCAGGATCGGTTGCTGCTGCATTGAAGTTGCAGGCAGCATAATCTTGACAGCCTTCGACCTCATCCGCATCGCACACTTCATCGTCGTCCGCATCATTGTCTACCACTGTACCAGTGCCATCCGTGAGGCCCGAGCAGGTATCACAGCCACTTGCATATAAGCAAGACACACCCGAATCGGTGGCATCGGCATTGTAGTTGCATGCCAAAGAATCTTGACAACCAACAACCTCATCGGCATCACACACGCCGTCATCATCCAAGTCATTTTCCAAAACTGTCCCTGATCCGTCTGTTTCGCCGCTGCACGTGTCGCAAGCGTCCACTGTATACTCACAAGATCCGGCATCGGTTGCTGCATCGTCGTAGTTACATGCTGTCGAATCCTCACATCCTACCGTTTCATCTGCATCGCAAATGCCGTCGTCATCGGCATCGTTGTCCACAATTGTTCCTGATCCATCGGTTGCGCCGCTGCACGTATCGCATCCAAGCGGGACAAGGCATCCTCCGTCGTCCACAGTTGCGGTATCCATGTAGTTGCATGCATTGGAATCCATGCACCCATCAATCGCTGGAATACAGCCACCTCCGTCATGCACCGCTTCCTCATCGTAGTTCAACGCAGTTGTATCAATGCAACCGCAATCTTGGTAATTGGACGACAGAGAACCAGACCAGCTGTCTGCCGAGAATGTACCTACTCCGCTGAATTGAAAATGCTCTGTGTGGTAAACGCCAGAGCCGTACTCGCCATTTCGTAAAACCGAAACTGAGAATTCGCCAGAGAGTGTTCCAGTAGTAGTAATTTGACCAACCAATACACGTCCATCATCTCCTGCTACGGCTGGGTGATTGGGATCGCAAGAGCCAGCGGGGTCTCCGGGCGGCAATTCGCAGTTGGGACTGTTATAAATGGAGAAACCCGATTCCGAGGTGACGTTGATGTCTTCTCCAGCGTTAAAAGCAGACCAAAATTCGTCTCCAACGGAACCTGCGACTGTGTAGAATTCACTCCAAGGGCCAAATTCAGAGCCAATGGTCATCCAGCTGTCGTAGGCCAATTCAGGAATAAAGGACAAATGAATTGGCAACATCTCCCATGCAAGGTCTGTTCCAGCTGTATCGTTTTGGTACCAGTTTGGGGTTGACGTAGATGTCAACACAAAAGGCTCCGAAACGGTTCCAGGGGATTCTCCGTAAATGCTGTTCAAGTAGTCATTCGGATGCTCCAAGTTCACATACAAACGATATGTGGTGTGCCCCGGAATGCCATCCACCGCATACTCCTCGACAGTCAAACTGTATGGAGACAATCCTGTCAATTGTCCACAAGAACAGAATTCACATGAGTCATCTGAATCCGTAGCCAAAGCATTGAAATTACATGCTGTGGCATCTTGGCAGCCCGCTACTTCTGCTACATCGCATACCCCATCACCATCCGTATCACCCGTTTCGATTGTACCTGTACCATCAATCGCACCCGAGCAAAAATCACAGTCCGTAGCGTAGATGCACGAGCCTGAATCGGTAGCGTCAGCATCGTAATTGCACGCAGCACTGTCCTCACAGCCCAAGACTTCGTCAAGGTCGCAAACCCCATCGTCATCGCTGTCGTTGTCCACGATTGTGCCACTTCCGTCAGTATCGCCTGAACAAGATTCGCAGATATCGTCAACAACTATGCATGTTCCGGCATCTGTTGCTGCAGTGTTGTAATTGCAAGCGTTGCTGTCTTGGCAACCCACAATCTCATCCGCATCGCACACGCTGTCGTTGTCAGCGTCGTTATCGATCACAGTCCCTGTTCCATCCGTCGCGCCTGAACAGGTTTCACAACCCTCTGGGAAGACGCAAGAAGAATCTTCTTCTGTGGCTGATGCATCGTAGTTGCAGGCGAGATTAGAGGTACATCCATCAATCTCCAATTCATTGCAAATGCCGTCGCCGTCCGCGTCATTGATGCACTCCCCTTCACAATCGTAATATAAATCCGGAAACTGGCAAGAGCCGTTGTCAGAAGTGGCTAAGCTGTAATAATTGCACGCATTGGTATCGGTACACCCTTCAATGATGGGAAGCCCCATAGAACTCCCATTGAAGGATTGTGTAAGAACAACTGAATTGGTTGAATCGCCATCGACCCAAATCTCAGCGTTCAATGTCCATGTAAACGGCGCATTGGCAGTTAGTTGCATGACCAATGCGAGTTGGTCATCTCCTCCGAAACCATTGGTGGCATCATCGCTTTCCAGGTACCAGCCCTCCATCGCTGATGAACTGAAATCAATCTCAACTGCTCCATAATTCCCACTTGGGTTCAATCCGTTATTGAAATTATCGGACCACGCGTTGCCATCTGATTCAATAAGTTCAACATCCTCCTCACCTGCAACAATATCTGGAAAACTGGTCAGTCCAATGCCAACCCAGGAGTCAGCAAGAAAACCATAATCCGGGTAAGGATAGGTTCCCAATGTCGGCACGCCAAGGGGCGTTGCGCCGCTACAAAGCCAATCGTTGTAAATTCCGTCAGGAGCAACAATAGAAGCGGGAAGCTCTGCATCTCCAAAAATGCGCTTGACATAGTCGGTTTCATTCGCCGTATTAACATACACGCGAAAGACGGCGTAATCGGTTAAATCATAATTCGCCCCTCCCAATGTTGCTGCAACTGCATCTGTGCTGGTCTGGATAAATTGGTAATGTTCAGTTGACGAGACAACTGCGGGTACCAGCGGTTCAAGGACAGGAACTACCGGATCATCAAATCTCGAAAGCTTATCGCTGGCAAAAGCCGCAAAAACAGAGTTGAACAAACAGATCGAAACGAATGCAAAGAAACACGTATAGCGTCTCCAGCTCGTTGCAGTGGTATTGGCAAATGAGCACATGGCGAAAACTTGGCGATTTCCACTAAAGTACGAATTTTGGTTTTTAAACGACTAAAAAACTATTTTAATATTATTTATACTCTATATTATTCATTTTCCAGTCCTGACAAATCAAAGTTGATGAAGTCGTCTCTTGACTCCAATCACCACAGTTTTATGGATAATTCAGCAATAAAAAAAAGCCTGACTGCATTGTGCTGTCAGGCTTCTTCGTGACCCTGTAGGGATTCGAACCCCAAACCTTCGCATCCGTAGTGCGATGCTCTATCCAGTTGAGCTACAGAGCCGTTGATACCGCCGAAACGGGGGGCAAAGATATCAACTCGTGTTGAACCGCCAAACGGTTCACGCATTTTCTATTTTCTTCAACGCCTCATGGCCTTCTTCAAGTCATTGGGCACTCCATCTTCGTGGAGCATCACCCCAATCGTATGGTGGCGGAAATACGACATCGAAACAAACTGCTTTCCACCGTACTCATTTCCTTGTCCCCATGAATTTTTGATGATGAAGTACTCCCTACCCTGGGAATCAGCAGCGCGCCCTACAATGTGCATCAAGTGATCATCTGTGTTTTCCTGTGAATCGAAGGCCGCTTGGCGCATGGCTTGATCCACCTCTGGTTCTTTGGGCATAGAATCCAAGACTGTCCATTCGTCTTTGCTTCCGGTTCCTCCTGGCATAACGGCCCATCCATCGCCAAAGGAAAAGCCTTTGTTGCTCACATCCGCATCCCAAGCAACCGTATAACCCTGCTCTAGCGCGTGGTGAACCGTCTCCTCCAAATCATTCAACTCAACATTGAAATATAGACCATGCGCGTGGTTGTCAGGCACTTCCAAAACGAATTCGCTACCAAACGGATGATGCGTGAAACTGGTCAAGGTCGCATACGCCGAGGGGTCGATGCCCACAGCATCCCGAAACGAGGCCGGAGTGTATTCAGTTCCATCGTACTTAAACGTGCCTGGCAGCATGCCAAGGTAGGCGTCAAGGGTCGCTTCCACAGCTTCCATACCAGCCGTTGCTACTCCACCTGACTGCTCCACCAATGCTTTGGCCATGGTCTCCATCATCCTGTCGAGTGCGCCGTGGTCATAGGCGCCAGCGGCTTGACCACCGCCGTACACGGATTGCGGTACGATGCCGTATTTGGCCGCAGCGCGCGTTACGTCGTGCGAAAGTCCACCCGGCCCCATCTGGTGCTTGCCGTGGTACCGCACGTAACGCTCTACTTTTTCAGGGTAAATCACTCGAACGCTCGCCATTTCACTGAAGTCATGCAGCTCACCGGTAATTCTAAATGCTTCCGACTCGAGAAAGCTGGTCGTACTAAAGCTCCAGCACGTGCCCGTGCGGCCTTGGCTAATCACGTCCGTCGCCGTCAAATCAATTTCCACTTCCGGGCCCTGTGCACCTGCAATCACTGCACAGGCCAACGCCAACGCAGACAATGGGATCTCTAAATTCATTCTAACTTGGTTCTTGGATTAAAACCCCAAGGTAACAACTCTGTGCCATGCCTTTTTATGAAAACCCTCTCGCCCACATCCTAACTGCCTTCTGGCGCTGCGCTCCCCTCGGTGAGATTAGAACCTCATTCCAAGGGATGGACCGCGCTCAGGACTAGATTGAATACATCTGAGAGTTCCAGGCATTAGGCGAACTGCCCAAGCGTCTGAGCAAAAGAAACACAACGTTCGTTGACTCCATCAGAAACTGGCGCGAACAAAATCGCCAAGCTGAGGGGGGATGACCCACGTGAGGTATAGAGCGCCTTGAACGAGGTTATCCTCGTACGTACCCATTACCACACGATCCCGGCTGACACGTGCGGTGAGCATGAGGTTACCGCCCTTTTCGAAAAACAGCTCCACGCCGATAGCTCCGTAGCATCCAAGCCCCGTTGATGTTAAGCTGGAGGTGGGATTGGCGAATTGTCCGTTGGCTGCCGGCGCGGTCAGGAGTTGGTAATTCTGATTTTGAATCCGAACGTAGTTCTGCTTCAATTGAGTTGCAAGCATGGTACCGCCCAACTCGAAGGTCCAACTTGCTTCATCCACAATGTAAGCAGCTGTGCGGTATCCGAGTGTGAGCTGAAATCGGTCTTCCTCAGAGAAGATGCTAAAGGTGCGCCGATTCTCTGACCCCGCTCCTTGAACGATTTCGTTTGTCACCATATTCCAAGCACCCTCTGATTTCAATCCGCTGACGGCATCAATGTGAAGCACAAATGCACTTTCAGGATTGAAGAAAAAGAGGGTTTGAAGCCCCATCAGTGTCCCCGGGGTGTACCTCATGCCGTACAATCGAAGCGATTCACTGTAAATCGGGTATTCGATGTATTCAAATTCTCCAGCTTCCAAACCAATGCTGCTCATGACCTGGCTCCAGACGATGCTGTTCACATTGTTGATCCCTAATCTATCCTCAATCGTCA
This sequence comes from Crocinitomicaceae bacterium, assembly GCA_002690915.1. Classification (GTDB taxonomy): domain Bacteria; phylum Bacteroidota; class Bacteroidia; order Flavobacteriales_D; family Sanyastnellaceae; genus UA16. Next base: position 7,041 of record NZGF01000044.1, read on the forward strand.
TCAAGTTGGCTGTGGGATCAGATAGTTCATACACCTCACCGGAGATGCCACTGAAGAATTCATTTGCAGCCTTATGGTGCCCCTGATAGACACCGAAATTAAGTGCGAATTCAATGCCCTTTCTCGACGGCTCATAGGATGATTCATAAGTGTCCCAGTCGTCCCAGTTTTGAGCACTGACCAGCGAACTGAACACCGCACAAACACAAAAAATCCCGATAGACCGCGTACTTTTCATCCCCTCTAATTTAAGGCCGAAACCTGCATCTCCAGCCGCTGCAGCGGCCAATCACTATCATCGGTAGGTACCTGTGACAGGCGGTCCAACACGACCCAACCCTCAACGAGCCGACCAAACACCGTGTGCTCATTGTCCAAGTGAGGGGTACCACCCTCTGCATAGTAACGTTGTTTTTGAGCTTCGGTATAGGTGAAGCCTTTCTCCCGTTCGATCCTCTGCAATTCCACGGAGGTAACCTTTCGGCCGACGACTATGTAGAAGTCATAGGAAGCGGAACGCTTGTCGGGGTTGCCTTTGTAGGTGCGCCCCATCGCGACAGCTCCCCGAACGTGGCGGTAACGGTCATCGAACTCGCTGGGCAGCGTGTGCTTTCCGATGAGCCAGCGCATTTCCTGCGCTCGCGGATCCTCAGAATTCCCGCCCTGCACCACAAACTCCGGTACTACACGCACAAACTCACTGGGCCGGTAATACCCGCGCTCCACCTTATACCGGAAGTTGGCGGCATGCAAAGGCACGTCATCGAATAACTCCAGTGAAATCGTACCGTATTGGGTCTCCACTTTAATTATGCCCCCCTGATGCTCTGCGTGCCATTCTGTGAGGAACGATTCGCAATTCGCATCGGTCAATGGCGGAAAAGCCAGGATCTTGGCTTTGGCGGCCACCGCAGCCTCGTCGACTTCAGCAGCCACAGCCACCACTAACGACTCCTCTGCCGGCGCCAGTGCGGTTTCACCACAGCCCATTGCCCAAATCGTCAGCCACCCCATGAATAATGCTCTGCGCATGCCACAAAGGTAGCTCGGGAGAACAAAGCAACAGAGAACGTACATAGGCTGCGGAGTGACCCGCTTGAATCGTATCATGAACCCCGAACTTTGCACCATGACGCGCTATGCCATCGTCGATATCGAAACCACCGGTTCCCACGCCAAGGGTCACGGCATTACAGAGATTGCCGCGATCATCACCGATGGAACTGAGGAGCTCGAACGATGGCAAACACTTGTCGATCCCGGCTTACCTATCCCGCTGCCCATCACTCAACTCACCGGAATCACAAACAACATGGTCGAGGCGGCGCCCTCGTTCGAGGCCATTGCGGATGAACTGGAAGAATTCTTGAGCGGATGCATCTTCGTGGCGCACAACGTCGGGTTCGATTACGCGTTCATTCGCGGTCACTACGAGACCATGGGACGCGTGTGGCGCAGCCCAAAGATGTGCACAGTGCGCATGGCACGAAAGCTTCTCCCTGGGCACACAAGCTACAGCCTCGGCCGCATCTGCGAAGACCTCGGCATCGACAACGACGCCCGGCACCGCGCCATGGGCGATTGCGCGGCCACGGTGGAACTGTTCCACCTCATGATGAAAAGTGAGCGAGCTTCCGATGTAGTGGCAGGCATGCTCAAGCGCGGGGATCGAGAATCGTGGCTACCGCAGCACGTCCCGACAAGCGATTTTGAGGCGCTGCCCACTGCTCCGGGGGTCTACCGGTTTTTGAACCAAAAGGGCACACCCATCTACATCGGCATGTCCCACAACGTGAGGCACCGTGTGCGTACTCACTTCAACGGCACCATGAAATCAGCTCGACGCCAGGCTTTCTTGCGCGACATCTACCACATCGACGCTGAATCCACCGGTTCAGTGCTCATGGCCCGTCTCATCGAAGACGAACTGATCCGTACGCACTGGCCCATCCACAACCGAGCGCAGAAGTCCATACCCATTCGCACTGCCATCGTGAGCTACACCGACCAACGAGGCTTCAAGCGGCTTCACCTCCAACGGCAACGCCACGTCAAGCATGCCATTAGGTGGTTTCGTAGAGAAGAGGACGCTCGGGAATGGCTCCATACGCAAGCAGTCCTCCACGGGCTGCAACCGGAGTTACTTGGTTTGGGCAGCGATGGGCGTGGCCAACCCATTGCAAACGACCAATGTGACACGCACAACAAAGCCATGAATGCACTCATCTGCGCTGCCCAGACCAGCGAAACTTGGGCCATTGTTGACCGAGGGCGAACCGCCGAAGAGCGAGCCATCGTGTGGATGGAAAACGAACACGTCAAAGGCTGGTGCTTCACCGAAGCAACGGTAAGTCGTTTTGACGAAATCCCAAAATTGGTCGAACTGAAAAACGGATCAGCCACGGCGGACGCCATAGTACAGCACGCCATCCACGAGCGCGAATTGGGCAAGATCCGTTTTGACATCATCGAGCCCGCAACGTAACCGGGCATAAAAAAAGACCGCACGTAGCGGTCTTTTCTTCGTTTGTCCGTCGGTGGTTTAGTTCATCAGCCCGGAGAAAGTACCGAAGCGCTTTGTTGACTGAGCACGCAATCCAGCCGAATACTGGAGGATGTTGCGAACGCTCTCGGCGCGGGGCATTTTCAAGTTAGACTCGATAGAATCTTCAAACCAATCAGACGTCAAATCGTCAAGGGTACAATGGGCCATGGGCACTTGTTTTTGAGGTTTCGTACCCCAAGAACGCGCAGCTCCGGCTTCTATTGTGTGCGCTTGAAGATTAATTCAAGGTCAACTCCACGCCTCGTTCGTCCATGGCTTTGCGAAGGTTGATGAGGGCGTAGCGCATTCGGCCGAGCGCTGTGTTAATTGAAACGCCTGTCTCATCAGCGATTTCTTGGAAACTCATGTCCCGTTCGATTCGCATTTTGACCACTAGACGCTGCTCTTCGGGCAGCGTTTCCAGGAGATCGCGAACATCCTGGCGAATTTGCTCTTGGATCATGCGGTCTTCCATGTGCGGCTCATCGGAATGCATAGTGTCAAACACATCGAATTCCTCTGTGGCGCGCAGCATACGCATCTTCTTGCCTCGACGAAAGTGGTCAATGCTCAGGTTGTGCGCAATGCGCATCACCCATGGCAAAAACTTTCCTTCTTCGTTGTACTTTCCGCTTTTCAGGGTATTCACCACCTTAATAAAGGTGTCCTGAAACAGGTCGTTCGCAAGTTCGCTATCGCGGACGATGAAGAAGATTTTGGAATAAACTTGTTGTTGATGGCGGTTCAAAAGGGTTTCGAACGCAGTTTCGTCCCCGGCGAGGTACGAAGAAATCAACTGTTGGTCTGAAAGTGATGCTCGCATCATTTTACGCAGTTAAGGGTGATATACAACCCGAGTCATAGGAAAACTTCGGGGCCTTACTTTGAAGCGTAAAATGTTTCTATCGCGGACGTTTTTTCAATTACTACATCTAATATACACCATATTTTCGTTGCATTGAAACCCGCGGGCGTTTTGGGGTGTTAACAAAAGCGAATGGAGATTCGTATCAAAGGTGCTCGAGAGCACAACCTAAAAAACATCGATGTCATTATCCCCAAGCGGAAATGGACGGTCATCACCGGGCTTTCAGGGTCTGGAAAAAGTTCACTGGCCTTCGATACGCTCTATGCGGAAGGACAACGACGGTACGTTGAGAGCCTCAGTAGCTACGCGCGCCAATTCCTTGGCCGCCTCGATAAGCCCGATGTGGATTCCATCGACGGCATTTCCCCTGCCATTGCCATCGAGCAGCGCGCGTCCTCAGGCGGTCCGCGCTCGACGGTGGCAACACGGACTGAGATTCACGACCACCTGCGCCTGCTGTACGCGCGAATTGGAATAACCATCTCTCCAGTCAGCGGAGAGCCCGTCAAGAAAGACCGCCCCGAAGACGTCCTGGATCGTCTAAACTCGCTCGATGCGGACATTCGCTTCCTCATCGTCGCCCCCATTCTGAAAAAAGCCGACCGCACCTGGGCCCAACAGCTCGAGATTTTCCAGCAACAAGGCTTCAGCCGTGTAATAGACGCCTCAGGCAAAACCCACGCCATAGCAAATGCCATCGCCTCGGATACCAAAGCTTGGTGGCTCGTAGTCGATCGCTTGGTCACTCCGTCTACCAAAGATGAGGGCGATTTTAACTCGCGCGTGTTCGATTCCGTTGAAACGGCCTTTTTCGAAGGCGACGGTTCGTGTGAAATCCGTTTTGCCGATGGCAACCTCGGGCCGTGGACCTTTTCTGATCGCTTCGAACGAGACGGCATCACTTTTCCTGAACCGAGCCCAGAACTGTTCACCTTCAACAGCCCCATCGGCGCTTGCAGCCGATGCGAGGGCTTTGGACACGTCATCGGCATCGACCCTGAGCGCGTTGTACCCGATCCCAAGCTCAGTATTTACGACGGCGCCATCGCCTGCTGGCGCGGGGAGCGCATGGGCAAATGGAAGCAACGCCTCTGTCTCGCAGCTCGGGACAACGACATCCCCATTCACAGCGCATGGCGTGACCTTTCTGCTGGGCAAAAGGCCCTAGTTTGGAAAGGAAGCAAGGGATTCAAGGGACTGGACGCTTTCTTTTCCTACCTCGAGGAGAAAAGCTACAAGATTCAATTCCGCGTCATGCTCAGCAGGTACCGGGGCCGTACAAAATGCCCGACGTGCCACGGCACGCGATTAGGTGAAGGCGCACAAAACGTCTTCGTCGGAGATAACACCCTGACCGAGGTACTGCGCATGTCCGCTAGGGATGCCCTTCGTTGGACCCGAAACCTACAGCTCAAACCGACCGAAGCAGAAATCGGCGAGCGGTTGCTCCAAGAGGCCGAAACCCGCTTGCAATACCTCTGTGATGTCGGGGTCGGTTATTTGACCTTGGACCGGTCAAGCAAAAGCCTCAGCGGCGGCGAGTCGCAGCGCATATCCCTGAGTACATGTCTTGGCAGCAGCTTAGTCGGGAGCACCTACGTCCTTGATGAACCCAGTATCGGCCTCCATCCGGAGGACACCGAACGGCTGATTGGCATCTTGAAGCAACTCCGCGACATCGGCAATACCGTCGTGGTCGTCGAACACGATGAAGATATTATGCGAGCGGCAGACCATCTAGTGGACCTAGGGCCACGCGCTGGAAGCTTGGGCGGTGAAGTGGTTTTTGCCGGTGACGCCCCGACATGGGAAAGCCTAGACGCCTCCCACCCGTCGCTGACCGCCGCCTACCTTAACGGGCACCTCGAAAATCCAGAGAAGCTTAAGCGCCAACTCGGCCCTGGCTGGTTGGAGCTCACTGGCGCGTACAAGAACAACCTCAAGGGGGTAGACATCCGCATTCCATTGCACGCCCTTACCGCGATCACAGGCGTGAGCGGATCGGGCAAAAGCACCCTGGTCAATCAGGTCTTCCTGCCCTTGCTTCGGGCTGAACTGGAGGGGCTTGGCGGCGGGCAGTCTGCCTTAGGTGCGCTGTCCGGCAGTGTGCACAAAATCGGAGCATTGGAATTCGTCGACCAAAACCCTATTGGGAAATCTTCCCGCAGCAACCCGGTCACATACGTCAAGGCGTACGACGAGATTAGGCAGTTATTCAGCAGCACGGGACTCGCAAAAGCCCGCGGGTATAAACCTTCACATTTCAGCTTTAACGTAGCAGGGGGACGTTGCGAAACCTGCGAAGGTGAGGGCCAAGTCACCATCGGCATGCAGTTCATGGCTGATTTGAAGTTACGGTGCGACGCATGCAAGGGGCAACGTTTCCAAGACGAAATCCTCGACATCAAGTGGAAGGACAAGCACATTGCTAATGTGTTAGGGATGACCGTAGCCGATGCCGTTGACTTTTTCGCCCCGGCGACTGATGAAATAAAACCAAGCTCGGTTCAGAAGCGCCTCCTTGCAAAGCTTCAACCGCTCCTCGATGTCGGGCTAGGTTATGTGACACTGGGACAGAGCAGCAACACCCTAAGCGGAGGAGAAGCGCAGCGCATCAAACTTGCAACCTTCCTCGGACGTGGTGACCGGCAAGAACACACTCTCTTCGTGTTTGACGAGCCCACCACGGGCCTGCATGCTTTCGATGTGCAAAAGCTAATGATCTCACTGAATGCTCTGCTCAAAATGGGCCATACAGTGCTCGTCATCGAGCACCAACTCGACGTTATTGCGCAAGCAGACTACATTATCGACATGGGCCCTGGCGGCGGTGATGCCGGCGGTGCAGTCGTGTGCCAAGGGGCACCCAAAGCCATCGCCTCCTGCAAGGCTTCCCTAACGGGTAAACACCTCAAATCCAAACTGACATAATGCTCCACAATTGGCTCCCTATTTGCGCACTTATCCTAGCAACAGGCTGCAGCACTGCTCAAGAACCAGAAATCAAACCCGCTATTGATTGGAGCGAAAAGCTCACCGATGAGCAATTTCGCATCTTGAGGCAATGTGGGACGGAACCGCCTTTTACGGGAGCATTTTGGGACCACCACGAGGACGGAGTGTACTGTTGCGCAGGTTGCGGAAAAGCTCTTTTTGACAGCCGCGATAAATTTAACAGCGGCAGCGGATGGCCTAGTTTTTTTGAAGTGATCGCCGAAAAGGCCATTACCACGCGTACCGATTACAAATTAGGATACCCGCGCACTGAGTTGTTGTGCAGTGCCTGTGCTGGGCACTTGGGCCATGTTTTTGGCGATGGACCGGCACCGACCGGGTTACGCTACTGCATCAACAGCGCCGCTTTGCAATTCCTCCCTAGGGATTCTTTGCAAAGCATGACACAACCACTAAAAATGAACGATTAGCGGCCGCAGGTAAAAGTGATACCTTCTGCTTGAATCAAGTTCGCTCCACTTTCAACATTGCCCTCAGCATCCAAGATAGCCTTGGTCCGTCCGTGAATGTTGATGAGACCTTGTACCACCCCTGTGGTGGTTAACTGCGCGATTAAAATTCGTTTGTCCTCTGGAGCCAATGCCTGGCGTTTATCGGGCAACACAAACCAAGCACCATTGTCAGTTGTCAACATACCGCCCGCTTCAAACGCCTCGAAAAAGCCCGTTTCCGGTGGGAAAGCTGTCAACGAGTTCATGTAGTTGTCCTCCAAGCCGATGGACACCCATGAATCAAACGCGAGTGTAGCATCATTCTGAATGTCATACCGTTGCACTTCTGACGCCATACCGCCGCCTTTTGGATGCTGATAAAATCCGCTTGCACTTGAAATTTCAAGCGGTTTACCTGCCTCACCGAAGATGGCATCAATGACGTCTCCTTCGCTCTCCATCACTGCATAAACGCGGTACGTTCGACCGGCAACTACACCTCCATTCTCTATTTCATCCACTTCAATGTGGGAAAATTGACCCCAAACCAATGCGGGAGCCAACATCATCGCTAAAACGCTCAACTTCGTCTTCATCATGCTTGCTGTCGTTTGGATTGCTTCTTATTTAACAATTCGCTTACGTTGTAATATACGACGAGAATTCATGGAACTCGAACGGAAGCCGGTTGAACGCGGTACAAAATAGGTTAAGCAGATCTCGTGGGAATGCGGGCTGAGGTAGCTCGCCGCGGTACTGGTGATGTCGTAAACGTATGACAGCCCGAACGAACCGTACTGGCCACCAACGCCCATGACGACTGCATCATTCGTGCGGAAGCCCAAACTCACCCATGCCATGTCGGCATACCATCCACGGAGGTAGACGTCAAGCTGCGCCGGAGTACGCTCCGTGACACGCACTAGGGCCGAAGGCTCGATGATAAAGTCGTTGGATACCTGGTACTTGTAGTGGCCCATGAAGCGGAAGTGGCGAACCTGTTTGTTGTCCAATCCCCCTTGAATGGTTGAGGTTTCAAGGCCAGTCGACGATTGAATCAAGTGGGGAATGGCGAATCCAAACGCATACGCCTCACTGAAGACCATTAAACCGAAATGCGCATCGACGGATACCGATTGCTCCATTCCATAGCTTAAGGCAGGATCTTCCACGTCCCAGACGTCCAGGTCGTTGTCAAAAGACCATTGGTTGGCCATCAAGCTCAATCCGAATGCCACTGCGTCGTAGTTGTTCAAATCAATGGTGTACGAACCACCCAACTCGATACCAGTGCGTTTGATGGCACCACCCGTGTCGTCTGAGTAAACAATGCCACCGACACCGACCCGGTTGGGCAGCGCCGTGTGGCCACTAAGCGTCATGGTTTCCGGCGCTCCTTCGAACCCTGTCCATTGGTTGCGGTACTGCATTGTAATGGGGGTTTCGGGTAACGTACCGGCGATCGCAGGATTGCTGAGAAATGGATTGGTCATGAACTGTGAGCGGCGGAACAATTGCTGTGCATGTGCCTCAGGAGCGACCAAAGCAAGGCCCAAGGCCAGAGCAAGGAGGGAAAGGATGAATTGCTTCATGGGTGCTTTAGTATTTCAAGGTTACGGTTCCCGTGATCGGAGCCTTGTCACCGGCAAATTCAATTACATAATAGTAATCCGCTACTGGTAATGGAGCATTGTTGTAACGGCCATCCCAACGTTCCTGGTAACCTCTCGAATAGAACATCTGCTGGCCCCAACGGTTGAAGACCCTTACTTCTGCGGTTGGGAAGTATTCCAAACCACCAACAATCCAGTCATCGTTGTAGCCATCACCGTTCGGTGTGATGGCTTCCGCAATGAAGAAACATCCAATGGTCGGTTCAACCGTGACCACGCGTGTCAAGGTGCACCCCAAGCTATCGGTGACCACAACCGAATACGTGTCCTCATACAAACCCGTTGCTGTGACTGTCGTCTGGGCATCGCCATCGCTCCAGAGGTATTCGATGGGCTGAAATCCACCAATAACTGAGGCCGTCGCTGTTCCGTCTTGTTCGTTCCAACAAGTGACTGGAGAACTCAGCATGGTGATGAGCATATCAGTGTCCACTTCAGCTGCCACCGTGAAAGCCGTGTCTTCAATGCATCCCGTAGAGTCAATCGCTGTGACGTTGTACACGCCTTCGTAGAGGTTTAAGAGGTCAATGCCATCTTCCAAAACTTCCCAACTGATATCACCGGTGCCCCCGATCGGAAAAATATTAACCTCTCCGTCCTTCATGCCAGTGCACGTCACGTTGGTCACATCGATGAGGACCTCAATGGGGTCGGGCTCCATGATTTCGAACATGGTCGAATCCATGCAGCCATTCCCATCCACGACGGAGGCCGTGTACTCACCCGCACAAAGCGCAGCGAAGTTATAATCTTCACTTCCATTAAGCGTCAAAAATACTGCGCCTGTCCCACCGCTGAAGTCCACAATAGCGGTGCCATCACAATCACCACCGCACACCACATCTTCCAAGAAGAGCCATTCGACTATCAGCGAATCCGGCTCAAAGATGTCCCCTGCTTCGGTGATTAGGCATCCGTTCTCGTCTTGAACCGTCACACCTATGGGCCCTTCATCAAGGCCTTCCAACGTGTACGGTAACGCACCTTCTTCAGGTTGGACCAAACTAAGAGCTCCTGTCCCGCCGATGCCTTCAACGGTCAACATTCCGTCGGCATATGAAGTACAGGTAATTTCGGTTTGTGTCAAGATAAGCTGGATGGGATCTGGTTCAATAAGCAACTGGGGGTCCGAACTCACTTCACATCCCACCTCATCCACAACTGTCACCACATAGGTGCCTGCGGCTAAATCAAAGCAGGGGTCGAATTGAAATGCTCCAGCAGGTGGAGCCACTTGGAAACTCAATGCTCCGGTTCCACCGGAAGCGTTTTCCACACAAATCGATCCATTCGTCTCGCCATTGCAGGTTACATCTTGGATAACCACGTCAAACAAAATGGAGTCAGGTGCCATCACTTGGAACGCCTCCTGTACCACGCAACCGTTCTCATCAGTTGCATTGGCTATGTAATCTCCCACGCACAAGCCCTCGTCATCGTATTCATTTTCATCTGCATCCGAGACAGAATAATCAAAAACCCCAGACCCTCCGAACGCCGCGATATTTACCTCTCCATCGCAGGCCTCCGAACAGAGCAGGTCACTCACAGTAATCTGCATGGTGACTGCGTCTGGTTCGATTATTGTTACTTCCGTAGAGTCTTGGCATCCATTGTCATCCGTAACCAAAAGGAAATATTGCGCTGCTTCGAGATCCGTGACCGTAAAATCTACCGAACCTACTCCAGAAATATTGACACCCAAATTGGGTGAACCAGACAGTGTAAGGGTTCCCGTACCCCCACTCATGCTTCCCTCGATGAGGCCATCGCCGTATGCAAAGCATGTAATATCATCGGCCGTAGCTTGAAGAATTACGGGGTCAATGCAGGAAATGGTAATGGATGTGTCGAGCGAACACCCGTTGGCATCCGTAATATCAAATTCCCATTCCCCGTCTCCATTGACGCATTCAAGTCCCACCCACTGGTTATTGGGGTCGGGTAGTACACCGGAGCCCGTGTTAGTCGCAGAATAACCAACGATTTGATAGTTCGGAGTTCCACCCGAATAGTCTATTTCAATCACACTACCCAAGTCCCCTGGGCATATGTTATCTTGAATCAGCTCCCAGCTGGCTTCAAGTTCAGTTGGCTCAACAAATGAAAATACCGCCGATGAGTCTCGGCATGTATTACCGTCCACGATGGCTACGAAATAATCACCTTCAGGTAAATCAATGAATTGATTGTCATCAACCTGGGTTGAAATCACCGAACTATCAGCCGCATTTAGCAATTGATATGTCATCGGAGCAGCCCCGTTTACATTGACTTCGACCGCTGCCAAATCCCCGAAGCAATCGATTGAATTGTCTACGACAACGTTGGCATCATTTTGTGCATAGTTGGCACAGGGATTCAGCACGGATTCAGGGCCAGTGCCATCACCATCCATGCACCACTCTTGGAATGGAGCCTGTACCCCTTCTACGAACACTTGAAAACACGCTTGAAACTCAAAATCTCCACATGTGGTGATTTGAGCGAACTGGATACGCAGATCGTCTCCTGCCGCTTCAGGAACAACCGTAAAAATGAGACCGCCATCTTCTTGTTCGGCGCACATGGTGGTTGAACTGTAAGCCGGGTTGCTACCCGTGTATTGCTCGCCAGTCGCAAAGCCTAAGGTCCAGTAGGTATCGAATTCGACCTCCGGAAAGAAATCAAGCAGCGCAGGGTTTTGAGCTCCACCGAGCAATACATCGCCCAATTCCGGATTGAAACAACCACATGGCGCATTGATGTAAAACGCTTCGGTTCCGAGAACAACAGCATCTGAATAGATGGCGCTCAATTCATCCGTAGGATTGGTAAACTCTGCAAATAGCTTGTATGTCACAAACCCATCCAATTCTTCGAATAGCGGAATCAAATTCCCGTCTCCGTCGACATCGAATGTCGTGGGTTCATAAAACGCGGTATCAACTTCCCAGATAACTCCGGTCATCTGAGCGGAAGCTGTAAAGGTGACCAAAGCCATAACAAATACGGTGGACAGCACTCGCAGGCAAGAGTCCACCGCGCCGCGGTAGGTTGAGGGGTGAGAATTCACGAGTTCTTTCATGAATGGTGTTTCAGGGTCTGCACGTAGAACGAGCTGCTTTTGCAAAACGTTGCATGCTCAATTGAAAGCGCAAAATAGCGGAATTCCACTACATGAGCATCATTTTCCCTTCCCCCACAGCCGTTTGACCTCGGCCTCCGTTAGATGACGCCACTTTCCGGGCAGAATGTCGAGCTCCAATTGCATGATACGAATGCGTTTCAAGCGCACCACGCGGTGCCCTAGAGCCTCGCACATGCGCCGAATTTGACGATTCAAGCCTTGTACCAAAATGATTTTAAAAACAGTTGGCGACAGCCGTTCTACTTGGCACGGTCGCGTCGTGGTATCGAGGATGTGCACTCCCCGTGACATCGAACGCAGGAAAGCATCATCGTAAGAGCGATTTACCGTTACGATGTACTCTTTTTCGTGGCCATGGCGCTCCCGGAGAATATGGTTAACAATTTCGCCGTCGTCTGTCATGAGAATGAGCCCTTCACTCATCTTGTCCAATCGCCCTACCGGGAACACCCGCGTGGGGTAATTGACAAAATCGACTATGTTGTCCTTCTCGCGGCGCTGGTCCGTGGTGCATACTATGCCCACTGGCTTATGCACAGCAAGGTAAACGTGCTTCTTCTCTACATCCGGAGACACGACCTCCCCCCGCACCGTAACGATGTCACCCGGCATCACCTTCGTCCCTTTCTCCGGTACCTCGCCGTTGATTTTCACCGCCCCTACATCAATGAGCTTGTCTGCTGCACGACGCGAGCAGTATCCGACTTGAGTGAAGTACTTATTAATTCGAACCCCTTCATCGATTTCCATACAGCGAAAATAGCGCATGCACGCAACGGTCCTCAACCTGCTACCTTTGTTGCACTACAGGTTCCCTTCAATGAATAAAGAAGCCGTCTACACCCCCAAGCACAACGTTCGCATAGTCACGGCCGCAAGCCTATTCGATGGTCACGATGCCGCCATCAACATCATGCGCCGCATCATGCAACGTTCCGGTTGCGAGGTCATTCACCTCGGCCACGACCGCAGTGTAGACGAAGTGGTCAACTGCGCCATCCAGGAGGACGCTCAGGCTATCGCTCTGACGTCTTATCAGGGCGGCCACACGGAGTATTTCAAGTACATGAAAGACCTCTTGGACGAGCGTGGCGCGGGCCACATTCGCATTTTCGGAGGCGGAGGCGGAACCATCCTTCCTGCAGAAATCGAAGAACTTCACGCCTACGGTATCGAGCGCATCTACCACCCGGACGATGGTCGTTCTATGGGCCTGCAGGGTATGATCAACGACCTTGTCAAACGATCCGACTTTACCACCATAGAAGGTGCAGACTCTTTGTCCGAGGAATTCAATGCCTTATCCCGTGCCTCGTCACGAGCTATTGCGCGGTGCATTACAGCGGCGGAACTAGATCCGGACGGTTTTCAAAAAGCCTTTCGAGCAGCCCACAACGACATCCCGAAGGTGCCTGTTTTGGGCATCACCGGCACAGGTGGCGCCGGCAAATCCTCCATGGTTGACGAATTGGTTCGCCGCTTTCTCGCCGCTTTTCCTGGGAAGCGTATCGGGCTGATCAGCGTTGACCCCTCCAAGCGAAAAACCGGTGGGGCCCTACTCGGGGACCGCATCCGGATGAACGCCATCAACAACGAACGCGTCTACATGCGTTCGCTCGCAACGCGCCAATCCAACCTGGCCTTGTCCAAACACGTGTCAGAAGGATTGGACGTCCTGCGCGTTTCGAGATTTGACCTCATCGTACTCGAGACCAGTGGTATCGGTCAGAGCGACACTGAAATCATGGACCACAGCGACGTGGCGTTGTACATCATGACCCCGGAATTCGGAGCCGCCACCCAATTGGAAAAGATCGATATGCTCGACTTTGCCGACATCGTTGCCATCAACAAATTCGATAAGCGCGGCGGTCTCGACGCAATTCGCGATGTTCGAAAGCAATTCAAGCGCAACCACGACCTCTGGGACGCCCAAGATGAGGACTTGCCCATCGTAGGCACCATCGCTTCCCAGTTCAACGACCCAGGGACGAACCAGCTGTTCGCCATGGTCATGAATCTGCTGACGGACCGAACGGAGGTGGAATTGACCGTCCCCCCAACCACGGGCGACGCATCAAGCGAAAAGCAATTCGTCATCCCGCCCAAGCGAACGCGTTACCTCAGTGAAATCGCGGAACAAATTCGCCACTACAACGAATGGACCGACCGGCAAGCCACCACGGCAGGTCAACTGCAAGCGTTGCAGACTGCGGAAGCTTTGGTGGACGAAGCCGCTGAATCCATTCAAGCCAAGGCGCACGCGCTACAATTGAACATGGACCCCAAGGTATTGGAGTGGTTGGAACAATGGCCCGAGTTGCGCTCCCGGTACGAATCAGAAGTGTTTAGCTACCAGGTGCGTGGCAAGGACATCAACGTTCAGACCAAGAGCGAGAGCCTTTCCCACCTCGACATCCCGAAAATCGCTGTGCCCCGGCTCAGCGGTTGGAGCGATTTGACGCGTTGGTCTTTGCAGGAGAATCTACCCGGCAGCTTCCCGTACACCGCGGGTATCTATCCATTCAAGCGCCAAGGCGAAGACCCGGCGCGCATGTTTGCCGGGGAAGGCGGACCCGAACGCACCAACAAGCGATTTCACTATGTATCGCAAGGAATGCCCGCCAAACGGCTTTCCACTGCTTTTGATAGCGTCACACTCTACGGACGTGATCCAGACCGACGCCCCGACATTTACGGCAAAGTGGGCAACAGCGGCGTCAGCGTCTGCTGCCTCGACGACGCCAAGAAGCTATACAGTGGCTTCGACCTCTGCGACCCGACCACCAGCGTGTCAATGACGATCAACGGCCCAGCGCCTATCATACTGGCTTTCTTCTTGAACGCTGCGGTGGACCAGCACTGTGAAAAGCACATCCGCACTGAGGGACTCGAAGGGGAGGTCGAACGCGTGCTGAAGACCAAATGGGATGACCATGGGCGTAAGCGACCGACCTACCTCGGTGACCTGCCCGAAGGGCATAATGGCCTCGGGCTGCTACTTTTAGGCTGCACTGGCGACGAGGTATTGCCTGCAGATGTGCACGGCCGTCTTCAGGCGGAAGCCATGAGCCAAGTGCGCGGTACGGTGCAAGCGGACATTTTAAAAGAAGACCAAGCCCAAAACACCTGCATTTTTTCCACCGAGTTTGCGTTGCGGCTTATGGGTGACGTGCAAGCTTCCTTCATTGACCGTTCCATCCGCAACTTCTACAGCGTTTCCATTAGTGGCTACCACATCGCCGAAGCCGGCGCCAATCCGATTACGCAATTGGCATTTACCCTCGCGAATGGATTTACGTATGTAGAGTATTACTTGAGCCGAGGCATGGATTTGAATGAGTTTGGACCCAACCTCAGTTTCTTCTTTTCCAACGGCATCGATCCCGAATATGCTGTCATCGGCCGAGTTGCACGCCGCATCTGGGCCAAGGCCATGCGCGAGAAGTACGGAGCATCGGCTCGGGCGCAGATGCTCAAGTACCACATCCAGACATCTGGACGCTCCTTGCACGCGCAGGAAATCGATTTTAACGACATCCGCACCACGCTGCAGGCGCTGTATGCCATCTACGACAACTGCAACTCGCTTCACACCAATGCGTACGACGAGGCAATAACGACACCCACGGAGCACAGTGTGCGCCGCGCGATGGCCATCCAGTTGATCATCAACAAGGAACTGGGCCTCACCAAAAACGAAAACCCACTTCAAGGCTCTTACGTCATAGAGACCCTGACTGACCTCGTCGAAGAAGCTGTAATGGTTGAATTCGATCGCATAACGGAACGTGGAGGCGTTATCGGAGCCATGGAGACTATGTACCAGCGCTCGCGCATCCAGGAGGAAAGCCTGCATTACGAGACGCTGAAGCATACTGGCGAATTCCCCATCATTGGGGTCAATACATTCTTGGCTAAAAACGGCTCACCCACTCTCACGCCGGGTGAAGTCATCCGAGCAGAGTCAGCAGAAAAAGAAGCCCAACTCGAACAGGTAGCACGCATCCACGATGGCCACGCGGAGCTTGCCGCCGTAGCCATCGATGAGGTGAAGTCTGCTGCCATCATGGGAAACAACGTTTTTGAAGCTCTACTGGTAAGTGCAAAAAGCTGCACGCTCGGCCAGTTGAGCGATGCCCTATTTGAAGTGGGTGGGGCGTACCGCCGCAACATGTAATGGCGGCACCGGGGCAAGCCACATCAGGTATAGCTTGGATGGTACTTGCGACCATTCTTTACACGGCAGCCAACCTGTGTGTCAAAGCATTGGCACATCTACCCACCCAGGAACTCGTTTTCTTGCGCTCGGCCATATCCCTCGTGCTCACGGGCGGGTGGCTCTGGTGGAATGGGTATTCCTTGCTTGGGGTCAATCGCAAATGGCTAATAATTCGGGGTATTTTCGGTACCATCGGCCTCGCCACATTCTTCCACACGCTCCGGTTCATACCAATCGCAAGCGCTACCGTCATCCAGTACCTGTCCCCGATCTTCACCGTGCTACTCGCCCGATATTTCGACGGCCAACGCTCCATGCGGCCAGTTCAGTGGCTATTTTTTGCCACCGCATTTGCAGGGGTGCTCATGGTCAAGGGGTTTGATCCACGCATCAATTGGTTGTACTTCGGACTGGGCGTCAGCAGTGCCATCGCCGCAGCTGTGGCCTACTTAGCCACAATGAAGTGCCGAGACACAGACCACCCGGTAGGAGTAGTCATTTGGTTTCACCTCGTCGCCGTACCTGTGACCGGAGGATGGACAGCATTCACCTGGGTTCCCCCAGTTGGAAATGAGTGGTTGCTCGCTTTGGCCGTTGGCCTGCTGAGTGTGGTGGCCCAGGTAGCCATGACATTTGCGCTGCATCAGGGCGAAGCCAATGTCATCATGCCTTTCAAGTACTTTGGTGCGGTACTCGCCTTCATTTTTGGTTTGCTGCTCTTCGATGAGCATCTGAATCAATGGGCACTCGCCGGAATCGGCTTGGTCATCCTATCCGTGACCGTCAACACCGTCCTCAAGCGGCGCTGGGAGCACAGGCAGCAGCCTACAAAGTCGCCTTAGCGCAATGGCAAGGCCTGTTCCCAGATCTGGGTGCGGTAGAGGCTTTGCAGCTTTGTGGTGAGCGGACCCATGCCTATTGATTCACCAATGCGCCGTCCGTCGATTTCCACTACGTGCGCCAATCCGCCCATGGTGCCGGTAGTGAAAACTTCATCAGCCGTGTAAAATTCCGACAAGCTCACGCGGCGTTCTGTGACCGGAACGTTGGCATTCCGTGCCAACTCGAGTACGAATTGCCGTGTCAAGCCTGGCAAACAGGCTACCGCTGTCGGTGTGACCAATGTACCCTTGCGCACCGAAAAAACATTGGTCGCATTGGTTTCGGCGATGAAGCCTTCGCTGTCAAGCATCAGGGCATCGTCCACACCGGCAACGTTCGCCTCAATCTTGGCGAGGATGTTGTTGAGCAGGTTGTTGTGATGGATCTTGGAATCGAGGAACGATGGATTATTGCGGCGAATAGCCGACGTTATCAGCCGAATGCCTTCGTCACCGTAAACCATTCCCTTGTATTCGGGCAGGACGATCAATGTCGGTCCGAACACATTCAGCCGTGGGTCCATACCGCTGGTGCTCTTCATGCCACGCGTGAGGGTGATGCGGCAGTGCACCCCATCGGTCATATCGTTGGCCTTGAGCGTTTGAAAAATGGCATCTTCCACTGCGGCTCGAGTGGGAATATCCGTAAATGCCAGCGCGTGGGCGGAATCCAATAAACGGCTGATGTGATCATCGAGTTGAAGCGCCCGGCCGCTCAGGATACGCAAACCTTCCCACACTGCATCGCCTCCTTGCACCACGCTGTCGAGAACGCTTACTTTGGCTTCGGCACG
This sequence comes from Crocinitomicaceae bacterium, assembly GCA_002690915.1. Classification (GTDB taxonomy): domain Bacteria; phylum Bacteroidota; class Bacteroidia; order Flavobacteriales_D; family Sanyastnellaceae; genus UA16. The sequence goes on from NZGF01000044.1 coordinate 24,600, forward strand.
GGGCACAATCCCATTGACCCAAACGAGGGTGTCTTCGTTTCGCGGGTCGGGTTGATTGAATTTTGCCATGGATTAGTTCAATGCTCGAGCGCGCAAGGATTCATACAGCGGCTCTGTTTCGTCCACTAAAGATAATAACCGCTCTTCGACGGGCGGTAAGGACGCAACGTCGGATGAGGACTCCATTTCCCAGCCGGTTGAAGCGTGCACGCGATGGTACCAGTACTTGGCCCACAGGCCGTCCTCTTCCCGATGGCCTGCCCGCCATGACAGCATACGCGGATCAAAGTCCAGGTCCACCCAAGCCATGATAGCCCGTAGGGAGCTCTCTGGCTCCGCGACCAAGCGATCGGAATCCACCACTGCCACCGGCCAACCCTCCGTCTGGCAACGTTCAAACCAACGTTGTTGATGATGGTAGCAAAGATCGAGTGCCGTGGGAGCGTCAATGTGCGCGAGGTAGGACTTCAACACCTTACGCGGATGGCGGATGAGAAGCACATTCCTGTGCGCCGCGAAATCTTGCGGCTCCGGCCAGCCCTCCAAGTGATTGGCCATGTGCTTGAGGAACACATGGGTTTCGTTGCTCTCGAGCGTGGGCAGGATTCTCGCTCGACTGGTGGGCATCGTGGCCAGCACCTCTGCACGTGACGGGCGATTCGCACCCGTTTGATCTAAGAAATGGGCAAACAAAGGCTCATCCACAACTCCAAAGTCCTGCCTCTGCGCGAAGCTGTACATCAAAGCTGTACTGCAATTACGAGGCCCAGACCAGAGGGAAATGGTCATCCGGTTTACCGAACGACCGTTATACTTCCGGAGTAACTCCGTGGCACCATCTCATGCACCGATTGAACCTCCAAGCGATACATGTATTGTCCATCGCGGACAAAGTGATCACCGCCTTGGTGCTGTCCAATCCAAGGTTCAGTAGGGTCAAACGATTCAAACACCTTTTCGCCCCAACGGTTGATGACGGTGAGGTGGTACGTCTCGGCCACAAATGACTCGCCGACAGGCAAGAACGCATCATTCAAACCATCATTGTTGGGGCTGAATGCGGCGGGCACATAGACCGCAAAATCGATGGGTACGAAGTACGCCACGATCTCTTCCTCGTCCTGTTTTGGCAAGGTGATGTTCGCCGTCGTTGCACTTGGATTGGGAGCAGCGTTAGCTATTTCCCACCGGTCAAACGCCCAATATTCAACAGGGGCCGCTTCCGCGTTGAGCAAGCCCGCGATTTCTAGGCCACCTTCCCATTCATCGGTCACAATGACCGCACCGCCTTCTATGCGCACCACGCCTTTGTTAGGCGGTTCCACACGGACCTTTAGGTCGCTGTGTTCAATCACATTGAAGTGGGCAGTGTACGTGGCCGGTTCTGTAACTGAAATGCTCCCCGCTGGATTAGCCATCGACGGAGCCACTAATGGGCCTGTTGAAGACCATCCAGTGAAGACGTGCCATTGATCCAGTCCAACGGTTTGAACGTCATGTGCACCGTAGTCGAGCAATTCCGTGGCAGGATAATTCAAAAGCGCTGTTCCATCCACGTAGATCTCACCTGCGCCAGGAGGGTCCACCACAAAAGTGACCTCTTGAGGATCGGCGTTCGAGGCGAAGTAAGCGACCAAAGTCGCGTCGCCGTTCAGGGTGAATCCGAGGTACGGATTGGTGGGGTCGTTCAGGGTGATGTCCCCGTCCAGCACTTGCCAAAACAAGAAAACCTCACCCATGGATTCTTCAGCAGTTAGCTCCATCGGAACCCCAGCAAAATAGGTAGCATCCATCGGTACATCGTACGGACCGATATCCACCGAATTGACCTGGACCTCTCCCATGCCGTCGATGATGAGCGTCAGCGTCACGGATTCCACTTCATAGCAATCTTCAAGGCCATTGATGAGCATTTCTGCACATCGCTCTTCAATGAAGTCGTGGATTTCGTCCACATTGGCCATCCAACCATCGTAGGTCCCACCCCAACGGTCGATGTGCCGATCCATCTCGGGTTCGATGACGTTGATCATACTGTCGAGCACAGCATGCATGTTGTCACAACTGAAGTGCGTGTTGCTCAAATCGGCCCAACGATTGATGTAGGTCGCCCAGAAATCCTCGTTTTCCATCAAGGAATTGAAGATGGGGATATGGCCTTGGCCGCCTACGTTTCCAAGCGATTCCGGATTGCAGGGATCGGCGTCAGCATCTTGGGACGGCACACCGGTATAGTTCGCACCGTGACCAAACGTGTTGTCCATGTCCCACAAAGCGTAGCGCCACTTCTTGCCGCTGCCGTCGGGATGGCGGCCGCGCCACCATGCAGTGTTCCAGTTCAACCAGTCGGCGCATACCGTAAAGGAATTCAGCAGGTAGTAGTCGATCAGGCTCATCACGTTGTATACGCTCGTCACGTAATCGTAGTTGTCCGGATCAGTCATGTCCTGGCCGGTCACAAAGTTCACCAACGGCATCCAATCGGCATCGTCTCCATATTCGATCCAGGTGCCGCCCCATGTCTTGATGAAATCAACAAAGTGACGCGGTTGATCATAGTACGCTGTAGTGAAATCGAGATCATCCACCTTTTCGCGGTACTCGTAAACGCCCCAATATTGACCGTTGAGGTAGACGATGCAGCTTTCGTTGGTTCGCTCATCTACGTGCAGATCGGCTAGATGACTGAGCGTCTGGACATACGCATCGCGGATGTGTCCACCGCCGGAGCTTGGGTAGTTGTCGTTCGCCGCTGCCTTGAAAATCAAACGCTGGTACACATCGCGTTCCTTCACGTGGAAGAGCGGCTCTAGCAAGCCGTAGCTGTGGCCCATCTGGTCGCGGGTGATGTAGTCAAAACCCTTTTGGGGATAGGCATTCGAGTCGTTGCCGTGCTCGTTGGAATCGCCCGAGCCTTCGCACCAGTACGTACCGTCGGGATGGAAAAACTCGATGTGGCAGGGCTCATCCGCTCCACCTCCCCAGCCACCTGGCCACTGGCCGTCTTCTTGGTCATCGCCTGAAACAGAGACCACAATGATGTTGTGGTTATCATCTCCTGTGAAGTATGTGTTGGTGTTGATATGCGAATCAGCGTATGCACCGGTGGGGTCAAAACACCGCGATCTGATCACAGTTGTTTCATTAACCGTAATGGGACCTGTGTACAAGTTGCTACCAGCATTCGGGGCATACCCGTCTGTTGTGTATCGGATTTCGTAACCAGCAGGAGCTGTGATCGCTACGTTGGTTCCACCTGCATAGTAACCGGACTCTTCTTGAAATTCTGGTGTTGGCGCATATTCCGTGTAGAAGCTCCCTCCATTTGAGTTTCCAGGTGTGGGGTTCGTGCACACACGCCACTGGCCCGCTACGCCGTCGGTGTCCCGCGACCAACTGTGGTCCGCCTGTGTCGGCGTCCAGTCTTCATAAAAGGTGTAAGACTCGAGGACATTCCCTGAAGGATCTGAGAATACAACCGATTCCCCCATCGTTTGCGTCACCTTGAAATTGGTGTTCAAACTCCCGCCGATGTACAGGTTCTCGGGAACTTCCCCCTCGTTGGAGCAAATAATCAGCAGGTATCCGCCTGCTGGTACGGTCGTACCCGCCGGAATTTCAAACATTTGCGGATTGTCCGGATTGTCTGACAACCAGTGGCCGTCGAGGTCAACCTCCGTGGGTCCTTCGTTGTAAAATTCGATGTAATCTTCGTTGTCTCCGTTGACGCCCAGCGTGTAGTTGCTGGCCGAAAACTCATTGATAATGACTTGCGCTGAGGCTGCTGTGGCAACCAAGCACGCAAAGACAGCAAGGAAAGGGGAGTTCAAGAGGTGCTTACGCATCATTGAATATTCAATTGGCCGGTAAATACTGGCATTGCAGGTCCAGATAAGGTATAAAGGTAGGTTCCACTGCGCAGTGCTCCGCGGTCAATGGTATAAGAGGTGCCTGTAGGGCTCGCGGTGTGCACCAAACGGCCCGTTGGATCGGTGATGGTCAACTGCATGGGCTGCCGGGTGGGATTGGCAAACCGCAACGTGGCATAGTCCGTCATGGGATTGGGATACAGCATGGGCGCTTCGGCATCGATGGCCAAGCCCAATCCACTTGAAGTAACACACCCATCCTCAATAACATTCAACGTATTATGGTAATCTTCGTTGACTACATCGGTTACGAAATCAATGCATACCTCGTCTCCGATGGAGGCCCAGTACAGGCGTATGAGTGGAGTAAACTCGTAATGCTTGGGAAAGCTCGTGTCTTCGTAAGACAGACCAATCACTTCCACTCCACCAGGGGTAAACGACGGGGTAATGGAATACTCTAGTGGGTCCGCAAGGCTCACAGCTGAGGAAATCGCCATACCGCTCATCGAAAACTGGTACCCGACGATGCGGTTGTTGGGATTGTACACATGAATGTCCATGTACTGCTGACCCCAATTGACGGCTCCGACGGTGAAGTGCACTGTATCAAACGGGTTCACAATGTGGTTGACCGGGAAGTCACACTTGTCGTGGATTCCGGAACTATCGGGGTGCTGGTGCAGCTCGTTGAACAGCTGACACAGCGCCAGGTGTGCTGCATCCGTAACCGTAATGTCATCGTCTTGGTCAACATCCGTGCAAGGCAAGGCTTCGATGTCATCGCCTAAGATGTGCTCAACGTACGCCACGGCGTCGGCATATTCTTGCGCCCCATTATAATCGAGATCACCCATCAACGCCGTACCGTTGCAGTCGCCGTTGCAATCAGCCACGGCCGTTCCAAATTCCGTCCCTTCGCAGTCGCTAAACGGCTCGCAGTCCCCCATCACATCCACCTGCAATTCACCGGTCGATCGGTCGAGGTTGATGCAGACTGCTGCGTGGTTGTTCTCGTAGGAATTTTCAGCCCGACCGAGAGCATCCGGAATGAAGTCATAGTTTGCGCGAACGATTAAATAATACGTTCCGTCAGCTACATCAGTGACGTCAATCCACTGACAGCTCAACCCGGAACCGTAAATGTCACCGCAGCCCGCTGAAATGCCCATATTGCCACATCCGTATTGGGCCGTTCCACCTCCGCTGCACTCCAAGTCCATCACGCAAAACCCGTTCTTAAATCCAATGGGAATGTATTGTCCATCAATTGTAAACAGATCGTACTTGGCGTAGCCTTTGTGGTGCCAATGGTTGTGACAATCGCCCCATTCGAACTGGTTGTTGTCTGATTGGCTCGGCACACCGATATAATAGTCCAATGTCCCGATGTTCAAAATGTGCGTTGTGAAGCGCACCAACTCTCGGTCGCCGTAACCGTTCAAGCAGCCCTCGTCGATGTAGCAGTCGGTCTCGCCCACCTGCATGACTTCGGTTGAAAGGCTGTTAACGATGGCTTCTGCACTCACAATCAAATCTGGACCGGTGCAATCCGGATCTCCGGCATAGATGCAATCTCCACTGTCCACCTCTGCGAGCGGATTGTAATTGCACGCTTCTTCATCGGTGCAACCCGTTGCCGGACCGGCAAAATTGAACTCCCAATCAAAGCCATCGGCACATGTACCATCGGGATCGGCCAACAACAACTCGGCATCGAAACTGATGTCCGAACTGGTCGCATTGATCTGGTGAACCTCAACCGCCAACACATTCAATCCGTTGTTCATATTGAGAACGACAGGGTATTCGTACAAGTCCGATTCGTTGCCGCCTATGATTTCACTAAGCGCGGTGGTTTCGGAATTCACAAATCCCTCGGGCATGTTGCTCCGCATAATCTCCACCCCATTGAGGTACACCACAGCTCCGTCGTCCCGGCGCAACCGCAGTAGCCCCTCCATTCCCGTTCCCGCTTCTCCATTGTATTCAAACGCATGTCGGAAGTATGTCGTTATGTGTTTGTCCGATGCGTTGTCGCCGTAGGATAGCGTGGTCGCTTCGTCGCCGTCGCCATAACCCAGTTCAGCGCTTCCAGCATCCCAATCTAAATCTTCGTAATCCACTGCAGTCCAATCCGTCCCGAGGTCAGTGCCTTGATCATGGTAGTTCCACTCGGATTCGAGGCCAACCAATGCTTCATAATCAGGTGATCCAAGCCCCATACGAATCCAAACAGGGACACCACTTTCCAACAGCACCGTCAAATTAGCTTGCTCCCCGCACCCCCCTTCTTGGTCGTCGAAATAAATGGAGCCTTCATTTGTATTGTCGAAGTAGCCCATGTTGCAGTAATCGTAGATCCAGAGTTTGGTGTCGCAGCCGGATTCACAGGTATTAAATTCGTACATGCCGTTTGCAGGAGGTGTAAATACGTACCACGCGTTCCCCTGTGTTTGAGCAAGGGTGCCGTAATCAGCCTCGGTGAGTTCAAAAGCATCGTTGCACGTCGCACCCGGGGCGCAATCAAAGTTCACGGTCTCGCCGTACCCGTAGTTGCCCCCAGACGCGATCTCTACACCGTCTTGGTAGAGCCAGTAGCCGCCCGGCGCAAAAATTCCATCGCCGTATGAATCGAACATGGAGAATTGAAGGCATGGCTGCTCAATGCTCGCATCAAAACAAATTACATCACCTTCTGCTGCACCGGATGCAATGACATTGCCCATGTAAGACAATTCCCACGAAGTTTCGTTCGGGTAACCGTCGGGTTCAATTACTACTTCAATCGCGGTCTCATTTTCCGCGCATTGACCCCAAGCGGTTGAATTGGCAAAAACGTTGAACAACACAAACGAGAATGGGAGGAAGAATAATTTTGCACGGAATAATGACATGGGCTTCAATTTGGCGGTCAGTCCTCGAAGATAATCAAACCTATTGAGTCCAACGCCAAGGGCATCCGAAGGGTTGCATGGGTCCTTGGAAAAAAAATACAGAAGATTCTGCTACTTTTGCAGCATGGCACACGACCCTTCTCACGACCACGGACACCACGCAGAACCAGAACAAAATGAAATCGGCGGACCCGTCGTTTTCGCTTTAATTCTGTTTGGATTGGTCATTACCATCATCGCCTTCCTGGCGTAACACCAATCCTTCAGCATTGCATCAATGCACGACGGTCATCTCTCGGACAAGGTGGCCAGCTCCCGCGTACACGTCCGTGATCCAAAGCACGTAGCGGATGTCGACCATAATATTGCGGCACCGAGACCCGTCGAACAGAATGTCACTCATGGTCGATTCCCATGAGCGATCAAAATTGATGCCAACGAGGTAACCATCACCGTCGATAGCTGGTGAACCCGAGTTTCCGCCAGTGGTATGATTGGAGCCCGTAAAGCATACAGGAAGCTCTCCCTGTTCATTCGCATACGGCCCCCAGTTACCGGCTTCAAGCGCCGCAACCAAATTCGCAGGCAAATCAAAATCGGCATGGCCTGGGACATATTTCTGTAGGATGCCATTCGCAGTGGTAAACGGCAGATAGGCCATGCCATCGTAAGGAGATGACCCCTCCACTTTTCCATAAGTCAGACGCAAGGTGCTGTTCGCATCAGGAAAAAATGCACGCTCTGGGAACAATGAACGCAATCCATTGGTATACATGCCCGTCAACGAATCAAGTTCCAATGAAGCTGAGCCATACACGGCAGCAACGCGGTCGAAATACGCATTTCGCATGGATTTAATGAGCGCGTAAAGGGGGTCTTTTGAAAGCTTGGCAAAAGCCTTGGCCTTTCCTTTGGCGAGCAGTTCTTCCACCGCATCGCGATCGTCGAAGATGGACTTATCGTAGGTACGTTGCGCCCAGTCACTCGGATTGGAAACTGCAGCCCGCAGTGCATCTGGGACAAAAGCCGGATCTATGTGATTAAAATATGGGACCACCAAAGCGGCCAAAATATCCCGGTCTACGACAGCGTCGTATTGCCGAAAGTGACCTTCGGTGCGGTCCTGCAGCTCCTCAAGCACAGCATCAATTTCACCTGCTGCCTCCGTCGCTTCCCAACGTTCAACAAGCGGCGCAAAAGACCAGGCGAAGTTTAACGCGTCTGGACCGTAATACACCCATTCGATGAACAGACTCCTTGCAAGCATGTACGGATTGCGCTCGGCGTTTGCAGCCTGCATTTTACTGATTAATTGCATCCACGGCACGTTATCCGCCTCTGCTGCTCGTGCCATGAATTCCGCCTCAAGTTCGAGTTTCTTTCCCACGGCATCCAACTCGTTCAATCCAGTGTTCTGCCCAATCCATTTCTTCCAAGCGTTCGCTATCGAACTCTGCTTGTCCGCATAGGCAATCCGCAAAGCTGCCGAGCTGGCCCGCGCGGCATTGACCACGTCCAAGGAAGCGTCGCGCATTTCAATGCGCGCGGGGTTCAAGTGCTCAACCACGTATGTCACCGCATCGCTTGTCAAGTATTGTTCAGTGCGGCCCGGGAAACCGAATACCATGGTGAAGTCCCCCTCTTTCACACCACCAAGATCCACAGGGAAATGATGTCCCGGTTGGAAAGGCACATTGGACTCGTTGTAATCGGCAGGCTCGTTGTTGGCGTCAGCGTAAATCCTGAACATACTGAAATCGCCGGTATGGCGCGGCCAAACCCAATTATCTGTGTCTCCTCCAAATTTCCCCACTGCCGACGGAGGCGCTCCCACCAATCGGACGTCGCGGTAGGTCTTGGTCGTAATCAGGTAAAAGCTGTTACCAAAATCAAAGGCCACCACCTCAGCCTCGAGACCAGTCCCATCAGTGACTTGGGCCACTAAGTCCGCCTTGGCGGCTTCTGGATCCTCCGCAGTGCGAACGGTTTCAGTCACATCCTGAATGCGATCGATGAACGTGGCCACCAAGTCTGGGTTGACCAGCTCTTCCGACCGCGTCATGGCCCAAAACCCATCCGTCAAGTAGTCGTTTTCTACGGTGCTGTGGTATGCAATTTGTCCGTAACCGCAATGGTGATTGGTCAATAAAAGCCCCTCCCCACTGATCATTTCCGCTGTACATCCACCATTGAAATGAACAATGGCGTCCTTCAAGCTGCCTTGGTTGATGCTATAAATGTCTTCAGCCGTCAAATGCAAGCCCATCGCCTGCATGTCGCCTTCGACTGCCTGGAGCAACGTGGGGATCCACATGCCCTCCTTGGCTTGAATTGTAGCGTATGAAATGGAATATGCGCAAAGCAAGAGGATGGGAATGAATCGGTTGGTCATGGGGTTCGATTTCAGATTGCGGAGTCGAAGATAAGAAGGTCGAGATTAGCTTTGCGTTTATGGAGCTTAACGCTGATTTCCGATCGGACACCCTGACCCGTCCTACCCCGGCGATGTTGGATGCCATGCACGCCGCACAAACCGGTGACGATGTTTTCGCCGAGGACGCCACGACCGAGGCTTTTCAGCAGCGGTGTGCAAAAATGTTCGGCCATGAGGCAGCCCTGTTTTGTCCTTCAGGCACCATGACGAACCAAATCGCCATCAACGTTCACGTGCGACCCGGGGATGAAGTCATCTGCGACCAGATGGCGCACATTTATAATTACGAAGGCGGTGGCATCGCCCGTAACTCCGGGGCTTCCATTCGCTTACTACATGGTAATCATGGACGGTTTAAGTGGAAGGATGTACCAGCCGAGATTAATCCCACAGACAGTCATTACGCACGCACTTCACTGGTGTGCATTGAAGACACATGCAACCGTGGTGGTGGAGCCGTTTGGAACTTGGATGATATTGAAGCGATTCGAAAAGGATGCGATGCTAGAGATCTGCCTTTGCACCTGGATGGCGCTCGGTGTTGGAATGCAATGATTGCTCGTGCCGGAAATTCACTTCCTTCAACCGAAGATTGGCAGGCTTATGGCCGTTTGTTCGATTCCATTTCAATCTGCTTTTCCAAAGGCCTTGGGGCGCCCGTTGGGTCGGTATTGATTGGCACGAATACCTTCATTGCTGAAGCCCACCGCTCAAGGAAAGTCTTTGGCGGCGGCATGCGCCAAATTGGGGTGCTAACAGCAGCTTGCAATCACGCCTTGGATTGCGAATTACCCCGGCTGCATGAAGACCACAGAAGGGCAAAACAAATCGGTGATGTACTTGCAGGCCTCGGCCGGGTTACCGCGGTAGATCCCGTGGAAACCAACATCGTAATTTTCGAAATTGATTCAGGACTTACTGCAGCCGAGTTTGTAGACGCTGCAGCACAAGACGGAATCCATTGCTTTGCCTTCGGGCCACAACGCGTTCGCTTGGTCGTTCACCGGGACTTGACTCAAACGCAAGTAGACAAGACATGCTCAGTCCTAGTGCAATCCGTGCTGAACCGCTAGCTGACGGAAGATTACGCGATCTGAATCTTGAAATTGTAAGACGTATTGGCCGCTTTTCCAATTGGCCACGTCAAAGACGGCTGTTGATGCCCCCATCCATTGGGTGAACGCCACTTCTCTTCCTGCCATGTCGAAAGCCCGCACGGTCCAACCATTCGCTCCGGGTCCAACCTCGAAAAACAACTCTTCGGTTGCCGGATTGGGGTACAAGACAGCGTCACCAAGCCCTACTTCACCCAGACCGACTGAACAGTCGTGCACGGTCAGAATGATGGCATCCGCGAACGCGCATCCTTTGTCAGTCGTCCCGTTGAGCACAATGCTGTATGTTCCAGGAGAGAGGTCGCCCGGTGCAACATAGAAGAACTGATTATTGGAGCCGTCTTGCCATTCGTAATCGTAGCCGAGGGGTCCGTAAATCAACAGTGGCTCATCCTCGCAGATGAGCGTGTCATTGCCAATCGTGAAGTCGCCCGGCTCCACTTCCGGCACAAACGCCGTGACGGGATACGTGCATCCATTTGCATCGGTGAGGTTTAGTTGGTATGTACCGGGCGACAGGCTGTCGAGGTTTTGCTGTTCAGAAGTAAACTCGTTCGGGCCTGTCCACGCAAAAGTGTAAGGGCCGGAAGCGCCTTCTACTTCGATTGCAACGGTGCCGTCAGACGCTTCCTCGCAACTCGCTTCGGTGACAGAGGTACTCACGCTCCATGCGCTCGGAACCGCAACGGTTCGTTCGATGGAAAACTGCGTACCACACGTCGTTGTGATGTCTGCTGTGTACACCCCCGGGGCAAGGTCAAAAATCCATGACTCCTCCGAAGTGTATCCATTTGGACCGTTCCATGTGCATTCAAAATCAGAACCGCCTTCGTTGACGTAGGCCAGAATGAAGCCATCCAGCTCTGTGTCTTTATCAAGCGGGCATGCCACATTGCGCACCTGCGCATCTGCAGACGCGTCGAATGATTCAGATGTGTAGACCAAGACATCAGCATCACCGGTTTGGCCGGCCCATCCGTCCACCTGAATGTAATATGTTGCGCCCACCTCCAAGCAACTTGTAAAGAGAGTTGAGCGATAGCCAGCGCACCAATCGTCGTTAGATCCCACGAGCTCGTAAGTCGCAAAATCTCCGCAATCGGTTGCTCTGTACAATGCCAATTGCGTGTCAAACGTCGAAAGCTCCGAACACGTTGTAATCGTAACGGGATCCGATGTTTCGGGAATGAAGGTCAACCAAACAGAAACCGAAGCGTACCCATCCGAGCTACACCATGAGCCTGGGAGGCTGCATGAACCACTTGGCGCCGGTCCGGGGCTCAGCTCGCCCGCTTGCACTGTGCCTCCGCCCGAGGTGACCAAGACCGATTCGCCGTCGACTTCAATGGTGGCGGCATCGCAGGGTACATCATTGTCAATGAAAAGGCTTTCTCCCGCAGTGAACATCCAGACATTACCATAGCCCGTTCCATTGAAGATGCCAGACATGACCCCGTCCATGTACAGGTCAAATCGATTGCCTCCGTCGCCGTAACTGTCCACATGAATCAAATCAACGACCGCACCCTCGGCGACACAAAACGGACCTTCGGTATAAATAGCATCGTTGCCGTAGGTAGTACCCCCGCTCCCTTCGTTACCAGCGCCGTCGCAACCCACGTTATCTGAATTTCCACCACTTGCAATAAAATTTTCACCGCCGCACGCCTCACCTGTGGGGGTCAACTCCCAGTACATTTCATAACCCCACGAATCGGTGTCGATTACAAATTCAATGGCCACTTCCCCTTCTGCACACTGTGCAATGACAGCTGAATGAAACAGTGAGAATACACATACGAACAACAATAAAATAGCAAGGGAAAAGTGGCGCATGATTCGTTGGATGATCATTAAGTCTTCGAATATACGTGAATTGGATTCGCTCGCGTCAAACGCTAGCTTTGCGCTTCTTTATGATTGTCCTACTTTCTCCCTCCAAAACCATTTCATTTGAAGATGCGCCTCTGGCTGAGCCATGTACGGTGCCTTCGCTTCTTTGGTGGTCAGAAAAGTTGATGAGCCGGATGAAGCAATTGAGTACAAAAGAAATTGAACAGCTAATGAAAGTCAATGCCGGCATTGCTTCCCGGACAGCCAAGTGGGCTGATGACTGGTGCGTACCTTTCACTACCTCCAACTCTCGGCCCGCGGCCCATTGCTTCAAGGGTGCCGTCTACACAGGACTCCAAGCCCGCATGTGGAGCAATTCCGATCGGGCTTTTGCCCAACGCCACCTTCGCATCTTGTCCGGATTGTACGGCGTATTAAAACCGCTTGATCTCATGCAGCCGTATCGGCTTGAAATGGGATTGAACTGGACCATCAACCCCAACGAACCCAACCTTTATGCCTTCTGGGGCGAACGCGTCCAGGAACACGTCGAATCTGAGTCCAACGGTTTGATCATTAATTTAGCCAGCAAGGAATACAGCAAATCAGCCCTATCCAATGCTTACACGGGACGTGTTATCACCCCCGCGTTCAAGGAGTTGGTTGGTACGGAATACAAAGCCAAGATGGCCTACGCCAAAGAGGCACGGGGTACCATGGCAAGGCACATCATCCAAAACCAATGGACGAACTCTGAAGACCTAAAACAGTTTAAAGGAATGGGCTATGCCTATAATTCCCAACTTTCATCAACCGACGGCTGGGTGTTCACCCGTGACGTCTCAACCACGTAATAATTTGACCATGAAACACATCACAAAAGCGGCAACGCTATTTTCTCTCATCACATTGCTCGCCTTACCAGGACGGGCCCAAACCACGCCATCAATGGAATCCATTAGTTACGCCCTAGGCATCTTGTTTGCCAAAAACTTGCAAGACCAAGGCCTCAACGAAATTTCAACCAACGACATGGCAAAAGGCCTAAGCGATCAAATGGCCGCTTCAGCCAGCATGTCACCTGAACAAGCCAATGCCATGGTGGGCGAATTCTTCCAAGCAAAGAAGGAGGAGGCAGGCGCCGCTGCCAAATCAGAAAGCGAAGCTTTCTTAGTTGAAAATGCTAAGAACAATGACGTCACAGTCACCGCTTCTGGTCTGCAGTACACACACCTTACTCAAGGAGAAGGTGAAAACCCGAACGCAGCATCCACAGTGACCGTTCATTACCGAGGCACGCTTATTGATGGCACAGAATTTGATTCATCTTACAGCCGAGGTGAGCCCATCTCTTTCCCGCTGGGCAACGTTATCAAAGGCTGGACTGAAGGCCTGCAACTTATGAAGGCCGGGGGGAAAACGAAATTTTACATCCCTCAGGAGCTGGCGTACGGAGCCAATCCCAACCCCAGTGGTCCAATTCCACCGTATGCGGCATTGATCTTTGAAGTGGAGTTGATTTCCTTCCAGTGATCACCCCCACAGCTTGATGAAAAACCTCGGTCCTGCCGGGGTTTTTTCATGCCCATCGGTTGCAGAAATTCATTAGTTTGCGCTCTATGGACGCATTGATTACAAACGACGCCGTGGTACTTGGCTTGCTGGTCTCTACTTTGGCCCTGGTCTTTTACAGCAGCACCCTTCCTCAGTTGAAGCGGTTTTACACCATCATCCCCACTCTGCTCGTCTGCTATTTCTTGCCGGCTATGTACAACAGCTTTGGCTTGGTGGACGGCGAATCGTCTAACCTGTACTTCGTCGCCTCACGGTATCTCTTGCCAGCCAGCTTGGTCCTGCTCTGCTTGAGCATCGATCTCAAAGGCATCTGGAACCTTGGCCCCAAAGCCATCATCATGTTTTTCGCAGCGACAATCGGCATCATCATCGGCGGTCCGTTGGCGCTGTGGGCCGTGAGTTTTGTTGAACCTGCAGTATTGGGAGGCGATGCACCGGATGCTTTTTGGCGGGGACTGTCCACGGTCGCTGGAAGCTGGATTGGCGGAGGTGCCAACCAGGCAGCATTGAAAGAAATCTCCATGACCACGGACGACCAATTCTCCGCCATGCTCATTGTAGATGTTTTCGTCGCGAACCTGTGGATGCCCTTTTTGCTCGTTGGGGCAGGCATGAGTGCGGCGTTAGACCGCCGGCTAAAGGCAGATTCTTCAGCGGTGGACGAACTGAAAAAGAAAGTCGAAGCTTTCCAGTTGGGCATCGCACGTGTGCCGTCCTTCAACGACCTGATGATCATCGGCGGTGTCGCCTTCGGATCAGTAGCGGTTGCCCACATCTCCGCAGACACATTGGGCCCGACATTCAAAGATTGGTTCGGAGGAATCCTCGAGCGAAATCCAGACAGCTTCGTTCAATTCCTGAGCAGCCTGGAGCAAGGATTCTTCTGGATCGTGGTCACAGCAACGGCGGTGGGAATTGGTTTGAGCTTCACCCGACTCCGTAACTATGAGGGTGCAGGAGCAAGCAAGCTGGGAAGCGTCTTTCTGTACATTCTTGTTGCTACTATTGGCATGAAAATGAACGTCGTGGAGTTGTACCACAATTGGGACGTGTATTGGTCAGTCATTCTCATCGGGCTGATTTGGATGCTCACACACATCATCGTGCTCTTGAGCGTCGCCAAAATCATCAAGGCCCCCTTCTTCTTTGTCGCGGTCGGCTCTCAAGCCAACGTGGGCGGTGCAGCCAGTGCGCCCATTGTAGCCAGCGCGTTCTCTCCGGCCCTCGCGCCAGTGGGTGTGCTGTTGGCCGTGTTAGGTTATGCGGTGGGGACGGTCGGAGCCATTGTCTGCATGGAACTCATGCACGCGATTTCAATGTGATTTCCGCAGTTTAAAGCCAGTGCCCCATCGCCGCTTTTTTGACTGCGAGGTAGGCCTCGTTTTCCTTAATTGGAGCGATTATTATGGGCTCGCGCTTCACGACACGGATGCCGTTTTCTTCGAGCTCCTTGACTTTCTTTGGATTGTTGGTCAGCAGCCTAACTTCCTGCATACCCAGCGCGCGTAAAATATCTGCCGCCACATCGAAAGATCGAGCATCCGCTTGGTGTCCTAAGGCCACATTCGCTTCAACGGTGTTCAGGCCCTCATCCTGGAGGTTGTAAGCCTTCAGTTTTTCAACCAGTCCGATGCCTCGCCCTTCTTGACGTAAATATACCAGGCAGCCCCCTTCCGCTCCTATGCGGTCCAAAGACAAGTCCAACTGCTCGCCGCAATCGCATCGTGTTGAACCGAACACATCGCCAGTCATGCACTCGCTGTGGACGCGCACCAACGGTACAAGGGCTTTGTCCGTCGAGTCCGCCACAAGAGCCACGTGTGGATAACGCTCTTTCTCCTCTCCGAATGCTATTAGCGTGAATTGAGCATTGGGAATGGGCAGTCGTGCTGTAGCTAATTTCTTCACAGAACAAATATATGCAGAATGCAAGCTGCGTATAAGTAGAAAAGCCGACTCCAATGAAGGAGCCGGCTTTCCATATTTTATTTTTTCGTTGCTGCTCTTAGTTGCAGTCTGTACCGAAGACAGACAAAAATTGCAACAAGTCAGGCGTTGCCACCAGACCATCGCCATCCAAGTCACCTGGGCAGGCATTTAACGTGAATTCGCAAGAACCGTCGTCGGTGTTGGCTGCTGCGTCGTAGTTGTCAGCTGCATCGTAAATGCATCCAAACACCACTGGCGTCATGCATGAGCCATCGTCCTCGGTAGCTTCCATATCAAATTCAGCGTAGAATGGGTCGGTGCAACCTGGTGTTGGGCACGTTGCTGAGCAAGAGCCTGCGCAGTAAGCAACAACCAATCCTTCGGCTGCTGTAGCACCGTAATTATTTGGAGCAACCGCACATTCTTCTGGTGCATTGAAAACCGTACCCCATCCAGACCAACCATCAGCTGGACCGGTTGCGGCAATGACGAATTCAAAGCTCGCACCGTCTTCGATGTTCAGTGTGCCCGTGAAGATGCCGTCGCCGTCATCGTCTCCGAGGGTAACACCCCAGCCACCCCAGCCGTTCCAGCTTCCGTTGATCACGATGTTGTCGTAATCCGCGTTCGGGTATCCACTGTTGTTCATGTCAATGGCAAACTGGACGTCAACCATCACTGGCGGTGCAGCACATGATCCATCCTCAGAACACTCACCAAAGCAAGTTGAAAGCGTCTGAGCTTCCGTAACTGTAGGTAAGAAGCGGTCATTAAAATTGTTCGGGTCGCC
>NZGF01000045.1 GCA_002690915.1 Crocinitomicaceae bacterium
GACGAAGGTTCCTTCGGTTATTTTGCGCCCACGACAAGTCCTTTTCGACTCCAACTTTGCCTACTCCTTTTGACCTTCGGCGTGGGTTCGTTGAGCGACCAAGAATCCGCGACCGACGCCTTTGCAAATGGTGTTAAGTTGCTTTTGAGTGAACAAATTGATTCATTGCCGATTGACAACATCGGAGTCATCAGAGCTGTCCAATTAGACTTGGAGGGCTGGCAGTTCTTCAATGAACACGAAAAGAAAAGCACGACGGATGGAAGCCTTCCTCTGAAGCGTTTCCGTCCAATCACGCAGAGTGACATCCTTCAAGTTGCTGACGATCATTGGGTCTTTTTGAGTGCCCCGAGATCAATGTCCCCTTCCACTTCAAACAACCTTTTGTACGCATTGATCCGCTTCATTCTGACCGCCCTTTTGGTGACTTATTTCGAGTGCTTTATTCCGTGGTTTGCTCAAAATGCCGTCGGCCATCCATTGGATGATCAATAGAGCCATTCATTTTTTGAAACGCTTGCAAAAGTAGTGCAGCAACTTTCTACTCAACAAAGTTCAAAGGTGAATGCCAGCGAGGCCTCAGACCTGACAGGTGCTGGCACCAAACAACCGATAGATGAAACAGGTGCCGACAATTGCGTTGAACAACAAAATGACCCCAACAGTGCCCAAAAGTGTAGAGTACCAAGAAGGCTCAAGCACAACAAATGAAGGCAACAAAAAGAGCGAGATGATCAATCGCGTGATTCGTTCGGATTTGTTCTGGTTGGTGCGAAAGAGTTTCATAGTGTTGTATTTGAATTTTGTAAGACTGGTCACCTGTGCCGATGTTAGGTAGTTTGCTTCACGTCTACTCAAAGATAACTACCGCAGGCGTCTTGAACCCAACGAGCTAGAAGACGAACAGCATCAACCTCGATTCGAACGAACATGGATAAAACCCGAGCCGACGAATGCCTCGCTTCGACGAGGGTGCCGTGCTAACTTGCCGTCATGCAGAAAAAAATCATGCTCCTCGGCTCGGGCGAGCTCGGAAAGGAGGTTGTCATCGCCCTTCAACGTTTGGGCCAACATGTCATTGCCGTTGATGCCTATGCTGACGCACCTGCCATGCAGGTGGCCGACAACTTTGAAGTGATTTCCATGCTCGACGGAGAAGCGCTCGACACCATCGTCGCGAAGCACCAACCTGACATCGTGGTGCCCGAGGTTGAATCCATCCGTACCGAGCGCTTTTACGAATACGAGAAGCAAGGCATCCGCGTCGTGCCTTCAGCGAAGGCGGCACATTTCACCATGAACCGTCGGGCCATCCGTGACTTGGCGGCCAATGAACTCGGGCTGAAGACGGCCCCATTCAAATACGCGACGTCACTTGACGAACTCCAAGCCGGGGTAGAAGCCGTGGGCATGCCCTGTGTGGTCAAGCCTTTGATGTCAAGTTCCGGCAAAGGCCAGAGCTTCATCCGCACCGAGACTGATGTCGAAAAGGCTTGGGAAACCGCTTTGGAAGGCTCACGGGGCGACTTGGCCGAAATCATTGTGGAGGCGTTCATCGACTTCGACTATGAGATCACCTTGCTCACCTTGACACAAGACCATGGGGACACCCTATTCTGCGCACCCATTGGACACAGGCAGGAGCGCGGCGATTATCAAGAGAGCTGGCAGCCCGCGGTGATGGAGCCCAACTTGCTTCAGCAAGCCCAAACCATGGCGGCCGAAGTCACGGCTGAACTCGGTGGCAGCGGCATTTGGGGGGTGGAGTTCTTCATCCAAAATCCCAAGAGCGGCGAGTCGGGCAAGGTCTACTTCTCTGAACTGTCCCCAAGACCCCACGACACGGGCATGGTGACATTGGCCGGGACCCAAAACTTCACGGAATTCGAACTGCATGCCCGCGCCGTCCTTGGGCTGCCCGTGCCCACCATAGTTCAACAACGGCCTGGGGCCAGTGCGGTGGTCTTGGCCCCCGAATCGCTCGCATCCCATGCAGGCTCCACCCCTGTCATCACAGGACTTGCTGCAGCGGCGGCCTCGCCCAACAGCGATCTTCGGGTGTTTGGGAAGCCGACCGTTCGGCCTTACCGCCGAATGGCCTTGGCAGTGATCCATGGCGATCCAGGCGACGACGTCACTGAACTCGTAAGACGCGCAAAAGCTGTCGCTGCCAAAATACAGGTCGACGCTCAGCGCTAATCAGGCCAACGGCATGCCTTGACCGTGCGGCTCCAAATGAAGCCATGCAAAATCATTTTTCTTCTGCAAGTTGTCATTGCGTGTTTTGGGTTTTAAAATTGCCGCATGAAACATCTTTTTCTTGCACTCACCTTGTTCTCTGCTGTCGTTCTCTTTGGATGTCGCAAAGAGGAAGGTTGCACCTACCAAACGGCATGCAACTTCAATTCCGATGCCGTTGTCGACGATGGATCTTGTGATTTCACAAGTTGTGCAGGATGCACCGATTCAGATGCGTTGAATTTTGACCCATTGGCAACTTTGGACGACGGAAGTTGTGCATACGATCCAGCGGCAACGACTGCTGATTGTGTTTCAAGCCTGAACTTTGACAACTACGACTACCCCGTTGTGGCGATTGGAGGCCAATGTTGGTTTGCAGCAAATCTTCGCTCGACCGTATACCGGGACGGCACTGAAATCCCGGAAGAACAAGCTGCAAACTTCCCGAATCTGGACACCCCTTCCCTTACGAGCTACAACACTTCTTCTTCAACTTTCAATGCCCAAGGGTACCTCTACAACGGAATTGCTGCAACGACGACCCAACATGGTGGCTTGTGCCCTGCAGGGTGGCACGTACCAACAGAGTTGGACTGGATGGAACTGGAGTCATATTTGGTCATTGCTGGACAAGGCAAGCGAATGGGCGAAGTCTTGAAGGCTGAATCCGGATGGGCTCAGAGCGGCAATGGCACAGACACTTATGGCTTCAATGGTTCCGGGGGAGGTCATGCTTGGCCGGACGGAGGCACCTACAGCTTGAATTACTTTGGAACCTACTGGAGTTCGACATCCACCTCCAGTGGAGATGTCATGCAGCGTACCCTTGGCTCTGGCTCGAATCAACTTACCCGCCAATCCTACTGGGATGTCACCGGTTGCAGCGTTCGGTGCATTGAAGACTGAGGACGTCTTAAAGCAAGGCTCATTTGAAAAGCCCTTGACTTGTTGTCAAGGGTTTTTTTCTTTGCTTTCATTGGACCAAGCAGCTCAGGAGGCCAACAAAACCGACTATGATTTGGCGATGCAATCAAAGTCCCTTTGTCAACTGTCTGAGTGAGTCCAACTTGAGCGACAAGGACATCCGAACTCCCGAATATTCAGAAGAGCTTGCAACGTTTGAGTTTTCGTCCGGATCGGTTGACAAATCAAAAAGCATCAAGCCGCGCAACTCACCTGATTTTTTTTGTCTGAACTCCGTGTAACTGTATCGCTCTGTTGTGACGGTTTCTCCGCCGTGGAATTTCGAGAAGGTCACGCGGTTGCTGGCATCACCAAACTCACTCATGTCGAGCTCCAAATCCGTTCCCTGAAGATGCTCTGGGGCATCCAATCCTGCAATGGCGCAAATGGTGGGGTACAAGTCCGTCAGCTCCACCATAGGCGCAACGCGTTGACCCGACTTCTGACCTGGAAGACGAAGGAGCAAAGGCACTTTCAATGATGTCTGAAAATTGCAGTGCTTTGCCCACAAACTGTGTTCCCCCAATTGCCATCCATGGTCTCCCCAAACAACCACAAGTGTGTTGTCTGCCATTCCCGTTTCTTCTAGCTTTTGGATCAGCTGCCCAAACAGGTGGTCCACATAACTCACACATGCCTGGTATCCATGTCGTAGCACCACTTGCATGGAATCAGGGACGTCCTGATTGACATCTTTTGGAATGTCTTGGTAAGCCCTTAATTCACCAAAGGAATGCATCGCTGCTTCTGGTGCATGAAGTGGGGCATAACGGTTCTCCGCAAGACCAATGGAGTCAGGATTGTGGAGATCCCAAAAACGCTGAGGAGCACAAAAAGGAAGGTGAGGTTTGAAAAAACCCACTCCCAAAAAAAAGGGTTGCTCCATTTTGGCCAGTCTCTCAAGGTCGTCCAAGGTCTTCGCCAAGGTCAAATCGTCCGCATATACAGCCGAAGTCTGGCCGCGCTCTGTGGCAGGCCCATGGCCTTGAGCCGCGGCAACTGCGATGTTGTCCGGGTTCTGATAATCACGGAAGTCTCGTTCAGGCCTCCACGGCTTTTCACTCCAACTCTCTTTTGAATCCTGATTTTTGTGAAAAATCTTGCCATTCGATGCTGTGAAATACCCATTGGACTTGAACCAAGCCCCCATGGTCGGCACGTCTGGCGCATCCTCATCCGCCCGTGATGAAAAGGTCCTGAATCGACTGCCATTTGGGCGAAGACCTGTCATCACGGATGCACGTGAGGCACCGCAAACCGGGACTGCACACACTGCCCTTTCAAACAAGTAGGCCT
This sequence comes from Crocinitomicaceae bacterium, assembly GCA_002690915.1. GTDB lineage: Bacteria > Bacteroidota > Bacteroidia > Flavobacteriales_D > Sanyastnellaceae > UA16. The sequence continues at coordinate 4,501 of NZGF01000045.1, forward strand.
CTTTTGCAAAAGCATCAAAATGGGGCGTGATGGCCAAGTCACTGCCATAACAACCCAATTCTGGGCGCAAATCGTCCAAGGCCACAAACAAAACATTCACCGGCTCCTCCGTGCGACTTGATTCTTCTTCTACAACAGGAACAAGTTGAACCCAACCAACACAGAACAAAACAAGCAAAACACCCATGACGACAACTCTATTCATGATTTCCGGATTGAATATATTTCTCCTCTTGTCTGGAGGAACAAGGTGGCGACATCCCTGACAAACAAACCTCAAAGTCCATCATTTGACCATGATGTAATTGGCGCTAAAAGGGGGGCATGACACCACCAATTTGTCGGTGCCAAGCTTCCAAGATCGAGCAGGGATTTTCCAGTATTTCTCTGGTCCTCCCGCAGCATGGGGTCCCGTCACTCCGTTGATGTAGGTTTTGCGGGACAAGGGGTCGTCATTGTGCACGAGATACTGGTAGGCCGTATTTGCTTCTTCCATGTTGTTCAGCTCAACTTCCACAACGTGGGGCTCATTGCTGCCATTCAGGATGACCAAACCAGCCTCTCCCGTTGAAAAACTCGAGGCGTGAACCCTCACTTGGGGGTGATCTGTAGGAGCGTCATGGTAGGTGTCGCCAAAACATCTGTGGTACAAATGATAATGGTAGAACGACGGATGGGGAGTCAATACTGGGACATCACGCTCCTTTGGAGATGCAAATACGCCATGGTCCTCTCCATCTGCGTAGCCGTTGGAAAGGTCCCACATCATGGCTGATCCGTATCCTTGGCGGATGAACTCTCCCAAAGCGTGCGAAATGAATAGCCCCGCCGAATGCGACACATTGGTGGCCCCATCCATTTCGCTGATGGTTGCACGGCTGCGGGTGTTGAATTCAGTGAGCGCAATAGGCATTGGCATCGAAAAATCACCAACGGTTTGGGACCACGCTTGATTCACAACATTGATATGTGAATACGCAGTATCGACAGAAGCGAACATTTCCTCCGGCGTCAACACTGCATTGAATTCCGTGAAATAATCATGCAAAATGATGTAGTCGGCGACGTCTGCCACTTCAGGCAAGACTTCCTCGTTCCACCTCTTTTGAATTGGGTTGTTCGATTTGGGCTTTTGGTAACCCACCACACCCACTTTGATGGAAGGATCCACAGCCTTCATCTCTTCAATGAAGATTCTGCAATGCTCCCCGTATTTCTTGGGGCTGATGCTGCCGCGACCTGGTACATTGTAACCGGCTTGCCATGGGCCCCAATTTTCATTGCCAATCTCCCAAAACTTGATGCCTAGCTTGTTTTCTAGATTCGCGTGTCGCACCCAATCCCCGGCATACTTGGCCGCAAGTGCGACGCGTACGTCCTCATCTTCTTCTTCCCCGTACAAAGCATAGGAGTAATTGACACAAACAGACCCCGTCGATCCAGTGCTCATCATCAGCTCGTAGTAGTGCTCTGGGCTGAATTTAAAGTTCCCTTGACGCCCCAATTTTGGTGGCGTTTGCCTGCCGTTGTTTTTCCAAATGGTATCGGGAACACCCGGAGGACACTCGGCTCTGGTTGAGGCGTCCCAGAAAAAGTCATTCGACGCATTCCCACCTGGATACCTGATGACAGAAATGCCCATGTCACGCAGTGGCAAAAGAAATTCCTCTTTGTTGACGTTCGAGCGGTTGACCCAAATGCCAAGGTTGTTTCCAAAGATGTACTTGCTCACCTTGGTCAGTGGGACCGCCAAGTCCACCGAAGCATGAACATCTGGAGACAACTCTGGCGCTGTCGCGCGCTCCACATGCCTAGGTAACTTTGCCTTTTTGGGTTGCCAGTCGTCGAGAAACCAGCCAGGATTTCCATGCATGGGTGCACGCTGCGCAAATGACGAATGGGAAACCAAAAGCCCCAACATCATGCACAACATCCAAGCTGCGCGAGTGGTCTGGGGCTTCATTGACAAATCACAGAAAATGTAGACAAAAGGATGAGCAAGTCTGATGTGCTTATGGCACCGTCGCCGTCCAAATCCTCTGGACAATCTTCGTTCAGCATCATCATGCAAGATCCATCATCGACGTTTGCCATTGGCTCAAAATTGGCCGACTCAGCGTATGTGCATCCCAACACCACTGGGGTTTGACACGCGCCATTGTCAGCAACAGCAAAAGGATCGAATTCAATGAAGGCTGGATCCATACAACCTTCAGTGCTGCAATAACCGGGTTCAGCCACAATCAACTCGTATTGCAATGGGACAGCAACCCCCGTTTCCGCATCAAAATCATATGTTGAAACCAAATCAGAGGAAGTGTACAATTGGTCATCTAGGAAGTAAGGCTCACAGGCCACTATCGTTTCAACCTCCGGGGCGGAGGCCCGGGAAAAAGCCAAAATCGAATAAGGAGGCACCGTGAAGGTGACTGCACCAGACTGCAGGGTTCCTCTTCCAAGCATTCGCTCGGGGGCAACAGGTCCTCCCTCCACACTGGCAGGAGTGATGTCATTCAACATCACGAGTTTGGAGGTTTCATGAGTCGCTCGCAGAACGTCCCAATGCACGAAGGGCGACAACGAGGATGGCGAGTCCCATGTCAACGTATGGGCTTGCGAATCTGTATTGATCAGCACTCCCCCTTTGGTGCCGTTGGCGTGCTCTGTTTCCACTCCATACATTCCTGAAATGTCCACATCAAACGGTGCGACAGAGACCCCCAAATATTTCTGAAGCAACCAGCACGCGAGGTAAGCGGGCCGGGGCGATCCGTTAGGTTGATGTGGGCTGTTTTTGGCCAGCAAACCATGACTGCCTCCATCTGCGGCGACCCCACTTTGCAAATTCCAAATCATGGACAAATCAAAGCCCTCCTGAATTTGAGCAAGAAGAACACGGGCAATGAACAACGCATTGGCCATCGCCACCTCTCGATTTCCTGTGTTCGAGTTGTATTCAGTAAAGGCCAATGCAAAATGGTCTGATGGCTGCGAGGTGTACTGCGACACCATTGACCTTACGGACGCCGCATCTTCCGACACTTCCGAAACGCTTGCCATCATTTGGCCGTAGGAGATGCTGTTTTCATTGGGATTCCTGACAAAATAATCATGCACAATGAGGAAGTCTGCGTCGTTTTGTACCTGAGGCAGCACTTCTGCCGTCCAGTCGTCGTAGTCTTCGTCCAAGGGGTAAATCACCGCTCCCAGATGAATGGTGGGGTCGGCGGCTTTCATAGAGTCTGCAAACACCCGAAAAATCTGACCGTACATGGTCCCCGTGATCTGCTCCCCCTCCACCATGTAGCCGGCCTGCCATGGACCGTAATTTTCATTTCCTATCTCCCAATAGCGCACATTCCTGCCCAAAGTGTGGTTCACGTGCCGCACCCAATCGGCTGCATAACCTGCCGCTTGAGCCACTCGGTCCTCACCGGGGCCATAGCGAGCATAGGAGAAATTGACCACAAGAACGGGCTCTGCCCCAGTGGAATCGCAGACTTGAAAAAGCTCATTGGTCCCCATGTTGTATTCATCGGGATCAATCAAGTCATCGATCGTTACGACGTCGTCTTGCAAAATGGCAACGGGAAGGTTGCCATCCCAGAAGTAGTTGTTGCTACCATTTCCTCCAGGAAACCTCACGAAAGATGGGCCAAGGGCTTTGCTCCTTGCCAAAACGGCTGTGTCTTGGGTCGAAGCATCGCCCAAAAAATGGGGATGGGTATAACCAAAGTGACTCCCCTTCACAGGGGCGGAAGTCCCTTGGGGGGTGAGCACGTGCTCAGATGGACTGCCGTCGCTGGGGCTTGCCCACAACATGGAAACGGGACTTTGAAATTGTCTGGTGCTCGAGATGGGGAAAACATCATCGCCTTGGCCAAAAAATCCATTTGACAAGCCTGCAATAAAGCATAGTGCAACAGCGTATTTCATGGGCGACAGCAAATGGGATCAATAGGAAGAAATCTGGACCA